>CAYVRB010000142.1:0-15632 GCA_964453375.1 uncultured Alcaligenaceae bacterium
GGCGGCGGCGGCGACACCCTCATCGCCCGCGCCCCCGCGGTCACGCTCTACGTCGGCGACGGCGGCGACGACTTCCAACTCACCAGCGACGCCACCGGCGCCGTCGTCCAGGGCGGCGCCGGCGGCGACGCCATCGCCCGCGCCGCGAACAACGCCCCGCTCTCCGGCGGCGACGGCAACGACGAAATCGACATCGCCAACGGCTCCAACGTCGTCGTGGTCGGCGGCGACGGCACCGCCGCGGCCGGCGACGCCACCCTCCTCGGCAATTCCGGCAACGACACCATCCTCGTCGGCTCCGTCAACGGCGTCACCCTCTACGGCGGCGACGGCGACGACACCGCACTCGTCGCCGGCGGATCGAACGTCGTCGCCCACGGCAACGCCGGCACCGACACCCTCGTCGCCCAGGGCACGAACGTCTCGCTCGTCGGCGACGGCGGCGGCGATACCCTCGTCGCGCTCACCGGCTCCGGCATCACGCTCTACGGCGGCGACGACGACGACACGATCGTCGCGGGCGGCGGGACCGGCACCGCCGCCGTCGGCGGCGCCGGCGACGACAAACTCGTCGCCGCGAACCCCGGCGGTTCCGTGACGCTCTACGGCGGCGACGGCGACGACGAGTTCGCCATCAATCCCGCCGAACCGACCACCGTGCCGAACGCGACCGGCGGCACGACCGTGCTCGACCCCGCCGCCGGCGCGAACATCCTCGCCGACGGCGGCGCCGACAACGATTCCATGACCGTCGGCGCCGGGTCCGGCATCACCCTCTACGGCGGCGAGGGCGACGACGTCGCCTTCGCCACCGGCGGCACCGACATCGTTCTCGCCGGCGGCGCCGACAAGGACGTCATGGTCGCCGCCAACACCGGCGGCTCCATCACGCTCTACGGCGGCGATGGCGAAGACACCCTCGTCACCGGCACCGGCGGCTTCACGCTCCCGTCGTCCGATGGCCCCGTCAACATCCCCGCCGGCTCGCCCGCCGCCGTCACCCTCTACGGCGGCGATGGCGACGATCTCGCCATCGTCGGCAGCAACGGCGCGGTCGCCTCCGGCAACGGCGGCGCCGACCAGTTCCTCGTCGTCGGCGGTTCCAACATCACCCTCTACGGCGGCGACGGCGACGACGAATTCGTCCTTGGCGGCGAGCGAGCCTCCCTCCCGCTCCCCGGCGGCGATTCGGTCTTCACCAGCTCCCCCTCGAACGTCGCCATCGTCGGCGGCTCCGGCGGCAACGACTACCAACTCCTCGGCGGCGACTCCGTCACTCTGTACGGCGGCGACGGCGACGAGAACTTCGACATCGCCGGCGGTTCGAGCATCGCCGCCATCGGCGGCGCCGGAAACGACGACATGAGCGTCGCCGGCAACGCCAACAACGTCACCCTCTACGGCGGCGACGGCGGCGAAGACATCCAGATCGCCGGCGGCTCCGACGTGCAAGTGAACGGCAACGCCGGCAACGACGAAATCCTCGTCTCGGGCGGCTCGAACGTCGTCGTCCGCGGCCTCGAAGACCAGGACACCATGGTCGCGACCGGCGGCACCGGCGTGACCCTCTACGGCGGCGACGGCGACGACGACCTCTACGCCATGAAATCCGGAGGGTCCGTCCTCGTCGGCGGCGACGGCGGCGACCGGCTCGTCGCCAATTCCGACACCGCCGTCACGCTCTACGGCGGCGACCAGGACGAAACCATCGTCGCCCCCACCGCCGACGCCAACAACATCGTCCTCGTCGGCAACGAAGGCCAGGACATCCTCGTCGTGCAGGGCGGCTCGCAGATCACGCTCTACGGCGGCGACGGCGACGACGGCATCCTCCTCGACTTCGGCTCCGCCATCGCCGTCGACGGCGGCGCGGGCGCCGACACCTTCGCCCTCAAGTCCGTCGGCACCGGCGTCACGCTCTTCGGCGGCGACGGCGACGACGACTTCTTCGTCAACGGCGGTTCGAACGTCGTCGTCCACGGCAACGCCGACAGCGATTCCATCGCCGTCACCGGGGGCAACGGCTGGTTCTTCGGCGACGCCGGCAACGACCAACTCGCCGCCGGCATCGCCACCGCCGTCACGCTCTACGGCGGCTCCGGCGACGACCAACGGATCGTCGCCGCCGGCGGCGCCTTCGGCATCAACCTCTACGGCGGCGACGGCGACGACGAGCTGACCGCCCTCGCCGGTTCCGGCAACGTCCTCGTCGGCGACGCCGGCAGCGACAAGCTCGCAGCCGCCGGCGCCGACAACGTCACCCTCTACGGACTCGCCGGCGACGACCAGTTCACCGTCGCCGGCGGCGCGAACATCACCGTCCTCGGCGACCTCAGCGTCTACGGCTTCACCGGCGCCGACACCTTCACCATCACCGGCGGCACGAACGTCAACGCCTACGGCGAGCGCGGCCGCGACAAGTTCACCGTCGCCGGCGGCACCGGCGTCCGCGTCTACGGCGGCGCCGACAACGACACGCTCACCGCCACCGGCGGCACCGGCGTCCTCCTCGCCGGCAACTCCGACAACGACCTGCTCCGCGGCCTGTCCACGAACGCCGCCATGGGTTTCGGCGGCACCGGCAACGACGTCCTCTACACCTCCGGCCTCGGCGGCGATATCCTCGTCGGCGAAGAAGGCGACGACCGCTACCAACTCTCCAACCCGACGGGCACCCTCGTCGTCACCCTCGACGAAGTCCGCCGCCTCGGCGACGACGAACCGTTCCGCGATTCCTACGGCCACGGCACCGACGTGCTGGACCTCACCGCGCTCGGCGCCGGCGTCACCCTCGACCTCTCCCGCGTCGCCGGCAAGGTGGCGACGGCCTCCGACCAGCAAACGATCATCGCCGGCCTGAACCTCGTGCTCTTCGGCGTCTTCGACCAGGTCTGGGGCACGCCGTTCGCCGACTCCATCGTCGGCAACGACGCGAACAACACGTTCTACGGCTTCGGCGGCAACGACACCCTGATGGGCGCCGCGGGGAACGATACCCTCGTCGGCGGCGACGGCGACAACTCCCTCGCCGGCGGCGACGGCTCGGACGTCTTCCGCTTCCAATACGGCACGGCCCTGACGGCGGGCACCGATGCAATCTCCGACAACGCCGCCGACACCGACATGCTCGACTTCAGCCCGGTCTCGCCGTTCGTGACCGCCGGCGTGCTGTCGAACCTCGGCCTCGCCTCGACGCAGACCGTCGGCGGCGGCCGGAACTATGTCATTGCCGGCGGCGCGGGGATCGAAGGCGCCATCGGCACCAGCTTCGGCGATACGCTCCTCGGCACGGCCTCGAACGACTCCCTCGTCGGCGGCGGCGGCGACGACTCCCTCGTCGGCGGCCAGGGCGCCGATACGATCGCCGGCGGCGCCGGCGACAACACGCTGCTCGGCGGCGCCGGCGACGACTGGTACGACCTCGCCCCCGCCGGCACCGATCGCATCACCGACACCTCCGGCTACGACTCGATCGATTTCAGCCAGGCCGATCGCGGCGTCGCCTTCACCCTCACGCTCGACGCCGGCCAACTCCAGACCGTCGACGCCGCCGGCAACCGGGTCTCGCTCACCGGCGATTTCGAGCGGCTCATGGGCAGTAGCTTCGACGACATCCTCTCCGGCAACGCCGCGAACAACGAGATCATCGGCCGCAACGGCCTCGACATCCTCAACGGCGCCGGCGGCGACGATTACGTGGAGGGGGGCTACACGCAACTCGTCCTCCTCGACTTCGACACCGACACGCGGCCGGGCGAATACATCTATTCCCCCGCGACGCGAACCGCGTTGGCGAACCGCTTCAACGCGCTGTTCGCGCCGTTCGGCGTCAAGTTCGTCGCCTCGCCGGCGACGGCGCAGGCCGAGTCGGCCCGCTACGGCGGACGCTACGCCACGCTCCGCTTCAACAGCGGCGCCGCCGGCGGCGTGTCGAGCGAAATCGACCCGCGCAACGTGAACCTCACCGGCCTCACGCAGGTGAACGCCTACGACTTCCTCGCGAAGTACCTGCCGGCCCAGCTCGCGCCGTCGCTCGTCGACAGCGCGATGCTCGAGCTTTCGTACTCGATCGGCGCGCACGAACTCGGCCACCTGCTCGGCCTGCGCCACGGCGACGCCTTCGGCCCCATCGGCAGCGGCATCTACGTCGGCGGCTCCCTCACGCCCGACTCGTTCCGCTCGCCGCTGGACGCCACCAGCGCCGGCGCCGGATACGTCATGGAAACCAACGCCTCCGAGACCGGCCGCCACATCATGGCGTCGCCGCTTTCGCTCGGCATCGACCCGCTGCAATCGCTCGCGAATCCGTACTTCGGCGAACGCGAGGCCTTCAAGCTGGCCTTCGCCCAGTACGGATCGTCCGTCGGCGAGCAACTCGCCCCGCATGGCACGGTCGCTTCGGCGATGCCGCTGGAATTGAAGCCGATCCTGGTGCCGAACACGCTGCGCGTCGGCGACGCGAACTATGGCGCGACCTTCTCCGTCTTCGCCGTCTCCGTCTCCGGCGCGATCGCGCTGGACGGCGCCGGCAAGTCCGAAAACGATTACTACGTCTTCGGCGCCAAGGCGAACGACGTGTACACGTTCGAGTTGTCGTCGCGGACGGCGAGCCGCTATTCCGGCCGGCAGATCGACGGCATCCTCAAGCTGTACAACGCCGCCGGCCAACTCGTCGCCAGCAACGACGACGACTTCGAATCGCAGGATTCGCTGATCGTGGACTTCAAGGCCCCCGCGGACGGCACGTACTACCTCGTCGTCGACACCTTCGCCGACGCCGCGACGCCGGACACCGATACCGGCCGCTACGAGATCTTGGCCTACCGCCTCGCCGTCGGCTCGCCGGCCGGCCGCGGCGACACTCTCATCGGCAGCTCCGGCGCCGACACGCTCAAGAGTTCGACCGGCCCGGACGTGATCCAGATCACCGCCGACGCGAGCGCCAACCGCATCGTCACCGAATCGACGGTCGCCGTCGTCGACATCACGCAGAATCCGACTTACACCACATCGACCATCGTCGGCACGCCGATCGTCATCGGCGCGAACAGCGCTCCGGCCTTCACCGCGGCCCCGGCCACGGCCACGATCGCCGAAGGCTCGAAACTCGTTCGGCAATACACCGCCATCGATCCCGACTTCGGCACGGTCGTGTACGACCTGATCAGTCCGCCCGTCGGCGCGACCATCGACGCGACCTCCGGCCTGCTCCAGTGGCTCCCGACCGACAACGGATCGTTCGCGTTCTGGGTGCGCGCCACCGACATCGCCGGCGTCTCCACCAAGACCGCCGTCGCCGTCACCGTCACCAACGTCGCGCCGACCGTCGCGCTCACCGGCGTGCCGACGACCACGCCGGAAGGCACCGCGCTCGCGTTCGGCGCGACCGTGACCGACGCCTCGCCGGTCGATCAGGCCGCCGGATTCACCTACGAGTGGAAGGTCACGAACCTCGCCGGCGGCGCCGTCGTCGCGTCGGGTACCGGCAAGACCGTCGCCTACACGCCGCCGAACAACGGCAACTACCGCGTCAGCCTCACGGTATTGGACAAGGACTCGGCTCCGGGCACGGCGACCCAGGACTTCGTCGTGACCAACGTCGCCCCGACGGCCACGATCGCCGCCGGCGCCCCGAGCGTCGCGGAAGGATCCCTCGCGACCTTCACCGCGACCGCCGCCGATCCGTCCTCGACCGACACCGCCGCCGGCTTCACCTACACCTGGAAGGTCAACGGCGCGACGCTGCTGACCGGCGCGGGCAAGTCCGCGTTCTCGTATACCCCAAAGGTCAATCGCACGGACACTGTCACGGTCACCGTCGCCGACGTCGACGGCTTCGCCACGACCGCGACGCATCTCCTGCCGGTGACGAACGTCGCCCCGTCGATTTCCTCGTTCGCCGTGACAACCGCGGCCGCGAACCGGTTGGAAGGTTCGCCGCTCACCGCGACCGTTTCGTTCACCGATCCCGGCCGCGTCGGCAACGGCGGCACCGAAACCTACCGCGTCGTCTGGACCGTGACCGGGGCGAACGGGCAGAACGAATCGGCCGAAATCCTCGCGGACGGCGCTTCGCCGGTGTCCTACGCGTTCGTTCCGGTGGACAACGGTGCGTACGACATCCGCGCCACCGTCGTGGAGGACAACGCCGACGCCGCGAGCGCTTCGCAGCTCGTCTCGGGCGTCGCCGTCGCGAACGTCGCGCCGACCGCGGCGATCGCCGCCCCGTCGACCGGCCTCATCAACGATGCGCTCACGTTCGTCTTCACCGCCGCCGACCCCGGATCGATCGACCAAGCGTCCAACTTCACCTTCGCCATCGACTGGAACAACGACGGCGTCGTGGACCAGACCTTCGTCGGCCCCAGCGGGCTGACGGTGTCGAAGAGCTTCGCGACCGCCGGGCTGCAAACCGTGCGCGTGACCGCGACCGACCGCGACGGCGCCCCGAGCGCGACGGCCACCGCCATCGTCGACGTCGTCCCGGCCGAGAACGAGGCCGGCCTGTTGAAGATCTTCGGCACCGGCGTCGCCGATTCCATCAGCGTCCGCCAGAGCAACAAGGGCCTGTTCTGGGAGCGCAACGGCGTCCGCTACGGACCGCTCACCGCCATCGACAAGATCGTCGTCTACGGCGGCGCCGGAAACGACGAGATCCGCGTCGAGGGCAGCGTGAGCATCCCGGCGGAACTCTTCGGCGAAGCCGGCAACGACACCCTCACCTCCGGCGCCGGCAACGACACCCTCCACGGCGGCGCCGACAACGACGAACTCGTCGCCACCACCGGCAACGACCTGCTCTACGGCGACGGCGGCCACGACACCCTTCGCGCCGGCGACGGCAACGACACCCTGTATGGCGGCGAGGGCGACGACGACCTCCGCGCCAGCAAGGGCAACGACCTCCTCCACGGCGATGGCGGCAACGACATCCTCCGCGGCGGCCAAGGCAACGACACCCTCCACGGCGGCGAAGGCAACGACGACCTCCGCGGCGGCAGCGGCCCCGGCGTCCTCCACGGCGACGGCGGCCACGACACCCTCCGCGGCGGCGACGGCCACGACTCCCTCTACGGCGGCGACGGCAACGACGAACTCCGCGGCCAAAAGGGGAACGACCTCCTCGACGGCGGCCTCGGATTCTTCGACACCCTCGACGGCGGCGACGGCAACGACACCCTCGTCGATCCCAACGGCGCCGTCGACGTCCGCGGCGGCGGCGACCTCGACTCCATCAGCCTCGTCTTCGCGGCGCCGCCGGTCGGCGTCGCGCTCCCGGCCGTCACCGTCGACGGCGGCACCGGCAACGACGCCATCACCATCGTCTCCGCGAATTCCGCCCTCGTGGTGGATTTGCAGGGTGGAAACGGCGATGATAGCTTCGACCTCGCCGGAACCTGGACCCGGATCGACGTGCGCGGCGGCACCGGCCGCGACACCGTCCGCCGCAACGGCGCCACCGGCCTCGTCACGCTCCACGGCGTCGAGGTCGATCAGCCCTGACCGCCATGCACGTGCTGTTCGTCCACCAGAACTTCCCCGCCCAGTTCGGGCCGATCGCGTCCCGGCTGGCGCGGCGGCCGGGCTGGCGCTGCACGTTCGCCACCGCCAAGGCCAACGGCGCGATCCCCGGCGTCGATGTCGTCCTTCACGAAAACAAGGGCGGCGCCACCGAGCGCACCCACTACTGCTCCCGCACCTTCGAGAACGCCATCTGGCAAACCCACGCCGTCCACGACGCCCTCGCCGCGCGGCCGGACATCCAGCCCGACCTGATCGTCGGCCATTCCGGCTTCGGCTCCACGCTGTTCCTCCGCGAACTCCATCCGAACGCCCGCATCGTCAACCTCTTCGAGTTCTTCTACCGCACCGCCGGCGCGGACATGGACTTCCGCCCCGACTTCCCCTCGAAGCCGCTCGACAAGCTCCGCGCCCGCGCCCGCAACGCCACCATCCTGCTGGACCTCGACAACTGCGACCTCGGCTACAGCCCCACGGAGTGGCAGCGCGGCCTGCTGCCCGCGGAGTACCGATCCAAGGTGCGCACGGTTTTCGACGGACTCGATGCGAACCTCTGGAAACCGATGCCCGGCGCGCCCCGGCGCATCGGGGACCGCGCGGTCCCCGACGACGTGAAGATCGTCACGTACGTCTCGCGCGGGTTCGAGTCGATGCGCGGTTTCGACATGTTCATGCGAATGGCGAACATCCTGTGCCGCCGCCGGAAGGACGTGGTCTTCGCCGTCGTCGGCCAGGATCGGATCTGCTACGGCGGCGACGAAAAGCACACCGGCGGCAAATCGTTCAAGGAGTGGGTACTGTCCCGCGATGACTACGACCTCTCGCGGTTCGTCTTCACCGGCCTGCTGCCCGAGGCGGCGCTGGCGCGGTTGCTGGCCGCGTCCGACCTGCACCTCTATCTCACCGTGCCGTTCGTGTTGTCGTGGTCGATGCTGAACGCGATGGCGTGCGGGGCGGTGGTGCTCGGCTCGGACACGCCGCCGGTGCGCGAGGCGATCGCGCACGGCCGCACCGGCCTGCTGGCCGACTTCTTCTCGCCAGAGGCGTTCGCCGACGCCGCGGGCCGCGTGCTGGACGATCCGGCCGCGCACCGACCGCTCGGCGACGCCGCCCGCGCGCTCGTGCTCGAGCGCTACGCCCTGGACGTTTGCCTGCCCCAGTTCGACGCCCTCGTGAACGACGCGATGACCCGTCGCCCCCGTGCGGGAGATACTCCGTGAGCGCTTCCTCGAATGGCGGATTGAAGGTTCTCGACGCGGTCGCCCGCGCGTTCTCGTCGCGGCTGGAGGATTTCGAGTCCGCGTGCCGGTCCGGCTCCGGCTCGCGCGGCGAACCGCCGGCGGTCGAGAACGTCGTCGGCGACCTCGCGCACCTCTTCGAGGAACTGGCGCGGAAGGAACTCGTCGCGATCCGGGCGCAGTACTTCGCGGCGGACGGCGCGCCGAGTCCGAACCGGACGATGGACTACACGCCGCCGCCGGTCGGAGCGGAGACGCCGGACAACCGGCCGGACAAGACCGTGGACTTCACGCCCGATCCGGTGGTGCTGTCGCTGGCGGATCGGCCGGGCGCGACGGGCGACTTCACGCCGAGCGGCGCCGTCTCGACCGAATTCGTGGTCGATCCTCCCCTAGAGGAGAAGGCGCGCCGGTTGCCGACGATCCCCGGCTACGAGATCACCGGCGTGCTCGGCCGGGGCGGCATGGGGATCGTCTACAAGGCGCGCCAGGCGGGCCTGAAGCGCGACGTCGCGCTCAAGATGATCCTCAAGGGCGAGCACGCCAGTTCGAGCGCCGTCGTACGCTTCCTGACGGAAGCCCGCGCCATCGCGCAGCTGAACCACCCGAACATCGTGCAGGTGTACGAAATCAACGAGAGCGAAGACCTGCCGTACTTCTCGCTGGAATTCTGCTCCGGCGGCAGCCTCGACAAGGCGTTGAAGAAGGAGCCGCAGGACCCGCGCCGCGCCGCCGAACTGACCGAGACGCTCGCGCGCGGCCTCGCGGTCGCCCACAAGGCCGGCGTGCTCCACCGCGACATCAAACCGGCGAACGTGCTGCTGGACGCGAACGGCACGCCGAAGATCACCGACTTCGGCCTCGCCCGCCTCGTCGGCGACGACAGCGGCCTCACCGCCAACACCTCCGTGCTCGGGTCGCCCTCCTACATGCCGCCCGAACAGGCCGCCGGCACCATGGACCGCGTCGGCCCCGCGTCCGATCAATACAGCCTCGGCGCCTCGCTCTACGAGTTCATCACCGGCCGCCCCCCCTTCCACGGCTCGACGCAGATCGAAACGCTCAAGCAAGTGCGCGAGAAGGAACCGGTCGCCCCCACCACGCTGCAACCGTCCTGCCCGAAGGACCTCGAAACCATCTGCCTGAAGGCGCTCTCGAAGGACATGGCGAAGCGCTATCCGAGCGTGGAGGCGTTCGCGGACGATCTCAAGGCGTTCCGCGAGGGGCGGCCGATCTCCGCGCGGCCGGTCGGCGCCGTCGAGCGCGCCTGGCGCTGGGCGAAGCGGAATCCGAAGGTGGCCGTGCTGTCCGCCGGCCTCGTCGGACTGGCGGCGACGCTCCTCGTCGGGGCGACCGTCGCCGCCCTGGTGTTCCGCGACAAGAATTCGCAACTGACCAAAGCCTTCGACGATCTCAACGTCGAGAAGAAGCAATCGGACGAGAACTACGCCTTCGCGCGCGAGAACGGCACGGTCATCCTGAACGAGGTCCCGCGTCTATTGCAGAAGCAGGTCTTGAGTCGGGGCGTCGAAGCCGATTTCGCGAAGATCATCGACCGGATCGTGGCCGGCACCGGCGGCGTGCGCGCCTTGCCGGATCGGATGTTGCTCTTCGCCCGGCTGACGCGCGGCAACTCGAAACTCGTCGAGGGGGACGACAAGTCGGCCGAAACCGAGTATCGGGCGGCGCTCGAACTCGCGAAGTCGCTCGCGGAGGCGGAACCGACGGAGAAGGACAAGGCCGCCGGCCACGTCGCGCTCTGCGTCGAGGCGCTCGCGCAACTGGAGAAAAACCGCTACTACGCGGCCGTCCGCCAGAAGCATCCGACCGCCGCGAGTCTTTTCTCGGCCGCAAACCGTCAATTCGACGATGCCGTGGCGCGGCAGCGCGATCGATGGACGAAGCCGCTGTCGCACGAGTTGCCGGACGTGGAACGCCAACAGACGCTCGCTTCGAGTTTGCTTCAGGAAGCCTTGCTGTTCCTGCCGGACCCGGACCTCGGCGGCCGCGGCGTGGCCACGACGCCGGAGAACATCGAGCGTGCGAAGCAGATGCTCGAAGAGGCCCGGGAACTCCAGAAGGCCGTGGCGGACGCCGAACCGACGGAAGGGACGAAATTCCGGGCGTGGCCGCTGCTCGGCGACATCGAATATCAACTCTATCGCGCGAACCGATCCCTGCGAAAGCAGGACGAGGCGCGGCGCCATCTCGAATCGTCGATCGCGTCGTCCGAGCGGACCATCAAGGACGAACCGACGCCCATCGCGCGGCTGAATTATGCGCGACGGATGCGTTTGCTCGGCGATTGGCACGTGTTCAACGGCGACCGGACGGCGGCGACGCCGTGGGATCAGAAGGCCTACGAGCAGATGCGTTCGGTCGTCATCGTGCCCGAAGTCCAGGGCGTTCTGAACGAACTGTCGTCCGACCACTACCGACTTGGGGCCGACAACCTCAAAGTCAACGCGGCCGTTTCGTCGTCGCACTTCCGCGCCAGCCTGCGTTTGAGGGAAGCCCTTCAAGCCTACGGCGACGCGACGGCGGGAATGCAACTCAAGGTGATGGCATCCGCCGGCCGCTGCGGCCAGACCCAGCGGACCGCGAAAATGGCCGAGGCGCTGCTCGCGCGTCCGGGGGCCGACCGCGATCCGTCCCTGTTGCGTCAGGTGGCCTTGGCCTACGGCATCTGTGCCGGCGCCGTCGGCACGGGGGATGAAGTCGCGTTGTCGGCGGACACTCGCGAGAAACTTCGGAAGGAGTACACCGAGAAGGCCGTCGCGCATCTCGCGAACGCCGCCCGGATCATGCGCGATGCGAAGGCGCCCGCGATCGCCCTCGAACAACTCCACGACACGCTTCGAAGCGACCCGGACCTCGACGGCGTTCGCGGGAGCGACGAATTCAAGAAGCTGGCCGCCGAACTGACTCCGTCGAATTGACCGTCCAAGACCGTACCCCCGTTCGTCGGAATGCGATAACCTATCCGCATCGAACACGCGGGGACGATCTCATGCGGCGTCGGCTCAGTTCGGTCTTGATCCTGACGATTTTCGCGGCCGATCTCGCGGCCGCGCCGCCGGTGTCGTACGGGCGGGACGTGCGGCCGATTCTGTCCGAGAATTGCTTCTTCTGCCACGGCCAGGATCCGAACCAGCGCAAGGCGGAGTTGCGCCTCGACACGCGCGAGGGGCAGCGCGAAGGCGACGCCGTGGTGCCCGGCAAGCCGGACGCGAGCGGACTGGTGGCGCGCATTCTCTCGAACGAAGCGTCGAAGCGGATGCCGCCGGCGAAGTCGAACAGAAAGCTGACGGACGAGCAGAAGGACATCTTGAAACGCTGGATCGCCGAAGGGGCGAACTTCGAGGAGCACTGGGCGTTTGTCGCGCCGAAGCGGCCGGCGGTGCCGAAGATCGACGGCATCGCGAATCCCATCGACGCCTTCATTCGCGCCAAGCTCGTCGAATCGAAGTTGAAGCCGTCGCCCCCGGCGGACAAGGTGACGCTGATCCGCCGCGCGACGCTCGATCTCGTCGGGCTGCCGCCGACGCCGGAGGAAGTCGACGCGTTCGTGAACGATGCTTCGCCGAACGCCTACGAGAAGGTGCTGGATCGCCTCTTCGCCAGCCCGCACTACGGCGAGCGCATGGCCCTGCCCTGGCTGGACGCCGCTCGCTACGCCGACAGCAACGGATTCCAGCAGGACGGCGATACTTTTCAATGGGTCTGGCGCGATTGGGTCGTGAAGGCGCTCAACGACAACATGCCGTTCGACCGGTTCACGGTGGAACAACTCGCCGGCGACCTGCTGCCGAACGCGACGCTGGAACAGAAGATCGCGACGGCGTTCAACCGGAACCACCTCGTCAACGGCGAAGGCGGCGCCATCCCGGAAGAGCAGCGCTTCAACAACCTCTTCGACCGCGTCGACACCACGGCGACGAACTGGCTCGGCCTCACGGTGGCCTGCGCCCAGTGCCACGACCACAAGTACGATCCGATCACGCAGAAGGACTACTACTCGCTGATGGCGGCGTTCAACAACGTGAGCGAGAGCGGCGTGGCCGGCCGGCAGTCGTCCAAGATGCGCGTCTCGCCGCCGTTCCTCGAAGCGCCGACGGCGGAGCACAAGGCGACGCTCGCGTCGCTGGAGGCGGTCGTCTCCGGTTTGAAGACGGCGCTCGCGGAGAAGCGGAAGCTCTGGGAGCGGCGCGAGAAGCCTGACGAGAAGCGGAAGGCGGAGTTCGACACGAAAGTCGAGCCGGGCCTCGTCGCGATGCTGAAGGCGGCCGAGAAGGAGCTGGCCGACTTCCGCGCCGACGAATTGCCGAAGGTGATGGTGATGGTGGACGACCGCCCGCGCGAGACGCACGTGCTGGATCGCGGCGAGTACCTGAAGAAGAAGGAACTCGTCTCGTTCGCCACGCCGGCGTTCCTGCCGCCGTTGTCGAAGGACGCCCCGAAAAACCGGCTGGGATTGGCCCGTTGGCTCGTGGCGCCGGAGCACCCGCTCACGGCGCGCGTCGCGGTGAACCGCGCGTGGCAGACCTTCTTCGGCGCCGGCCTCGTGCGCACGACCGAAGACTTCGGCGTGCAGAGCGAAGTGCCGCCGCACCGCGACCTGCTCGATTGGCTCGCCGTCGAGTTCCGCGAGAGAGGATGGGACGTGAAGAAACTCCACCGCTTGATCGTGTCGAGCGAGACCTACCGGCAATCGTCGAAGGTGACGGCCGAACACCGATCCATCGATTCCGAGAACCGTTATCTCGCCCGCTTCCCGCGCGTGCGCCTGCCGGCGATGACGCTTCGCGATGTCGCCCTCGCCGCCGGCGGCCTGCTCGACCGGCGCCTCGGCGGCAAGCCGGTCTACCCGTACCAGCCGGACGGCATCTGGGAGACGCTCGCCATCACCAAGGAACGCGACTTCACCTATCCGAAATCGGGCACGAACGACCTGCACCGCCGCAGCCTCTACACCTTCTGGCGGCGCACGGTCGGCCCGGCGAACATGTTCGACGCCTCGACGCGGCAGGTGTGCAAGGTGAAGCCGTCGGTGACGAACACGCCCCTGCACGCGCTGACGACGCTGAACGATCCGACTTGGACCGAGGCGGCGCGCGGCCTCGCCGAGCGAACGCTCGCGAAGGAGGAACCGGCACGCATCGAGTTTGCCTTCCGGCAGGTCTTGTCGCGATCGCCGAACGAACGCGAACGAAACGTCCTTCAAACCATTTTGGCGAAGCAACGTGAGGCGTTCCGAAAGGACGGCGCCGCCGTGAAAGCGTTTCTCGCCGTCGGCGAACGGCCGGCGAACGCGAAACTCGATCCGATCGAGTTGGCCGCGTGGGGCGGCGTCTGCCTCGCCCTCTTGAACCTCGACGAAGCCCTGACGCGGGAGTAGTGCGATGAATCCGTTTCAAGAGAATCAGGCCCGCGTGACGCGCCGCCAACTCTTCGGCCGCACGGCCAGCGGCGTCGGCGGCGCGGCACTTGCTTCGCTGCTTGGCAAGGACGCGAACGCGGCCCAGCCGGGCCAGCCCGGCTTGCCGCATTTCGCCGGCAAGGCCGACCGGATGATCTACCTCTGGCAGGGCGGCGGTCCGTCGCACCTCGATCTCTTCGACCCGAAGCCGACGCTCGAAAAGTACCGCCTCCAGGATTTGCCCGCGTCCGTCCGCGGCACGACGCGCCTCTCGACCATGACCGCCGGCTACAAGAAGTGGCCCGTGCTGCCGTCGGTGAAGCCCTACAAGAAATGGGGCAAGAGCGGACTCGAGATCAGCACGCTCCTCCCCTTCACCGGCGAGATCGCGGACGACATCTGTCTCGTGCGCTCGATGCATACGGAGGCCGTCAACCACGCGCCGGGCGTCACGTTCTTCCTCACCGGCTCGCAGACGCCCGGCCGGCCGAGCCTCGGCGCGTGGCTCGCCTACGGACTCGGTGCGGCGGCCGACAACCTCCCCGCGTTCGTCGTGATGACTTCCTCCGACAAGGCGCGGAGCTGCGGCCAGCTCTTCTACGACTACTACTGGGGCAGCGGCTTCCTCCCCAGCAAGTACCAGGGCACGCGCTTCCGCGCCAGCGGCGACCCGGTGCCGTACCTCGCGAATCCCGCCGGCGTCTCGCGCGAATCGCGCCGGAGCCTACTCGACGGCATCCAGGAGATGAACCGTCAGCACCTCGCGGAATACGGCGATCCCGAAATCGACACGCGCATCGCCCAGTACGAGATGGCCTTCCAGATGCAATCGAGCGTGCCCGGCCTGCTCGACTTCCGGGACGAACCGAAGCACGTCCTCGACAGCTACGGACCTCAGGTCCACGAACCCGGCACCTTCGCACGGCACTGTCTCATCGCCCGGCGACTGGTGGAACGGGGAACGCGATTCGTCCAACTCATGCACAGCGGCTGGGACCAGCACTCGAACCTGTTCAGCCACTTCGAAACGCAGTGCAAGGACACCGATCAACCCTCGGCCGCGCTCGTGAAGGACTTGAAGCGCCTCGGCCTGCTCGACAAGACGCTCGTGGTCTGGGGCGGCGAGTTCGGGCGCACGCCGTTCGGGCAAGGCCCGGCCGACAAGCCGAACGGTCGCGACCACTTCGGCCGCGCGTTCAGCCTCTGGATGGCCGGCGGCGGCGTCAAGGGCGGGCACGTCCACGGCGCCACCGACGAGTTCGCGTGGAACATCGCGCACGACGGCGTTCACGTCCATGACCACCAGGCCACGCTGCTCCACCTGCTCGGCTTCGACCACACCAAGCTCACGGTCCGGTTCGGCGGCCGGGACATGCGGCTGACGGACGTCCACGGGGAGGTGGTCAAGGGGGTGCTGGCGTAGGTGGTCCGGGCGCACCCCGCGCGCGAGCGCG
>CAYVRB010000143.1:0-14268 GCA_964453375.1 uncultured Alcaligenaceae bacterium
GGTTGCACACCACGAGGTCGATTTCCGGCAGCCCGTGCTCGGCCAGCGTGGTCAGGTGCTCCGGCTTGCTCCGCTTCGCCAGTAGCCCGGCGTAGATCGCCGGGTGCAATGTCTTCACGCGGCCGTCGAGGATTTCGGGGAAGCCGGTCAGCTCGGCCACGTCCTTCACGGGCAGCCCGGCGTCGGCGAGGGATTTCTTCGTGCCGCCGGTGGCGATCAGCTCGACGCCGTATTTGCGGTGCAGTTCGGTGGCGAACTCGACGAGGCCGGTCTTGTCAGAGACGGAGAACAGGGCGCGGCGGATCGGGCGAAGATCAGTCGAAAGCATGGATTCAACCACTGAGGGCACAGAGGGCACAGAGAAGAATAGATTTTAAGAAGTCAGGCTGGCTTGGGGAGCGTTCTCGAAAGTTGGATGACGGAGCCGACGGATTTCATCCGCACTCCGTCCGGGTAGTCGCCGGGGATGAGGGCGGCGGCGCGGCGCCAGTGGTCGAAGGTCATCGCGTCCATCGACCAGCCTTCGCGGCGCCAGACGGCGCGCAGGAGTTCCCGCGCGAGCAGCGGCGGCGCGGCCTCGAGGATTGTGCGGTCGAAGATCAGCATCGCCCCGGCGCGCGGGCGTTCGGCTCGTTCGAACAACGCCAACGCTTCCACTTCGAGATGGTCGAAAGTCTCCGACGCTTGCTCCGCGAGCCGGCCGAGAACGGCGACGATCTCGGGGTTGAACGATTTCAGCAGCGGGAGCAGTTCGTGCCGGAGTCGATTGCGGGTGAATCGCGGATCGGCGTTCGTGGAATCGGTTCGGAACGATTGACCGAGCTCGTTCAAGAATTCGAGAACCTCGGACCGCGTGACGGCCAACATCGGTCGAACGACGCGCCCGTTTAGCGGCGAGGCGCAGTCCTCGGAGCCGAGCGCGGGACGCGGATCAATTACATGACCATCGGATTCACGATGATCGCACACCGCGCTCGGCTCCGAAGACTGCCCCTCGCCGCTAAACTTGGTGGTTGCGATCCCCCGCAGCCCCTGTAATCCGGTGCCGCGGATGAGCCGATGCAGCACCGTTTCGGCCTGGTCGTCGGCGGTGTGGCCGGTCGCGATCCAACTCGCCCCGCTCTCGCGTGCCACTTGGTGCAGCCACTCGTAGCGCAGTCGCCGGGCGGCCGCTTCGAAGTTTTCGTTCGGCGGGATCGCGAGCCGCGTCGCCTGGAACGGAATGCCCAGCGAACCTGCCAATGCGCGTACGAAGGCTTCGTCCGCGTCCGATTCCGCGCCGCGCAGGCCGTGGTTCGCGTGCGCGACGACCACCGGGACACCGCTCGCCGCGAGCGCCCGCAGGAGCGCGACGCTGTCGGCCCCGCCCGACACGGCCGCGACCACCGGCCCGGCGATCCGGCGTTCCGTCAGAACCGTTCGCACGGCCGCGAGGAGCCGATCCGACATCGAAGGAATCCGAAAGGAGGAAATCGCATTCAATGCGTATTATCATTCAAGATAAGGAAACTCGGCTTGATTCCCCGATCCGCGAGGCTATCGTGCCCGACCGAGAACCGGATGCCGCGCCCGAAGACCTGCCGCTCGCCCGGCCGGTCCGCCGTCGTCCGGATTGGGAACCCGTGCCCGCGACCGCGCGCATCAGCACGCTGGCGCGGGCGTTCCTCGGCATCATGGCGCTCGGCTTTCTCGTCGTCTTCGGCATCGCGGCCTGGCTGCACCCGTACGACGAAACCGGCCGACCCTACAGCATGGCGACGCACACCCAACTGGGCATGCCGCCGTGCAACATGGTCGTGCTGTTCGGCAAGCCGTGCCCGTCGTGCGGCATGACCACGAGCTTCTCGCTCCTCATCCACGGGGACGTGGGGAACTCGCTGCGGGCCAACTGGGTCGGCACCCTGATGGCCGCGTTCTGGCTGGGATTGATTCCGTGGGGCCTCTACGGCGCGCTGAAGGGGCGCGTGCCGTGGGTGAAGAACCTCGAAGTCTTCCTGACGATCTCCGTCGGCGTGGCGCTCGCGCTGATGGTCCTGCGGTGGGGCTGGATCCTGATCTTCTGACCTGGGGGGTTCACGGATGAACCGCACGCTGAAATTCGGCATCCTCGCGTTGGCGCTCGGCGTCGGCAGCATCGGCTGCAATCCGGCCTCGCTCGGCTATTTCCTCTTCCGCGGCGACCAGAAGGCGCCCGCCGAGGCGAAGGCGTTCGAGCCGGTCAAGGACAAGCGCGAGGTCACGGTCGCCATCCTCGTGAACGCGCCGGCGAACACGCTCGAATTCGCCGGGCTGGACCGCGACATCGTGGCGGCCACGTCCCGCACGTTCGGCGAGATGAGCCGGGACAAGAAGCCGGCGATCAAGGTGATCGAACCGTCGCAACTCGACCGCTTCAAGGCCAAGAACGCCGGCTGGCGCAGCATGAGCGCGGCCGACATCGGCAAGGAACTCGGCGCCGACTACGCGATGGAACTGACCATCACCGGCTTCGACCTCTACGAGAAAGGGACCGGCCGGCTGATGTACATGGGCCGCGCGACCGCGGACGTCGTCGTGTACGAGACCGCCGGGGGCCGCGAGCATTCCCGCTACTTCGTCGAGGCGCCGATCGAATCCCGCCCCGCCGACGGCACGCCCGCGGCGCAGTACAAGGCGCTCCTGATCCAGCGCCTCGCCCTGCGGCTCTCGTGGAAGCACATCCCGCACGTCACGGACCAGCGGATTTCGTCGGTGCAGTGAATGGATTGCGGAATTCGGAATGCGGAATGAAGACGGCCGGTCTTCGTTCCGCATTATTTTTTGAGAACACCGGGTAGGAATTGCTCGCGGTCGAACTTCGGGTTGAGCGCCACGTCGCGGAAGTAGTAGCTCGCGATCAGCGAGCCGTCCGGGTGGCGGATGTCCGAACCGAGGTGCAGCCAAGTCTCCACGTCGATCAGGATCGTCACCGTGCCGATCGCGTCTTTGGGGAACTGCTCCGGCGTGCGGAGTTCAGTCTCGTCGAGCGAGAAGTTGTCCACTTCCGGCGGGTCCACCGTGCGGCGGATCCAGTGGCAGACGCGGCCGTTCAACTCCGGCACCGGTTTGGTGCCCAGGAATTCGGTCCTCAAGGTGCCGCGGTCGCTCGCGCGCTTCCAGACGGTGTAGGTGCGCAGCGCGCCGCGGTGGATGCCGAAGTCGGCGATCGAGAAGCGGCTCGACCGCCGCGCGAGCGTGCCGCCGGGATCGCTCGGCGTCACGAGGCCGATGAACGATTTCGCCAGCAGTTGCCCGTTGTTCTCCCCCTTCGCGTAGAGCGTGGCGTTCGCGAGACCCGCGCCCTGCCGCCACTTCATCACGACGGCGAAGGGATCGTCGCGGAACGCGATATCGATGATCTCCGGCTTGCCGAGCGAGCCGCCGACGCGTTCCTGCTTGTGCATCACGCAGGTGTAGCCCTTCACCTCGCAGCGGTAGCGGCTCATCGAGGCGTTCAGCATCGCGAGCGCGTCGGTGCGGGCGAGCGCCGCGAACTCCTCCGCCGTCGGCAGCTTCTCGCACGCGGACAGGGCGGGGCCGGTCTCGGCCACCTTCGGCGGGCGCGGCGGACCGAGCGGCGCGGCGGCGAGGCAGAGCGCGATCGCGAACGGCGGCAGGAGGATCCGCGGAGACATACGGAAAGTTTATCGGGGTTTCGCCGCGGTCGAGAGTTGCATTTCCCCTCGGCTTCGGCGAGATTGGTCTTCTCCCCGCCCGCGAGCACGCCACCATGCCGCGCTACCACCTCGCCACCTTCGAGTCCGACGCCACGCCGCCGCTCGGCCACCCGCTCTGCGGCGGTTGGATCGAGCCGGTCCGCGGCTTCGACGACCCGCTCAAGTGCCTGGGCGCCGTGCTGCTGGGCGACGGGAAGCCGGTGGTGCTGGCGGCGCTCGACTGGACCGGCCTGCGGAACGAGGCGTACCGGGGCTGGCGCGCCGCGCTCGCCGAGGCGGCGCACACGACGCCCGAGCACGTCGCGATCCACTGCGTCCATCCGCACAACGCCCCGTTCGCCGACACCGAGGCGCAGAAACTCCTCGCCGCTAACGATGGCCCGCCGCTGATGGACCTGGCCTACTTCGACAAGGCGGTGAAGGCCTCATGCGACGCGCTCAAGGCGTCGCTCGCCAAGGCGCGCGAGTTCACTCATGTCGGTTACGGCGAAGCGGAGGTGAAGGAAGTCGCCTCCAATCGCCGCGTGATCGGCGAGGACGGCAAGGTGAAGTTCACCCGCACGAGCGCCACGAAGTCCAAGGAGGCGCGGGATGCGCCGGAAGGATTGATCGACCCGCTGCTGCGCACGCTTAGCTTCTATCAGGACGATACGCCGTTCGCCGCGCTGCACTTCTACGCCACGCATCCAATGAGCTACTACGGCGACGGGCGCGTCAGCGCCGACTTCTGCGGCCTCGCCCGCCAGAAGCGGCAGGACGAGCAGAAGGGCGTCCACCAGATGTACTTCACCGGCTGCGCCGGCAACGTGACAGCGGGGAAATACAACGACGGCGAGAAGGCGAACCGCGCCATCCTCCGCGACCGGATGCACGCCGGGATGGTGGCGGCGTGGCACGCCACGAGGATTCGCCGATGCGCGGGTTGGACGTGGTCCGTGGAACCGGTGAAGCTGCTCCCCCGCAAGGAAACGACGTTCGGCGAAGAGGTCAGCACGCGGGACATGAAGGATCCGAAGCAGACGAAGGCCCGGCGCAACAACGCCGCCCTGCAACTCGCGTGGCTCAAGCGGATCGCGACGCCGATCGAGATCACGTCGCTCGACTTCGGCCACCTGCGGACGCTGCACCTGCCGGGCGAGCCGTTCATCGAGTACCAGTGGGCCGCGATCCTCGCCGCCGGCAAGACGCCGGTCTGCGTCGCCGGCTACGGCGACGACGGCTGCGGCTATCTCCCCCCGGCCGACGCCTACCTCCAAGGCGGCTACGAACCCACCGTCGCCCTCTCGTCCCCGGACTCCGAGGCGATCCTGAAGAAGGCGATCGAGAAGCTATTGAAGAAGTGATTCGACGCCATCGGACGATGGCGACGCAATTAATGTGTATTGTTTCATGACTCACAACTCACAACTCAAAACTCGATTTGGAAAATGAGAGATGAGTTCTGAGGCGTGAGTTCTGAGCATGAACCGCATCGAAAATGGAGCGCATCTTTTGGGGGCCAACATGATTCGCAGTGCCGTCGGATTAGTCCTCTTCCTTTGCTCCCTTCCCCTCGCCGCCGCCGAGCCGGCGTTCCGCGCCGGGGTCGCGCGGGCGGACATCACGCCGAAGGAATTCATGTGGATGGCGGGCTACGGCTCGCGCACCAAGATCGCCGAGGCCAAGACGCACGACCTCTTCGCCAAAGCGCTCGCGCTCGAGGACGCGAAGGGACATCGCCTCGTGCTCGTCACCACCGACCTCATCGGCCTGCCGCGTTCCGTTTCCGAGGCGGTCTTCGCGTCGGTGAAGGACCGGGCGAAGCTCGCACGCGGGCAGCTCCTGCTGAACGCCTCGCACACCCACTGCGGACCGGTCGTGAACGACAACCTCATGGACATGTACCCGCTGAACGAGGCCCAGCGGAAACAGGTGGTCGACTACACGGCGAACCTGAGGGAAGTCTTGTCGAAACTCGTGCTGGACGCCGTCGCGGACCTGAAGCCGGCAACGCTGTCGTACGGCGAAGGCACCGCCGGCTTCGCGCTCAATCGCCGCGAGAAGAAGGGCGACCAGATCATCAACGGCTTCAACCGCGACGGCCCCGTCGACCATTCCGTGCCGATCCTCAAGGTGGAGGCCGGCGGCAAGCTCCTCGCCGTCGTCTTCGGCTACGCCTGCCACAACACCACGCAATCCTACTACCAGTGGTGTGGCGACTACGCCGGCTTCGCCCAGGTCGAGATCGAGAAGGCGCACCCCGGCGCGACCGCCCTCTACTGGATCGGCTGCGGCGGCGACGTGAACCCCCAGCCCCGCGGCAAGGAGGAGCTTTGCATCAAGCACGGGAAGGAGCTCGCAGACGGCGTCGCGAAAGCCCTGAAGGGCAACCTCAAGCCGATCACCGGTTCGCTCGCCGCCAAGTACGCCACCGTCGACCTGAAACTCGACGGCTCGATGACGAAGGCACAGCTCCAGGCCGACACGCTCAGCAAGAGCCTCGCGCACAAGAACCGCGCCGAGCGCCTTCTCAAGATGCTCGCCGACACCGGATCGATGACGTCGAACTATCCGCACTACCCGGTGCAGGTCTGGAAGCTCGGCGACCAGATCACGTGGGTCGGCCTCGGCGGCGAGGTCGTGCTCGACTACGCGATCCGCATCCGCAAGGAGCTGCCGAAGGACCGCGCCGTCTGGGTCGCCGGTTACTGCAACGACGTCATGGCGTACATTCCGTCCCAGCGCGTCTTGATCGAGGGCGGCTACGAGGGCGAATCGTCGATGGTCTACTACGGCCTGCCGGGCAAGTGGGCCGCCACGATCGAGGAGACGATCCTCGCGAAGGTGCACGAACTGGCGAAGTGATGGTGCCACGGCGGGCCGTCGTGAAATTGGCCGACAACCCCGTATGCAGCGGGGGTACAATGACGGGAGTTCCCGTAGGGAGGATGCGATGGTCATCACGTTGCCGCCGCGGTTGGAGGCGATCCTCGTCGCTCGCGCGAACGAGCGCGGCGTGACGCCGGAGGCGCTGGCGGCCGAGGCGCTGGCGAGTCGGTTCGATCCGTTGCCGCCGCTCGTGCCCCGGGACGAATGGGAGCGAAGGATCCTGTCGATTGGCGAGACGACGAGCGTGCCGGTAACGGATCCGGCAGCTAGGAATCGGGCATTGAGCAGCGAAGGGCTTTACGACTGATGGCCGTACTGGTCGATACGAGCATCCTTGGCCGATTGGCGAATCGTGCCGATCCCGACCGTCGAACGGCCCAGGAGGCCATACTGAAACTGCATGCTCGCGGCGAAGTCTTGCATATCACCGCCCAGAATCTTATTGAGTTCCGGAACTTCGCGACCCGTCCGGTCAGCTACAACGGATTGGGACTATCGGCCTTCGACGCATCGCGGGAGGCCGCCTTATTTGAAGCCGATTTCCCTCTCCTCGTCGAGACGCCCGACATCTATCCCGCGTGGCGGGCGCTCGTGGACGGCCTCGACGTGATCGGCAAGACCGTCCACGACGCGCGGCTGGTCGCCGTGTGCCATGTGCATGGAGTGAAGGAGTTGTTGACGTACAACGTAAGCCAGTTCAACACGCTCTCGAAGTTCGGGCCGGGGGTTGTGGTGCTGGACCCGCGATCTATCTGATATGACCAGCCTCTTCACGACGATGTCGGACGTCGAATGCGGACTACGCCTGGGGCAACCACGCAGAAGGCGCCCACCAGTTCAGCCGCGTGATCGCGGAACACCTGCGACACCGCATCCGCCTTGGCCATAGGCGATAGCCCGGCGAGTCTGGCCAAGACGACCCCGCCATGAACTCGGCCCAGTCGGTAGACCAGTTCTCCAAAATCCTTGTCGGCCGTCACGAGAAGGGCTCCCCGCGCGTTCGCTTCGTCGAGGACATCGTCGTCCGTGATGCCCGGCGCGAGCTCGGCTACATACACGACATCGTGGCCGTCGGCGCGGAGTCGGTCGACGATCTCCCGCTCAACGCTCTCGTCGGCGACGAGATTCATACGGGTTGCGTGGAGAGGGGATAGATCGCATCGGCGCGCATCGTCTTCGCGGCGTAACCGATTGCGGCGAGTACGCCGGGTCGGGTCAGCCGGGGATGGGCGTCAAGGATTTGCTCGACCGACTCGCCGGCGGCGAGTTTTTCGAGGATGAGTTCGACCGTCACACGCGTGCCAGCGACGACGGGCTTGCCCATCATGATGGCGGGATCGGAAACGATGTGCGAATGGTCCATAGAAATTGCATATTCCTGTTGCTTTACGTAGACCAGTTCTTGACGCTGGCGTGGTTCGGGTCGGGGATCGCGGTGACCGATCCCAGATTGCACTAACACGTTCGATGCGCAGATTCTCCAATCGCCAAATCAGTTCGTCAGTATTCTCGGCTCTTTCATCATCCGGTCAAATTCGAGTCGATAACGTTCGAATCCCACCGTCGGATACTTCCGGATCAAACACGCATGATCTCGCCAAAACCAATCCTCATCGAACCTCTCAAAGTCCATGGTCGAGAAAAACGCCAAGTTGTGCAGCCAATCCGCAAGTGCGCCTCGGCTTCGGGCATGGCGGAGCAGATCGAACCATTGTCGTATTCTGAATCGTGATGTCCAATGATAGAGGTGCCATTCAATCGGTCGGATTTCGAGCATCGCTTGATAGAGTAGCCAACGATATGCTCGTTTTCGTTCCGGCGACATCGTCGACCCAATGGGTAATGTGCAGGTCGTGCTAAAGGGCCGGCGACCCTCGCCGCCGGCCCCACGCGTTTCACTTCAACTCCACGCTCCAGTAAGCGTTATCCAGGAACGACTGCCACGAGCGGTACTTCTTCTGCGCCAGCTTCGCGTGCAGCACCGGGCTGCGCTTCGGCTTCTCCGGCTTGCGGATCAGCGTCATGTTCGCCTGCCGCGGCGTCCGGCCGCCCTTGCGCACGTTGCAGTCCACGCAGGCGCACACGATGTTCTCCCACGACGTGCCGCCGCCCTGGCTCCGCGGGATCACGTGGTCCAGCGACAGCTCGCTCGTCGAGAACTTCTTCCCGCAGTACTGGCACTGGTTGTGGTCGCGGGCGAAGATGTTCCGACGGTTGAACTTCACCGTCTGCTTCGGCACGCGGTCGTAGTCCAGCAGGCGGATCACGCGGGGGGCGCGGATGTCGGCCGTCGGCGTGCGCACCCAGTCGTCCTCCTCGCCGCGCGCGAAGGCCGCCTTCGCGGCGCTGACCTCCAGCCACGACGCGAAGTCGTACGCCGTGTACGCGCCGTCGTCGGTGCAGATCACCTCCGCGTCGTCCTTGCAGAGCAGGCAGAACGCCCGGCGGACCGAAATGACGTGCACGGCCATGAACATCTTGTTCAAGACCAGAACGCTGGAATCCAGGGCCGTGTACGAAGCCGCGTGCATGGCAGCCGTCCCTCCTTTGCCGTTGGCGCAGCGGTCGCCGCGCCGTTCAGAACGACGCCGATGCGCGGGGGAAGGTTCATCGACTGGATGAACATTCTACCCGGCGGCGCACGCGCTTCGCAAGCATTCCGCGGTGGGGAAGGACTGGAACTTCACGAAAAGTTTGCAATTCGCTTGACAAGGAAGTTGGGTCGAGATCACGAAATTCCGAAACGACGAAAAGCCGAAATCGAAAAGCCGGTCCGTTTCGGGTTATCGTTCTTTCGGGGTTTCGTGATTTCGTTTGGCTGGAAATCGCTGTCGCCGGAAGTGAAAAGTGTCCCGCCGCAGACCTCTTCAGCGTCGCCCAGTCACCAAATCGGCCACGCGGCGGGACAATGGACTCTAACACGAAGTGGGGTTGGGAACAATATTCCGCGCCGGATTTTCATCCAAGGGTGTCGGACGCGCCGGGCTTTCGGACATTTACCGGGCGAGGGCGCCGTACAGATTCGCGAGATGGTGCCATCCGCTCGTTTCGGGCAGAAGTATTGCGGCCTCGGCGAACGAGTGGGCCGCGTCGGCCGCGCGACCGGCGGCGAGCGCCGCGAGGCCGCGGTTGAACTGCGCCGGCCCGCTCGCGGGAAGCGCGGCCCAGATCGCTTCGGCTTGCACGCGATCGCCGCGCGCCCAGAGCAGCGCGGCCCGCTCGTTGGCGAGCAACGCCTCGGATACTCCCTCGACCTGATTCAAAAGCCGTTCGGCGTCGTCGAATCGCCGGGCGACACGCGCCGCCGCGGCCGCGACGAGGGCGTCCTTCGCGGTCCAGCCGAGTGGTTCCGAGTTCGCGGGAATACTTTTCTTCTGGAGCAGGGCCGACACGTCGCGGACCTGCTGCGGGAAATGCCCGAGCGCCATCGGCAGGTAATCGGCGCCGGTGGACTGGCGAACGAACGCGGCCCAATCGGCCGGCATCTTGCCCGGCTTCTGCGACGCGTCGAGCATCGTCAGGGCGGCGGTCGCTTCGCTCCAGGCCGTGCGCGGTTCGATCGTGAAACTCGACGGCATTTCGTGGGGCGTCACCGGCGCATCGCCGTGCGTGTCGGTCGGCCGCGCGACGAATCGGGCGGTCAGGTCCGCCAAGGTAGGCTGGGCAAATTTCGCGGCCGGGTTCATGGGAATGCTCGCACGGTGGACCCACGGTCGCAGGGGGAACGCCACGCGACCGCCGCCTTGCGCGGGTTGGGGGCAAATTCCATCGTTCCGTACCGCCCTTGCGGGAACGGGCCGTTTCACGCTACTTTCCCGCCGATGGACGAACCACCCGGATTTCGCGAAAAACCGCTCTGGCTGCTGGCGATCGTGGTCCTCGCGATCGGGCAGGCCGGCCTGGCGCAGCAGTTGTTCGGCGGGCCGGACGGCCTGGCGGACGATCGGCCGGTGGTCGCGGGCCGCCATCCGCTGCATTTCTATCACGGCATGCTGGGCGCGGAAACGCTCCGTCAGCGGGCGGGCACCTCCTGCTACGATCCGAATTTCCAGGCGGGCTATCCGAAGACGCCGGTCTTCGACGGTGGCTGCCGGCCGGTGGAACTGCTGCTCGCGCTGTTTCCGGCCGACGCCGGGCCGCGCGCCTACAAGATCGGCCTGTTCTGGGGCTGCGTGCTGGTGCCGTTCGTCTTCGCGCTGGCGGCGCGCGGGGCGGGGCTGACCGTCGCCGGCTCCACGATCGCCGCGGCGCTCGGCTGCGCGGTCTGGTGGTCGCCGATCGTGCGGGACACGCTCGACGACGGCCACCTGGACTTCCTCATCGCCGGCCTTTCGGCGGTCTGCTTCGTCGCGTGGCTGGCGCGCTACCAGCGCGATCCGGGCCTGACGGCGTGGTGCGTCGTCGCGTGCGCGTCGCTCGTCGGCTGGTTCGGGCATCCGGTCGTCTGGATCGGCCTGGCACCGATCGTGGGCCTCTACTACCTCGCGGCCGCGCCGCGCCACGGGCTGGCGTGGCACCTCGGCCTCCTGGCGACGGTCTTGTTCGGGCTGCTGCCGAACTTGAACTGGCTCTGGGACTGGAGCAAGTTCTGGTGGCTGCGGCAGCCGTCGGTGGACGACATCGCCCCGCTGCCGACGTGGGGCGCCGTCGTCGATTCTTGGGCGGGCCACGCGAAGCTGCTGGGGCCGGCGCCGTTCGGCTGGCCGCTCGTCGCGGTCGGGTTCCTCGGCTGCGTCCGCTGGCTGCGGGATGGCCGCCGCGGCGCCGCGGCGCTCTTCCTGCTCTCGGCCTCGTTCGCGTTTTTCCTCGCGCGGCTCGGCACGGTCTGGTCGCCGTTGAGCAACGGCGACGCCGACCGCGCCGCGGCGCTCGTGCTCGGCCTCGCGGTCGTGCCGGCCGCCGGCTGGTTCGCCGCCTGGGGGCGCAAGTCCAAGATCGAAACGGCGCTCGCGCTCGGCGCGGTCGGCGCGATCCTCGCGTTCGGCTGGGGCGGGCCGACGGTCGACCCCGCCCGACGGCCTCTGAACCTGCGCATCGAACCGCTCGCGCTCGGCCTCTCCGCCGACCAGCAAGACTTGGTGCGCGGCCTGATGGAGCGCACGACGCCGGCGGCGCGCATCCTCATGGAGGAAACGCCGACGGGCGAGGCGGGCTGGAACTGGACCGCGCTCCTGCCCTGGCTGACGCAGCGCGCCTACCTCGGCGGGCTGGACCCGGACGCGAAGTTCGAGCACGCCTTCTGCCGGCTGCGCGGGGACACGCTCAACGGCCGGCGCCTCGTCGACTGGACCGACGCCGACCTGGAGGAGTTCGCCAAGCGCTACAACGTCGGCTGGGTGGCGACGCGCTCCGCCGCCGCGCGGGATCGCTGGCAGCGCGTCCCCTTCGCCCGCGAGGTCGCGCGCCACAAGGATGGCGGCGACGTTCGGCTCTTCGAGTTGGAGCGCCCGCGCAGCTTCGTGCTGGTCGGTTCGGCGAATTGGGACCACGCCGACCGCCGGAAGATCGTCCTGACGGACGTGGTGCCGGTGGAGGCGCCGAACCCGGACGGCGGTCCGGTGCCGGTGTGGGTAGTCGTGTTGAGCCTACACTATCAATCGGGCCTCCGCGCCGGCCCCGGCGTGATCTCCATCGAACGCGACCCCGACCCGCACGACCCGATCCCGATGCTGCGCCTCCGCGTCACGGGGCCGCTCTCTCGGATCGTCATCTCGTGGGAGAACCCGTAAGAGCTATTGGTGCAGATCGTAATCCGGGAGGCCGATCAATTTCAGAAACTCGATCTCACTCGACCGGCTGCAATGTTTGGAGTCGAAATCGCCTTCTCGCTGACACTCGAAAAACCCGGGGCCGATGCCGAACGACCCGTGGAATTCGTCGCCGTTGAAGCATTCCAGATTGATCTGCCCGACGGGTATACCGGCCCAGCCGGAACCCCACGCTCCCCATCCGTGTCGCTGTCGATCGACGAAATCGACGATCTGCCTCACCGCGATCGGATCGTCGATCACATAAGTGGGCACGTTGACCGTGTTGGTTTTGACCACAATCCTCGTGATCGGTCCAAGTAGGGGGTACGTCGTACCACGCGATCCGATGAAATAACCGAGCGAACAACAACCCAACACGAGGAGTAAGAATGGCAACAGAACGCCGAGCAGCCTTTTTCGACGTTTCGTTTCCATGGTCGATGGATCTCCAGCGACATTCGTTGAGCCACTTCGAAGGCCCGGTCGTTGGACCAATCACGCGGCGGCTTCGCCCGGATCGAGTTTGGCGATGCTCGTCACGGCGGACAACGTCGTGTAATGAACGAGCCGCTTCGAAATGATGTGCAGGTCGTTGACGCCCTTTTCATTGGAGTCGAACGAGATGTTCTCGGGATGCTCGACGAGGATTTGATCGCCGTTCTCCAAGTTGACCGAGAACGGCTCGAACGGCGACTTGCGAACGCCGGCCTTGAGCTGCGATCGGATCGAATCCACGCGGACCATGGCGGGTTGCCCCGGGAAGATGTCTGGATTGTAACGGTCGATTCGCGGGAATACCAACTCGATTCGTCCGCTTGTCGCCGCGCGCGCCCGCCCTAACATACCGTCGCACAGGAGTCCCTCCCCCGGGCGATGGATACACCCCCGATGGTTCAGCCCGCCATTCAGGTTCAAGACCTCGTCAAGCACTACGGACCCGTCGTCGCGGTGGACCGGATCAACTTCGAAGTCGGCCGCGGCGAACTCGTCGGCTTCCTCGGCAACAACGGCGCCGGCAAATCCACCACCATGCGGGTGCTCACCACCTTCATGCCCGCCAGCTCCGGCTTCGCCCGCGTCGCCGGCTTCGACGTCATGTACCAGTCCGACGACGTCCGCCGGAACCTCGGCTACCTCCCGGAGAGCGTGCCGCTCTACCCCGAGATGCGCGTCGAGGAATACCTCCAATACCGGGCGAAGATCAAGAACGTCGAACGGACCGGCCGGCCGAAGCGCATCGACTACTGCCTCGAACGCTGCCGAATCAAGGAAGTCCGCCGCCGCACGCTCGGCACGCTCTCGAAGGGCTACCGCCAGCGCGTCGGCCTCGCGGACACGCTCCTCGCCGATCCGCCGGTGCTCATTCTCGACGAACCGCTCTCCGGCCTCGACCCGGTACAGCAGGAGGAGACGCTCAAGACCGTCAAGGAACTCGGCGGCCAGCACACGGTGCTCTTCAGCAGCCACCACCTGCCGGACGTGGAGAAGGTGTGCGATCGCGTCATCATCATCCACCGCGGGCGGATCAAGTTCGACGGCTTGCTCTCGCAGATTGCCGCCAGCGTACCGACGGTCGTGGTGGAGGCGCGCGGGGATCGGAACAATCCGGTGGAAGTGAAACAGCTCGAAGCCCTCGTGCTGGAATCGAAGCACGTGCTGGAAGTGAAGACGCTGGCGCCGGAGGCGCCGGCGGACGGGTGGTGCGCGTTCGAGGTGCTAGCGGAGCCGGGGCACGACGTGCGCGAGGCGATCGCGCGGCGTCTGCTGGAGAAGGGCCATCCGGTGCGTCGGCTCGAACTGCGGCGCGAGAAGCTTGAAGACATCTACATGCGCACCGCGCTCCGGGGCGAATAAGGGCGAGCCGGGGGCGGCGGGTGGACTGTGGGAATGAAGAGCGCCTTGGGCCCCCGGGGCGTGGCCCCCGCAGCCGCGCATCCTGATCTTGGATGAAGCCA
>CAYVRB010000143.1:14278-15496 GCA_964453375.1 uncultured Alcaligenaceae bacterium
CCCCCGGGCCCGGGGGGTATGCGGGGGTCGCGGGGGGGCTCCCCCCGGGGTTGCCCTTCCCAATTTCTGCCCCCCCGGGGGCCGCCCCCCCCCGGCTCGCCGGGAACGGCGATTCGATTGAGGCATTCATGAGCGAAGAGCGGCCGGTGGAAGTGGCCCCGTCGAACGTGCGGGCCGACGAGATGGGCGTCACGCAGTTGGTCGGCCTGACCGGCATGGGCCTCGCCGCGCTCGGCGCGATCGTCGTGGTGGCGAACCAGTTCGGCCCGCGCGTCCTGACCGCCGGCGCCGGCTACCTTCTCGCGGCGTTCGGCCTCGTCGCGATGTTCTACCACGCCCTGCGCGATGCCTCCCTCGAGCTCCGACGCGCGTACCTTTTCTTCGGCGCCGGCCTCGTCCTGCTCGCGATCGTCTCCGCCATCGTTCCCGGCCCGCTCTTCGGCGAGGTGAAGGACAAGCAGCCCGGCTACCATTTCCTCCCGTGGTCGCCGCTCTTCGGATTCCTCGGCCTCGTCTTTCTCGTCACGCCACTGCGCCACGAAACCGACGCGAGCGTCCTGCGCTACGGCCTCACGGCGCTCCTCGCCGTCGGCGGCACGCTCTCCATCGGCGCCCTCGGCTTCGGCATCGCCAAGCCCGATTCCCTCGTCGGCCCCGGCATCCTCATGGGCATCCTCGGCCTCGGGTTCCTCGCCGCGTTCCTCGCACTCGTCGAGACGGCGGACGGGCCCGGACACCTCGTCGCCTCCCTGCTCGGCCTGCTCGGCGCCGGGGCGCTGCTCTACGCCTTCGGGCGCTCCGTCTTCCCCACGGTGCTCTTCGAGGGGCCGCAGGCGCTCAAGAACGCCTACCAGTCGTTCGACATCTGGAAGGTGCTGGCGCGGGCCGGGATCGTGCTCGTCTTCGCAGGCCTCGGCGGCTGGGGTGCGCGGAACAAGACCTGGCCCGGCTGGCTCCGCGCCGGCTTCGCCGTCGTCGGACTCGGCTTCGCCGGCGTCTTCCTCGTCGCCGCCACCACGACCGTCACCCTCGAATCCCCCAAGCCGTTCTTCGTGCCCAACGGCCTGCTCCTCGCCGCCCTCGGCCTCGTCTACCTCGCCGTCGCCGTTGGCATCGTGTCCGACAGCCCGTTCGTCGCGATGACCCGCCGCGAACTGTCCAGCTACTTCTACTCGCCGATCGCCTACATCGTCCTGCTCGGCATGGCCGTCATCCAGT
>CAYVRB010000144.1:0-15432 GCA_964453375.1 uncultured Alcaligenaceae bacterium
ATTTCGGCCTTGATCGAAGACCTCTACCTGCGCGGCCTCGACCGGCGCGTGCTGCTCGTGGTGACAGGCGAGTTCGGCCGGACGCCGCGCGTTGAGTACCAGAAGGGCACGCAGACGAAGGTGACGCAGCCGGGCCGCGACCACTGGCCGCAGGCGATGTCGATCCTCGTCAGCGGCGGCGGCATGAAGATGGGCCAGACCATCGGCAGCACGACGAGCAAGGCCGAAGTGCCGAAGGATCGGCCGTTGGTAGTCGAGGACCTATGGGCGACGGTGTTCCATCACCTCAAGATCGACTGGGAGAAAACGAGTTTCCCCGACGGCACCGGCCGCCCGATGCCGATGCTGCCCGACGGGGCGGCGATCAAGGAACTGCTGTAACGGAGTGGCGATGAGTGGAACGCCCAGCAAGCCCCGCGACGGCCGTCGCGGGGCTTCGTCATTTCAACCAACATTGTTTGGAAGCGAACCGAGCGCGGTCCCGGTTGGCTTCCCCGCCGATTGGGCCGCCGTCCTCGCGGACGAATTCTCTCGGCCGTACTTCGCGGAGTTACAAGCCTTCGTCGCCGCCGAGCGTCGGTCGCACGACATCTTCCCCGCCGACGCCGACGTCTTCAACGCCTTCACCTTCACGCCCTTCGATGCGGTGAAAGTCGTCCTCCTCGGCCAGGATCCGTACCCGACGCCCGGCCACGCGCACGGCCTCTGCTTCTCCGTGCGCCCCAACGTCGCGATCCCGGCGTCGCTGCGGAACATCTATAAGGAACTGCAATCCGACCTCGGCATCCCGTCTGCAAGGCACGGCCACCTCGAATCGTGGGCGCGCCAGGGCATCCTGATGCTCAACGCGGTGCTGACGGTCCGATCCGGTACGCCGAACTCGCACGCGAATCGAGGCTGGGAGACGTTGACCGACGCGGTGCTGGCGGCCGTGAGCGCGCGGCCGGAGCCGGTGGTCTTCGTGCTGTGGGGAGCCTACGCGGGGAAGAAGAAGTCGCTGATCGACCCGCGGCACGCGATTATCGAGTCGGCGCATCCCTCGCCGTTGTCGGCGTCGAAGGGCTTCTTCGGCAGCCGCCCCTTCTCGAAAGTGAACGCCGCCCTCGCGGCGTTCGGTCACGAGCCAGTGCGCTGGGACCTGTCAATCGAGTGACACTACTTCTCCGCCGGCGATGGAACCGAGTGCTTGGAACGTTGGCACGGACATCGCATCGCGCAGGAACCGCACGGAGCCGTCGGCGAAGGCGAAGTTCGCCCCGCCGGCGTGCTCGCTGCCGAAGGCATCGGAACGGTCGTAGAACGCCTGGACCACGTCGCCATCCGACGGATCGCGCGTCGAGAACGATTTCGGCAGACGATAATTGAGCGAAACGTAGGTGTACTTGCTGCTGACATGGCTGAAGGCCGAATTCCAGAGCGCCGGTTCGGCATAGTTGTCGCGGAGGAGATCGTAGATCGGATCGACGGTCGATAGCTCGCCGACCGCCAACGTCTGGCTTGTTCCATCGCGGACATCGGCCAGACGCCGGCCGACGTTGATCCGGAAGAGTCCATCCATCGTGTCCATGTAGTGCGGACGGGAAAAATCGCCGCGGCCGAAACAGCCGACGTAGCTGCTCTTCGAGTAGTAGTACATGGCGTCGAGCACCAGCAGTTCTTCAGAGGTATCCGAAGGGCAGAAGTAGAGTGGAATCCGGATCGCCGCGGGTCCGGACGGACCGAGTTCGTTTGCGGCGTCGTATTTCAGATCAAACAGACGGTATTCATTCTCGCGTTCAACGAACGGCAGGAGGTGGATCATCCAGTTGCCGAGTTTACCCGGTCCCGGATCACGGACGTTCGTGATGTGTTCGTAGGCGGGCGAGGCGTCGGCCGCGGGGAAGCGGCCGTGGACGTCGTGGTGGTTGTGGAGGGCGAGGGCGATCTGCTTGAGGTTGTTCTGACACTTCAATCGCGCCGCCGCGGCGCGCACGTTCTGCACCGCCGCGAGCAAGAGGCCGATCAGGATCGCGATGATCGCGATCACGACGAGCAACTCGATGAGCGTGAAGGCCGGGCGGCGTCTCCGCCGCGAATTCGCCATGGGAAGTCCCCGGATTTCTTGCATAAACCGGCGTGAGCGATGGACGGCCGCTCACGGCGCGGCGACCGATTGCCCGTCGTTCCAGCCCCAGAGAAACAGGCCGATGGTCCCGTCTTGATTCCCGGTCGCGATGGATCGGACGGACCCGTCGGCGAACAGGATGGGCATGCTGCCCCGGTAGGGCGAGGCCATGTATCGCTCGCTCCCGTAGCCGCTGGTGCCGTACGTTTCGTTCTGGTCGTCGAAGAAATACTGGGAATGGCGGATCACGTTCCAGAACGTGTTGCCGAGCGCGGGCCACGGTTCGTCGGTCGGGCCGCCGCCGGTGTTCGGGCTGTTCCCCGAGTAGTGCATCGGCCGCAAGCCCTTATGGGCGAGCAAGAGCGTGCTGGACGTTCCGTCGAGCGCGCTCACCGCCCCGAGGCCGACGCCGAAGTAGATTCGCTTGTGGGGTCCCCCGACGGCCGAATTGACCCACGGCCCACCCATGATGGTTCGCCAACCCAGGTTGGCCCCGCCCGCGTAGAGCGAGTTGGCCAGGTGTTCCCCGGTCGCGTAGTCGGCCCTCGGGCCGACCTCGACCCCGCGCCGGCTCGGGCAGAGAAAGATCGAAACCGGACGGGGCGCGTTCGGGTCGTTGTTCGCCTGTTCGATGAACGGCAGGATTTCCGTGTAGTAGGTTCCCTGTCGGAATCCGGCGTAGTACTCGCCGTACGACAGTTTCCCGTTGGCGTCGTTATAACCGTGAAACGCGATGCCCAGTTGCTTGAGGTTGTTCTGGCACTTCGCCCGGCTGGCCGCCTCGCGCACCTTCTGCACGGCGGGCAGGAGCAGCCCGATCAGGATCGCGATGATCGCGATCACGACGAGCAGCTCGATCAGCGTGAAGGCTGGCCGACGACGGGCGAACATGGTTGTAACTCCCGCAAGGATGGTACCGCGCCGTTCACTTTGGAGCAACGGTCCCGCCGTCCCAAACGATCGTGGACTTCGGCCGCGCCTCGTGCAATTTCTCGATGCCGCCGCGCGTGACCTTCGATCCTTCGCAGTGAACCATCCGCAGGTTGGGAAGCTTCGCGAGCGCCGCGAGACCGTCGTCGTTGAACGCCGTGCGGGCCATGTTCAGGCTTTCGAGTTGGGCCAAGTTCAGGTCCTTCAACGTCGCCCCGGTGATCGCGGGACAACCCGACAATTCGAGCGCCTTCATTTCCTTGAAGTCTCGCAGCGACGACACGCCCCGGTCGGAGACGGCCGTGTTGGCGAGTTCGAGATTGCGCAATCGCGTCGATGCTTTGAGGTGGGCGAGGCCGGCATCGCGGATCTTCGTGTGGCTGAGTTGCAGGGCGGAGAAATTCAGCCCGGCCAGCGGCGCAAAACCGTCGTCCGTGATGGGCAAACCGCCGAGGTTCAAGACTTCGAGGGCCGGGCATTTCTTGAGCTTCGCCAGCCCGGCGTTCGTGACCTTCGTACCCGCGAGGTGGAGTGTTTGAAGGACCCGGTTACCCTCGAACTTGTCCAGGCTCGCGTCGGTAATCCGCGTCCCGCCGAGATACGCCACCATCATCTTGGCGGACGGTAACGCGCGGAATCCATCGTCCCCGACACCTTGGACGTGATTCAGGTTCAGCGACTCGAGGTCGAAACACGCGGCGAACTTCGCGAGGCCGGCGTCGGTGATCGCGGCATGGCTCAAAAAAAGGTTTCGCAGCTTGCGACAATCCTGGAAACGCGCGATCGCCGCGTCGTCGATCGCCGCGCCCTCGAGCGCCAAGTCCGTCAGATCGGCGCACTCGGCGAAGTGCGCCAGTCCCGTCGCCGTCACCTTTGTCGTGGCCAGTTTCAACACCTTGAGCTTCTTGCAGTTCTTGAAATTCTCCAACCCGGCATCGCCGATGCCAGTGTAGTCGAGGTTCAGCACTTCGAGATTCGAGCAATTGCGGAAGTGGGCGAACCAGGCCGGCGACGGCTTCGTCGCGCGGAGGTCGAGTTCCCGTAGGTGGCGGCAGTCGGCGAAGACCGCGAAGTCGCCGTCCTTCAAGTTCGCGAGATACGACAAGTCGACGCCCGTCAATTGGAACGCCTTCGTCGGCAGGTCTTTCGCGGAGGCGATGTCGATCGTCTCGCCGTTGACGCGAACCTTGCCGCCGACCTTGATCGCGAACTCCGCGGCCTTGCGGTCGGCGTCGGAGGCGCCCTTCGGTTCGATCACGCCGCCGCTCCAGTGGATGCGGCACGCCGGGAGCGCGGCGGCGAACTTCTGGACAGCCTGCGGGGACAGCTTCGAATTGTTACGAACGGCGAGATCGACGAGGTTGTTGAGCACGGTCAGTTGCTCCAAGCCGACATCGGTGATGCCCGTGCCTTCCAAATTCAAGTCGCGCAGACTGCGAAGCTTCGCGATCGATTCCATGCCTTCGTCGCCGCTACGGACGTTCACCATTCCAAGATTCTGCAACTTTGTCAGGCCTTCGAGGGAACGAAGACCCGTCGCCGTGACCGCCGAATCGCTTAAATGCAGAATGCGGAGGTCGGCGAGTTTGCCGATCGGCTGCAGGGCCGCGTCGTCGAACCGCGTTTGAGCCACGTCGAGCAACTGGAGGTTGGCGAGGCGATCGAAGCGATCGTACCCGACGTTGGTCGATGTCGACCGGGCCAGTTTCAGTTGTTCGAGTTTGGGCAATGTCGCCAGGTCGGCGACGAGTTCCGGCGTCACGGTCCGGCGCGCGAACAGATCGACGATGACCGGCTCGAATTCGCCATTGGGGATTTGCTTGACTTCCGCGACCTGCAGACGTCGATTGCCGGCCTGAACCACGGCGGTGCCGCCGGCCGCCAGGACGCGCTCGACGACGGACCGCCGCGACGGTTCCGCCGATTTCGGTTCGAGACCGCCATGCTTGGCTACAGGCGGCTTCCCCTCCCCCATCCGCGCCGTCACGCGGTCGACGCCGCCGCGCGACAGGCGGAACGTCTTCGTCTGCGCCGTCGCGCCGGTCTCGGGGTCGAGGAATTCGATCTCGCCGTCGGTGGCCGTCAGCACGAAGCGTCGGTCCTTCGTCTTGTCCACCACCACCGCGCCGTTCTGCTTCACCACGATCTCGACGTTGTCGTCGTTCACCTCGACCACCAGTTCGCCCTTGTTCGTGGCGATGCGGACGATGGTGCCGCCGAACAGGATGCCGACGAGGCCGATCAGCGACAGCGCGATCGCCGCGATCGGCAAGGCGCGCGAGCGGCGGCGCGCCGGCGCCGGTTCGGCGAGCGCGGTCAACCGCTCGCGCACGGCGCGGGCGCTCGGCGGGCGGTCCTTCGCGTCCTTTTCCAGCAGGTTCACGATCAAGTCGGAGAGCGGGCGGGGAAGGTCGGCGTTCCATTCGATCGGCGCCTTCGGGCGGTCCATCGCCAGGGATGTCAGCAGGGAATAGGTGTCGTTCCCCTTGAAGGCGTTCTGCCCCGTGACCAGGCGATAGAGGACGCAGCCGAGGCTGAAGAGGTCGGCGCGGGCGTCGACGGCTTCGCCGCGCGCCTGCTCCGGGGCCATGAACGCGGGCGTGCCGAGGATGGTGCCGCTGGCGGTGACGCGGTCGGCGTCGGTCTCGAGGCGGGCGAGGCCGAAATCGAGGAGGCGGACGCGGCGGAAGGAGCCGTCGTCGTTCGCTTCGAGCCAGAGGTTCGAGGGCTTGATGTCGCGGTGGATGAGGCCGCGGTCGTGCGCGGCGGCGAGGCCATCGAGGGTGCCGCGGGCGATCGCGAGCGCCTCGTCGAGGCCCGGCGTTCCTTCGCCCAGCCGTTCGTCCAGCGAGCGCCCGCGCAGGAGCGGCATGGCCATGAAGGGAATGCCACGATCCTCGCCGACCTCCAGGATCGGCACGATGTTGTCGTGCTCCACCCGCGCGGCGGTGCGCGCCTCGCGCAGGAATCGCTCCTTCGCCACCGGGTTGGCGGCCAGTTGCGGCGCCATCACCTTGAGCGCGATCTGGCGATCGAGCTGCTCGTCGGCGGCGGCGTAGACCACGCCCATGCCGCCCTTGCCGAGCACGCGCGCGACGAGGAAGCGGCCGAGCTTCTCCCCCGGCTTCGGCGGCGCGACGTACTCCGCCGTCGGTTCGAACGGGATCGAACGCGCGTCCGCGAACGCCGCGGTGGCGGTGTCGGGCACGAGCTTTGCCGCGGCGTCGATGATCGAGCGCAGCTCCGGCGGGTCGGCGGGCGCGGCCGCCGGCGCGGCGCGCAGGGCCGACACGAACGTATCCTCCGCCGCCGGCTCGGCGAGCGTGTCCGGGCTGGGCGGATTCGCCTCCAGGTAGCGGGCCACGCGGTCCCACTCGGTCGGCGGCAGGTCGCCCAGGGCGAATTTGCGAAGCGTGTCGGCGTCGGGAGGCGTTTGCGTCATGGCGGCACCGCGGGGGTCTGGTGCCATCATTACGGACGGGTCGGCCGAATCTGTCGGGAAAGGGGAAAAATCATTCCAGGAGTTCGCCGAGCACGGTGCGAAGCCGGTGGAGGGCGCGGGAGCGCGCGAGGTAGACGACGTTGTGCGAGACGCCGAGTTCGCGGGCGACCTCGGCGACGGGGCGGCCGTTGAGCGCGGTGCCGGCGAACGCCTTCCAGGTGGCGTCTTCGAAATCGGGTCGAACGATGTCGAGCGCCCGCCGCAGCAGGATCGCGCGGTCTTCGGCCTCCTCGGCGCCGGAGTCGCTGGAATCCGGCACGTCGAAGGTCAGCGGGCCAGGCGAACGCCGGCGTAGGCGATCCTTCCAGAGGTTCGCGACGATGGCGAAGAGCCAGTTGCGGAAGCGGCGCGAGGGATCGTAGCGCGAGGCGGGCAAGGCGCGCAGGAGCGCGACGAACGCATCCTGCACGAGGTCGGCCCGATCCGATTCGGGCACGCGCAAGCGGCACGTCCAGCCGAGCAGCACGGGGGAATAGAGGCGGACGAACCGCGCCCACTCCTCGCCGGTCGGGCGCAGGCGCAGCTGTTCGATCAGGCTCGCGGGCGTGCTGTCCATGGGATTGGTGATTATGCGGTGCCGCCGGCCCGGACGCAATCGAAAGCCGCCAAACCCGCGGTGCCGAACGCGGGCCGATCTTCGCCCTCGCCCGTACCATGTCCCCACCTTCCCGCCGGAGCATTCCGATGCGCTCCCTGATTGTGTTGCTGGTTCTCACCGCGCCCGCCTTCGCTCAAAAAGAGTTCGGCTTCGACAACCGCAAAGGCTCCGGGCAGCCGTACCTGAAGCCGGAAGAAACCGTCGCGAAGTTCAAGGTCGCGCCGGAGTTCGAAGTCAAGCTCTTCGCCGGCGAACCGCTGATGACGAACCCGATCGCGTTCACCCTCGACGAGAAGGGCCGGACGTGGGTGGTCGAGAGCTTCGAGTACCCGAAGCGCACGCCGAAGGGGAAGATGCCGCGGGACCGGATCGTCATCCTCGAAGACACCGACGGCGACGGCGCGGCCGACAAGCGCACCGTCTTCGCGGAGGGGAAGGACTTCCCCGAATCGTTCGACATGGCCAGCGGCATCGAGGTCGGCCACGGCGGCGTCTACCTCGGCGCGCCGCCGTACCTCTGGTTCATCGAGAACAAGGACGACAAGCCCGGCAAGTTCGAGATCCTCGCCAAGGGCTTCGGCAGCCAGGACACGCACGAGACGCTCAACACCTTCCAGTGGGGCCCCGACGGCTGGCTCTACGGCCTGCACGGCGTCTTCACCCAGAGCAGCGTGAAGGTCGGCAACGAACCCGAAATCAAGATGAACGCCGCCGTCTGGCGGCTGCACCCGAAGACGAAGAAGTTCGAGATCTTCAGCGAGGGCACCAGCAACCCCTGGGGCATGGACTGGCGGAACACCGACGGCCAGTTCATCCTCGCCTGCTGCGTCATCCCGCACCTCTACCACATGGTGCCCGGCGGCATCTACCAGCGGCAGGGCGGCGTGAGCAACAACCCCTACGCCTACGGCGCGATCAAGGAGATCAGCGACCACACCTTCCACCGCGAGTCCGGCTGGGCGCACGCCGGCCTCGTGAGCCTGGACGTGCCGCACGTGCCGGAGCGCTTCCGCAACAGCGTGATCTTCGGCTCCATCCACGGCTGCAGCATCAAGCAGAACATCCTGAAGCCGAACGGCAGCACCTACGTCGGCAGCCGGGGCGAGGACTTCCTGACGAGCGGCGACAAAAACTTCCGGCCGATCAACATGAAGTGGGGCCCGCTCGGCGACATCTACCTCATCGACTGGCACGACCAGAACCCGTGCCACCAGACGAAGGCCGACGACTGGGACTACGAGCGCGGGCGGGTGTACCGGATTCAGTTGAAGGGGACGAAGGCGAAGAAGGCGGAGGATTTGGGGAAGAAGACGGCGGAGGAGCTGGTGAGGCTCGCCGTCGGCGAGGACCCGTATCATTCGCGAACGGCGATCCAGTTGTTGAGCGAAATGCCTCTTGCGAAGAAGAAGGATGCCATGAAGCCGATCGACTTCGGCGCGCGTGGGAACATGACGCGATTGTTTAGCCTCATGTCTTCGGTCGGGTTACTGGATCGCGACGAGATGCGAGACAAGATCGCGAACTTCAAAGTAATCGACGGGTATGTTGAACGACTTCCCAAGGACTTCGCGGGTACTTTTCGACACTACGGAGAATCGGGCCACGCAACGGATGTGACCATCGCCGGAATGGCCAAAGTGGCCGAGGGAGTTAAGCACGCCGCCATCCGTCGCGAACTCGCATCGGCCGCGATTCGGCTTTCCGGCAAGCACGACGTGACGCCGCTCGTTCGCGCCCTCATGTCCCGCAAGGAAGACGCGAACGATCCGCTCATCCCGCACCTGACGTGGATCGCGTACGAGAAGGTGCTCATGAAAAAACGCGCCGCCCAATCAGAGCCCCGACCGTCAGGGAGCGGGGGTCTCGCGATAGACCCGCTCCCTGACGGTCGGGGCTCTGACGAACTCGCGTGGCTCGCCGAGCAGGCGCCGAACAACATCTTCATCCGCGATCAGATCGTGCCGAAAGTCATGCGGCGACTCGTGGCGACGGGCAAACCCGAACACCTCGCGATGTGTTTGAAGTTCGTGGCAGACGCGAACGACACGAACACGCGAGAAAAGGCGCTGGATGGGTTGGCAATCGCCCTGGCGGGCCAAACGGTTCAACCGCCCGAGAGCTGGCGGAAGCTGCAGATCGAACTCCGCAAGGAACCCCGCCTCACCGCGCTGACGAACAAGATCGCCGTGTCGTTCCGCGACCCGCAGGTGTTCCAGCGGATGCTCGCCCAGATGGGCAACGAGAAGCAAAAGGACGACGCCCGCATCGAGGCGATCCGCCAGGTGGCGCAGTACGCCGACCCGAAGAGCGTGGACCCGCTGCTGCGGCTCGCGAAGGAGGACAAGTCCGACGCCATCCGCGTCGAGGCGGTGCGGGCGCTCGGCGGCATCAACAACAAGGACGTCGCCATAGGCCTCGTGTCGAACTGGGAGAAGTTCAGCGCGCCGGTGCGGGCCGAGGCGGTGAACGCGCTCGCCGGCCGCAAGGAATGGGCGGCCGCGCTGCTCTCCGGCATGGAGACGAAAGTGATCGACCGCGCGCTCGTGACCGACAACACCATCAGCCGCATCCAGGGCTTCAACGACCGCCGGCTCAACGAGATGATCGAGAAGACCTGGGGCCGCACGCGCCCGACGCCGGACGAACTGAACAAGCTGATCGACAAGACGCGCGCCGACCTCTTCGCGAAGCCCGGCTCGTTCGCGCGGGGGGCCAAGGTGTTCGAGGCGCAGTGTTCGAAGTGCCACAAGTTCGAGGGGAAGGGGAACGAGGTCGGCCCGCAGCTCGACGGTGCCGGCCGCGACATCGAGTACCTGCTCGGCAACGTACTCGACCCGAACCGCGTCATCGGCGCGCCGTACTTCGTCCGCCAGATCAACACGCTGGACGGCCAGAGCCTGCAAGGGGTGCTGACGGAGGAGGACGCGAACTTCATCACGATCAAGGTCGAGAACGCGGTGCTGAAGAAGATCGCGAAGAAGGACCTCGACGGCCCGGTGAAGGTGCTGGAGAAGTCGATGATGCCGGAGGGGTTGGGCAACAACCTGACGCCGGAGAACTTCCGCGACCTGATCCGCTTCGCGATGGCGCACCCGTTCCTGACGGAGGTGACGGTGGATGGAAAGGCCGCGAGCGCGCCGGTCGGCGGCCGGATTCCGCTGCCGGAATCGAAGGACGGCAAGGCGATCGCGATCGCGGCGAAGTTCACGGCGCTCGACGACGTGAAGACCAAGCTCTACGTCGGCGCCGGCGACGCCTTCTCGCTGAAGCTCGACGGCAAGGCGATCGGCCAGGGGACGGGTTTCCGCTCGATCAACCCGGCGCCGGATCGCGAGGAGTTCGAGGTGACGATCCCGAAGGGCGAGCACGAACTGACGATCGAGTTGCAGCACGCCGGCGCGGCCCGATGGATCTACGCCCGATTCCTGGACCCGGACCGCAAATTGAGATATGCCGACGGGAAATGAAGTCACTCGATCTCGGTGATGATCGAATTGGGATCGCGCGGATAGACGCGTTGAGCCGCGCAGTCGACCAGGAAGTCCAAGTCCTCCATGACAATGGCCCCGAGCAGGGCGTCGTCGCGATTCGGTTCGACGATCGCCTTGAAAGGCCCTCCGCGGCCGAGCAGTTCGACGTAGGCGTCCTTGACGATGTCGCGCATTTCGCGGCGATGGTCGGCGTAGCGCACCGTGGAGCGTTCGACGACCGGGAGGCCGAGGTGCTGTACGACGCTGAGCGGCAGGACGAGCCGAGTGGCTCCGGTATCGACGACCGCGTTCATCGTCACGCGACGGATCTTGTCCGGTGTCAGCAGACCGGCCTCCATTTTGTGGATGTCCGCGTGGTTCGACAGCGTGATTTGTACAATCGTCCGGCCCATGACCCACCTCGCGATTCGGGGTTCTTCGCCAAGAACGCTGTTGCTTCCATTGTAACTCGCGCCATGTCGGCGCAACACCCCTGAACCTCCCGGCGCGCGGGCGCCCGCATCCGTCAGTCGATTTCGGCGAAGATGCGGTCGGATTCGCGGGGCACGAGCCGTTGGCCGACGCAATCGACCAGCATGTCCAGCGATTCGAGGACGATCGCGCCGAGCAGGGCGTCGGGCCGGTTCGGCTCGAGGATCGCGTCGAAGACCGACGCGCGGCCGCCGTACTGCACGTGGGCGTCCTTGACGATATCGCGGACTTCGCGTCGATGGTCGGCGTCGCGGACGGAGCATTGCCCCGTCACTGGAAGGCCGAGCTGGTCCGCGATTCCGGTGGGGAGTACGAGCCGGGCCGCGCCGGTGTCCACGACGGCGGCGATGGTGATCTTGCGGATCTTCTCCATCGGGATCCGCCCGTCCTCGTAGGCGATGATGTCCCGATAGTTCGCCACTTCGATGTTCACGATTGTTCGGCCCATGACCCACCTCGCGATTCGGGGTTCTTCGCCAGAAACTCCTTCACTTCCATGATAGCAGTGCCGATCGACGCTCACTTCACCGGCCACGGGTCCACGTGCGCGCGCTTCGCCCAAGCGTCGTACTTTGCGGCCATCGCGGCCACGCGATCGGGGTGGGTCTCCGCCAAGTCCTTCGATTCGATCCGGTCCTTCGCGATGTCGTAGAGTTCCCACGCGCCGCCGTGCTTGGCCACGAGCTTCCAGTCGCCCTGGCGGACGGCGCGGTTGCCTTCGTGCTCCCAATAGAGCGCATCCCGCTCCAGCGGTTTGCCGGCGAACGCAGGGCGGAGGCTCACGCCTTCCAGCGAATCCGACTTCGCGCCGGCGAGGTCGGCGCAAGTCGCGGCGATGTCGATCAGGTGGCCGGGCTGCGCCCGCATTTCGCCCTTCGCGGCGATCCCCTTCGGCCAGTGCGCGACGAGCGGCGTGCTGATGCCGCCCTCGTGCACCCAGTGCTTGTACTCGCGGAAGGGGGTGTTCGACACGTTCGCCCAGCCGCGACCGTATGCCACGTACGTGTCCGGCCCGCCGGGCATCACCTTCGGCCCCATGCGCACCGGATAGCCGTCGCGCGTCTGCTTCGGCACGCTGCCGGCGGCGGCGAACTCCTCGGGCTTCATGGCGGGCAGCGTCGGCTTCGCGGGGCGCAGGATGTTCGGGTGGTCCTTGTTGCCGGTGCGGCCCTGCGCTTCCGCGCAGCCGCCGTTGTCCTGGAGGAAGAGGATGAGCGTGTTCTCGAACTGGCCCGTCCGCTTCAACTCGGCGACGAGCTTGCCGATCCCCTGGTCCATGCGGTCGATCATGGCGGCGTAGACCTCCATGCCGGCGGCTTCCCATCGCTTGTCGGCGACTTTGTCCCAATCGCCGGCCTGCGGGGCCATCCCCTGCGCCGGGTCGACGAGGCCGAGCTTCGCCGACTTCTCGAGGCGCACCTTGCGGATCGGTTCGTAGCCGGCGTCGTACTTGCCGGCGTACTTCTTCACGTCCTCCGGAAGGGCGTGCATCGGCCAGTGAGCCGCCGTATACGCCATGTACAGGAAGAACGGCTGGGCGGCGTGGTCCTTCGCGTGGTCGCCGACGAAGCGCACGGCGTGGTCGGAGATCGCGTCGGTGTAGTAGTAGGTGGCGGGCTGGTAGTGCGGGTCGGCATAGGGGGAGATCATCGTGTCGTCGCGCACGAGGGAGGAGGGATCGTAGAAGCTCCCGGCGCCGTGGATGGTGCCGTAGAAGCGGTCGAAGCCGCGGGCGCGGGGCCAGTTGTGCTTGGGTCCGTCGGCGGCGGCGTGGCGGGTGACGTGCCACTTGCCGACGGCGTAGCTGCGGTAGCCGGCGGGCCGGAGCCGCTCGGCGATGGTGGGGGAGGCGTTGAGGTTGCCGCGATAGCCGGGCTTGTTCTTGTCGTCCATCATGTGGCCGACGCCGGCCTGATGCGGGTGGAGGCCGGTGAGCAGGCTGGCGCGCGTCGGGCAGCAGCGGGCGAAGTTGTAGAACTGGGTGAATCGTAGCCCGCCGGCGGCGAGCGCGTCGAGGTTCGGCGTGGCGATCTCGCCGCCGTAGCAGCCGAGGTCCGAGAAGCCCATGTCGTCCGAAAGGATGACGACGACGTTCGGCCGCGGCGCGTCGGCGGCGCGGGCGAACGGCGAGAGCAACAGCAGCGCGAGGACGGCTCGACTCATGGCGGCACCGGGAACGGGAAAGGCCGGCGGGTCCACGGTCGAGGTTACGATCGGCGCGACAAAAGGAAACGCCGGCGACGGGGGAATCGTCGCCGGCGCGCGGCGGGGGAATCGCCAGGGGGAATCGTTCAGGCGGAGACGAGGTTCAAGTCGGCTTCGGAGTTCGGGCGGCCGCCCTTCAATTCGGCGCGGTCGGCGAGGATCGACTCCTTCACCTGCTTCGTCATGCGGAGGACGAAGGCGATCTCGTGGAGCATCTCCTCGACCGAGCGGGCGGGGCGGGCGGCGGGCTTGCTATTCTTCGCCTTGCGGGGGATCAGGCACATGGTTCAACCTCCAGCGGGGGAGAAGGACGAGAGAGTCCTTCGCACGTGCCGTGCCAATCCAAAGAATCCCGATTTCACGGGCGCGGAGTTCAAGATGGATGCGATGGGGCAAACGGTGACGGTCGGCCGGGTGCAACCTTTACAACTTGAGCGATTCTCGACAATCGCGGCACGGCGTTCTTGGAAAGAGTTCAAACGCGGCGGACGCCCCAGGCGGTGTGCTTGGCGGGCGCTTTCACGATCGCGAAGGCCGGGCGCTTCGCGAACGCCGCGAAGGTCGCCGCTTCGCGCGCCGCGTCCACTCCGCCGCGATGCGCGTGGAGGAGATAGCGAAGTTGGAGCGGCTCGATCTTGGTGATGGCGCGCGGCGCGTGGAAGCAGGCCGAGGCGCCCATCCAGCCGTCCTCGCGGACGTGCCACGCGGTCGGGTGGCCGGGGTTCGACGGATGGTCGAAGAAGGCGACGCCTTCCCGGTGTCCACCGGGCTGCGTGCCGGAGTAGTCCATCCACGTGGCGGGCTTGCCGAAGATCGCCGGTTCGCCGACGGCGCCCTCGGAGTTCGTGAGGGTGCCGCCGCCGAAGAAGGCCGAGATCGCCTTGGCGACGCGCACGGCGAGGAAGCCGAAGTTCGTCTTGCCGAATTCGAGCGTCTGCGCCGTCGGCGTGAAGCGGGTTTGGATTTCGAGGAACGATTCGTCGTTCGGTCCGGGCAGGATCGCCGCGATCAGTTCCTGTTCGAGCAGCGGCTTCGGGTCGTGGCCGTCGAACCAGCCGAGCTTCACGGCCATGGCCGCCTCGGCGTCGCCGTCGTCGTAGGCGAGCCAGTCGAGTTGCCGGATGCGCGGCGGTTTGCCGTCGGCCCAGAAATCGAGGCCGACGACCTGATTGTGGGCGAACCAAATGGAGCGGTGATGATCGTGGTTCGGCGCGCCGGGGTGGCCCATGCGCGTGAGCGACTGCCCGGAGGCGGGGCCGAGGAGTGGATAGAAGAACGGCCGCGGATACTGCGGGCCGTGGTGCCAGCGCAGTCGTTCGCGGCCGTCGACGAAGAACGCGACCTGGTGATCGGGCAGCGGGATTAGCGTGCAGCGGGGCATGTTTTGTCTTCCAATTTGCCCTTTGCATTTTGCACTTTCTAATTTGCACTCTTCGCTCTCGAAATAGTGCAAATTAGAAAGTGCAAAGTACTAAATGCAAATTGATCAGAGGAGCTACACCTTCGGCTCGAAGCCGGCCGCGTACTCCTTCGTCCAGAGCTTCATCGCGTCGGGGTCGTTCTGGATCGCGCCGGTCTTGGGGTCGCAGTGCAGCGTGCGGCCGGTGCGGTGGGCGATGTTCCCCAGGTGGCACAGCAGCGTGCTCGTCGCGCCGAGGGCGATCTCGCTGTTCGGCTTCGCCTGCCCGCGTACGGCCGCGAGAAAGTTCTCGATGTGCACCCCGTCGCCGCCCTTCACCGGCTCCTTGAACGTCTCCTTCCCCTTCGGGTCGTAGATCGTGTAGGCGCTGTCCGCGAGTACGAGCGTGCCCTTCTCGCCGTGGAAGAGGCAGTCGAACGCCTTGCCGCCGGGGCCGCGATTGCAACTGAATCCTTCCCACGTGGCCGTCTTGCCGTCGGGGAAGTCGTAGCTGACGATGTGCGTGTCGGGCGTTTGCTGGTCGTCCTTGAAGCGGTAGCGGCCGCCGGCGCTCGTGACCTTGATCGGGCACTCGGCATCGAGGCCCCAGCGGAGCAGGTCGATGGTGTGGATGCCGTTGTTGCCGAGTTCGCCGTTGCCCCAGTGCCAGAACCAGTGCCAGTTGTAGTGGATGCGGTTGTTCAGATAGGGCACGCGCGGCGCGGGACCTTG
>CAYVRB010000145.1:0-15319 GCA_964453375.1 uncultured Alcaligenaceae bacterium
ATCGTGCAACAGTCGGACCAGTAGGTCGGGCCGAGGCTTTGGGAGGCCCGACACGCATCGCCGATGCCGCTCTCATGATACTTCGATTCGCAATACCCAACTTGGTTCTGGCAACACATTCTCTGCACGTTGTGGTCAACTCGCTTGCGGAGTTTCCTTGCCTGATCTCCAGCCCCAACGGGGCGACCGGAAATAGCCAGGGGTGGAGCGCAAGCGGAACCCCTGGGAAAGCTCGAGATAACAATTGCAGCCCCGAAGGGGCGACCTGAGGTCGCCCCTTCGGGGCTGCAATCAAACTTTCGATCGGTTCCAGGGGTTCCGTCGCGTCGCTCCGTCACCCCTGGCAATTGTCGGCGGCCCCGTTGGGGCCGAATCCAGTCGCTGGTTATCCGATGGTTTATTTGGGACCTCGCTCGTTCACTTCTTCGCCGGCATGAGCTTCTGCATCCCCTCGGCCAGTTCGCGCTGGTCGAGCGTGCCGTTCTTGTTCTTGTCCCAGTCCCGGAAGTGCTTCTTCATCCCCGCCTCGAACTCCGCCTCGCTCACCTTGCCGTCCTTGTCCGCGTCCAACGTATCGAGCAGCGGCTTCGCCAACTGCGCGCCCGGCCCCTGCGGCGGCGGGGCGCCGAAGTTCGCCCCCGGCACCGTCCCCTGGCTCTTGCCCGCCAACTGATCCGCCACCGCCGCCGAACGCTTCCCGATGAACTCCGCGATCGGGAACGGCTTCGGCGCGAACGGATGGTTCGCCGCGAAGTCCTCCTTGCGCTTCGTCGCCGCCGCCTTCTCCTTCGCCAACGGTTCCTTCAGGAGAATCGCGATCGCCTCGGCGTCCTTCGCCAGCCTGCCGGAGGCGAAGAGGTCCGCGTGCAACCGCTTCACCTGCTCGCGGTACGCCGCCTTCACGTCGGGCATCGCGAAGAGGCGGTCGATCAGTTTGTTCTCCCCCATGTGCGGGCGCTCGATGCTGAAGTTCGCCTGCTGGTCCGGCGTGCCGAACATCATGAACCCGCCGAACGCGAGGTCCAGATCCCACGGAATGAACTGGAAGGTGTTCGTTTTGGGCGAGAGGTACAGGTAGTAGTTGTGCCCCAGGCCGATGAAGCTGTCGAGGCTGGCGAGGATCGCCGTCGCCGCCAGGAAGCGCGTCGCGTTGTCGACGTCCAGGTACTGGCGGATCGAGCTTCGGAACTCCGCCTCGGTCGCCTTGTTGACGAGGCGCGTGAACTCGACGAGCCGTTTCCAGCCCGACTCGTCGGCCTCGCCGGACTTGGCGTTGTACGCCTTCTCGACGGCCGCCTTGGTCTCGCCCAGGTGCGGCAGGCCGCGAATCCCTTCGGGCTTCAGGAGCAGCCCCTTCCCGTCGCCGAACCGCGCCTTCAGGAACGCCTTGTCCACCTGCTCGACGACGGTGTAGACGCCGAGGGTCTCGCGGTCGAATTTCCCGGGCACGGTGATCGTCACGTCGGCGAAGCCGGTGCGCGGCGCCGGAACGCCCGCGGCGCGGAACACCTCGTATGCGAGCGCCTCCCGCGCCTTCGTCGGGTCGACGACGCCGCTGTTCAGGTTCAGCTTCTTCTGCTCGCGATAGTGCCCCTTCGCGTCGTAGTGGTCGAAGTCGAATTTCAGCGAGCGCTTGGTGCTGGTGAGCGACATCAGGTACGTGCCGCTCCCCTTGTAACGCAGGCCGATCTTGGGAATCGCACGACCGTCGATGGTCACGGCGGCGGGGACGTATTCGAACTCGTATTGCATGTTCCCCGCGCCGGCGTCGGGACTGCCGGGCGCGGGCCGGCCCTCCTGCGCCTTCGGCCGCGGGGCGAACAGGTTCACCGGCGGCGGGTCCATCGCCTTGTAGTCCTTCGCTGACACCTCGATATGGATGCGGTGGATCGCCGCGTGCCCGAACACCGGCGGCTCCTGCGCCCGCGTCGCGAGTGAAGCGAGAAGGAAAACGCCGACGGACCAGGAACGACGCGCCATGACGCCACCGAATGTGAAGGTTCGATGGAGAAATGGTAAAGGGGCGGACGTGAAGGAGCAATGAGTGCGTGGCCGGGAGTTGGCCCTTTCGCGAGTGAGCGAGATGCCGCGTCAGGAAGTCCGCGGTCTTCTCGACGATCGCGTCCAGCGACGGCTTGAGCGGTTCGGTTTGCCCGTGAGGATCGCTGGCAATCCGATCTCGCTACGCCATCGTGCGACGCAGTTCCCCACCGCACCACGGAACGACCGGGAAAAGTCCATCCTCGACCGTATGATACGCCGCATGAACGCACGCGATCTGAACCGGTGGCGCGAGGCGGCGGTCGAGGCGGCCGAGCGCGGGGCGGCGGAACTCGAACGCTGGCGCGGCGCCTTCACCGTCCGCGAGAAGTCCCGCGCGGACCTCGTCACAGACGCCGACACCGCCTCGCAGGACGCCATCAAAGGCTTCCTCCTCGGCCGGTTCCCGGACCACCGATTCCTCGGCGAGGAAGACTCGGCGGGGAAGACGCTCGCCCAACTGAAGGCGTCGCTCGACGGTCGACCGACCTGGATCGTCGATCCACTCGACGGCACCGGGAACTACGCGCACGGGATGCCGTGCTACGCCGTCAACGTCGCGCTCCTGGTCGAGAACGAGATCGTCGTCGGCGTCACGTTCGATCCTCGCCTCAACGAGATGTACCACGCCGCAAAGGGGACCGGCACGTTCCTGAACGGCGTGCCGATCCGCGCGAGTTCCATCGCGACCATCCAGGATAGCTTGATCTCCACAGGCTTCCCGGCAAACTACGAACAGCAACTCAAGAACCTCGAAGCGTGGAAGCGCGTGTCGTTCCACGCGCAGGCGCTGCGACGGACCGGGTCCACGGCCATCAACATGGCCTACGTCGCGGTCGGGCGATTCGACGGCTACTGGTGCTACGACAACTGGCCGTGGGACGTGGCGCCGGGCGCGATCCTGATCCAGGAGGCCGGCGGCCGCGTGACGAGCAGCGACGGCTCGCCGTTCGATCCGTTCCGCATGGATATCGTGGCGTCGAATGGACTCACGCACGAGGAGTTGGTGCGCGTATTGAATGAGAAATGAAGAAGCCCCGCGACGGCCGTCGCGGGGCTTTTGATGGTTCAATCACATCGATCTCAACCCAGCAACCCCGTCACCACTTCGCCCTTCACCAGCTCGCGCGGCTGGTTCAAGTGGTTGTACACAATCGTGTCCGGCTTGATGCCGACGCTGTGGTAAATCGTCGCGAGCAGTTCCGTCGGGTGGACCGGGTGCTCGATCGGGGCGGAGGCGGTCTTGTCGCTCTTACCGTGGACGTAGCCGCGCTTGATGCCGGCGCCGGCGGCGAGGGCGGTGTAGCAGTACGGCCAGTGGTCGCGGCCGTCGTCCTGGTTCTGATTGCCGGAGGTGCTGACGCCGCGCTGGGGGCTGCGGCCGAACTCGCCGACCACGACGACGAGCGTGTCCTTGAGGAGGCCGCGTTGGTCGAGGTCTTCGATGAGCGTGCTGACGCCGGCGTCGAGCATCGGGGCGGCCTGGGTCTTCAGACGCGTCGACAGGCCGGCGTGCGTGTCCCAGCTATGGTTGTCGCTGTTCGCGACCTTCGGCCAGTTCACTTCGACGAACCGCGTGCCGGCCTCGACGAGGCGCCGCGCCAGGAGGCAGCACTGGCCGAAGGTGTTCTTGCCGTACTTCTCGCGGAGCGCCGGCGTTTCCTTCGCCAGGTCGAAGGCGTCCCGCGCCCGGCCGGACACGACGAGGCCGAGCGCCTTGCCGTAGTACGAATCGAGTTCGAACTTGCTGACGGCCTTCTCGATGTCCGGCATCCCCTTCGCGACGGTGTCGCGGAGGCTCGCGCGGCGGTTCATCCGCTCCGGCGTCAGGTCTTCCCGCAGCTTCAGGTCGTCGACCTTGATGCGGTCCATCTTGCCCATGTCGAGGTCGTCGCCGCTCGGGTAGAGCAGGTACGGGTCATACGCCTTGCCGAGGAAGCCGGCGGTGCCGCCCTTGCCGACGACGTTCGACTCCTGCAGCGGCCGCGGCATCATGACGAATGGCAGCATCGGCACTTCGGGCGGTTTGAACTTGATGATGTTCGAGCCGAGCGTCGGGAAGTCCTTCGGGCTGGGCGGCTCCAGTTGGCCGGACGCCGAGACTTTGTCCGTCGTGTAGCCGGTGTGCATCTGGTAGATGGCGGCCGTGTGGTTGAACAGGCCGTTCGGCGTGTAGCTCATCGTGCGAATGAGCGTGGCCTTGTCGAGTTGCTGGGCGATCTTCGGCAGCAGTTCCGTCACGTGCGTGCCGACGATCTTCGTTGGGGCGCTCTTGAAGATCGACTTCACCTTGTCCGGCACGTTCTCCTTCGGGTCCCAGAGGTCGAGGTGGCTCGGTCCGCCTTGCAGGTAGATGAGAATGACCGACTTCGCCTTGCCGAAGCCGCGGCCGCCGCTGTCCTTGGAGGCCGCGACGGGGGCGTTCCCCTTGGCTTCGTTGGCGAGGACGTTGGCGAGCGAGAGGCCCGCGAGCGAGAGGCTGCCGAAGCGGATGAGTTCGCGGCGGCTGACGCCGTCGCAGGTATCGCGGCTGATTTCGCCGGGAATCACGAGCATGGGGAGCTACTCCGGGTCGAACGTGCGCGGTGCGGTGGGATCGGCGAAGGTCGAACGGCCGATAGAGGAAGTCTAACGGGGGGAACGGCGGGAAGCAAGCGCAAAGATGACGACGTCGAGATCACGAAAGCCCGAAAGAACGAAAGGCCGAAAAAGCCGGGAGTTCATTTCGGGGTTTCGTCCTTTCGGGCTTTCGTGATCTCGGATTCCCGACCCAGGACGGCGCGCGACACGGACGTGGTCGTCACGTTGAAGATCAACACCAAGCGAGGCAACCAATCGCCATGAGGAACGATGGCGACGCCGAGATCACGAAAGCCCGAAAGAACGAAAGGCCGAAAAAGCCGGGAGTTCATTTCGGGGTTTCGTCCCTTCGGGCTTTCGTGATCTCGGATCCCCGATTCAGGACAGCGCGCGACACGGACGTGGTCGTCACGTTGAAGTTCAAAACCCAGTGAGGCAAACCAATCGCCATGAGGAACGATGGCGACGCCGAGATCACGAAAGCCGGAAAGAACGAAAGGCCGAAAAAAGCCGGGAGTTCATTTCGGGGTTTCGTCGCTTCGGGCTTTCGTGATCTCGGCGTGCTCTCCGAACACCACGCGTTTCACGGTCAACGTCGTGGCGTTGAAATTCATCAATAGGCCGACCCGTAGTCCCGTGGCTTTGAGGTACGACTTCACTTGCGCGAAGTGGATGTCCTCGAACGCCTTGACCGCCTTCAGTTCCACCACGATCTCGCCGGCCACGAGCAGATCGAGGAAGTGGACCTCGACATCGACGCCTTCATACCGGATGCGGACTTCCTTCTGGTGCTCGAACGGGATCGAACGCTTCTCGAGGGCGACACGCAGCGAGTTGTGATAGATCGATTCGACGAACCCGGGGCCATGTTCGCGATGGACGGCGATGGCGGCCTCGATGATCTTCCCGGACAGCGGCTCGAATTCGTGTGGCATAAAGGTCTCCCCTAAAAGAGATCGCGAACGCCCGATCGAACGAGATCATTTCGGCCTTTCGTCTTTTCGGGCTTTCGTGATCTCGGAATGGAAATGATTCTTCAGCCGATTCGTCATTTCCATTTTCGAGATCACGAAAGCCCGAAAGGGCGAAAGGCCGAAAAATCAGGAATTCATTTCGGGGTTTCGGCCTTTCGGGCTTTCGTGATCTCCCCTTGTCTCAAGTTCACAGCTTCTTCAGCATCGCGGCGACGCGGTCGAGGAAGAGGCGTTCCCATTCGGGGGCGACGAGGGTGTCGCAGTCTTCCTGGGCGGAGCCGGTGTTGCGGAGTTGTTGGGCGGTCGGGGTGTAGTAGAGGTAGCCGTTCGTGTAGCCGGCGACGAAGGTGGACGGGTGCGGGGAGGCCTTCTTGATGGCGAGGCCGATTTCGACGGTCAACTCGCCGGGGAAGGTGACGAGCCGGAAGTCGCCGACGCGCAGGGCGGCGACCTCGGCGTCGAGGGGTTTGCGGCCGGCGGCGCGGTTCGTGGCGGCGTGCTTGCGGAGCAGCGCGATGTTCGTGCGCAGGATCGTCATCCGCTCCATCGCCTGCACGTTGTCGACGTAGGCCTGCACGTTTCGGCGGTTCGCCTCGTCCAGCTTGGCCAAGTCCGATCGCTTCGCGGCGAGTTCCGTGAGGTACAGGCCGGCATCGGCGGAGGGGAACTCCTTCGCCAGGCCGTGCTTGTTCACCAATTCGAGGAAGGTCTTCAGGTTCAGCGTGGTGCCCTTCAGGGATTTCGCGGTCGCGCTCCATTCGGCTTCGAGCTTGTCGATGCGCTCGGTGTGGTCGGCGCGGGGCAACGCGAGCGTTTCGTGGAGCACGACGAGCGGCGCGTCTTTCGCGGTGCGGATGGAGCGCGCGGCGCGGACAACGGCGAGACCGAGGCGGTTGCCGAGCGTCTCGGCGTGGCGGGGGTGGTTCACGTCCTTGTAGCGGATCGGGTTGATGTCCCCGCCGCAGCCCTGGACGAAGAACGCGGTGGCGCCGGGGCAGGCGTCCTCGACGGCGCGGGAGGCGTAGCCGGCGAGGTCGGCGGTGTCGCCGTCGCCGTTGACGCCGAGGATGGGGTGGCAGGCGAAGTTGTAGACGATGGCGAGGGGTTGGCCGTCGGCCTTGTCGAGCCGGAGGACGCCGATCTGCGGATCGATCGGGCCGACGGCGGCGACGGCGGCGTCGGGCGGGAGGGAGTAAGCGTGCCGGACGTCGGCCTCGTGGCCGTTCTTGAGGCGGAGGCGGCGGTTCTCGGAGACGCGTTCCTCGCGGCCGACGCCGACACCGGCCGTGACGGGCGCGAGGTTCGCCAGCGCGGTCTTCACCGCCTCGACGGTCTTCGCGTCCACATCCGGCCCGACGATCCCGTGGCAATGGCTGGCGTTCACGATCACGCTTCCCGGCGCGATGCCGAACTCGCGTTGGAGGCGATCGCGCACCTTGCCGAGGTAGTCGTTGCCGATCGGGCCGATCTCGCCGACGGCGACGGCGTCGAGCGTAACGAGCACGGCGGTGGTCGAATCCGACTTCAGCACGAGCGCCTTGGCGTAGAGCGGTTCGTGTTCGGGGATCGCCCGGCGCGCCGAGATCGCGACGGTCGCGACGCCGGCGCGGAGGCCCTTCGGCGTTTGGGCGTGGAGGAGATTGGGGATGAAGAGCGCGAACAGGACGAGCAGGCGCAACATGAGAGGCGCTCCAACGGCGGGTGGGAATGCGGCTGCGGTTTTGTAGGGCGGGTCGGGTCTTCGACGACCCGCCGATGCCCGGACGTTCGGCGGGTCGGCGCAGAGCTTTGACCCGCCCTACAAGGGTGTTGCGCGGGCGATGCGCGGTTTCCCGTGCGGGTCGGCGGGCGGTCCGGTACAATCTCCCTCGCCGTGCCACACACGATTCCGCTGTTCGCGTCGCTCTCGATTCCGCTGGTCGCCGCCGTCGCGGCGGCCGCCGCCGTCGCGGTGCCCGTGCTGATCCACCTGCTGTTCCGCCAGCGGTTCCGCGTGGTGGAATGGGCGGCGATGCGGTTCCTTCAACCGACGAAGAAGAACGCCCGCCGGCGCATCGACCGCTGGCTGCTGCTGGCGCTGCGCGTGCTGACCGTTTTGCTGCCGCTCCTGGGCATGATCGCGGCCACACCGTGGATCGAACCGCTCTGGCAGGCGATCCGCCCCGGCGCGGCGGAGACGATCGCCAACGGGCCGCGCACGCACCTCGTCGTGGTGGTGGACCTGTCCTTGAGCATGACGGCGAAGGCGGACCAGCGCGGCCGTTTCGAAGTGGCGCTCGCGAAGGCGGAAGCGGCGATCCGGGCGCGGAACCCCGGCGACGGGCTGACGCTGATCGCGTTGGGGGCGCACGCGGAGCCGGTGGTGCCGGGGCCGTCGAACGACGTGGAGAAGGTGGCGACGGAGTTGCGCAACCTGAAGCCGGTGCACGCGTCGACCGACTTCGGGGCGGGGTTGGCGGCGGTGAACGACGCGCTGGCACGGTCTCCGCGCACGTACCTGCGGCGTCAGGTGCTGTTCTTCACGGATTTGCAGGCGTCGCCGTGGGCGGGCGTGCTGCCGCGGCCCGACGCGCCGCCCCCGGAGGCGTGGACGAAGCTGACGGCGCGCGGCGACCTCGCCATCGTCGATTGCGCGAAGGAGGACCTGGACAACACCGCGATCGCGGCGCTCGCGCTCGGCGACCCGCTGCCGCTCGTCGGGGACGCGCCGACGCTGACGGCGACGGTGAGGCACTTCGGCCGTTCCCCACGGACGCAAGTCGGCGTGGAGTTGCTGCTGGGCCGGCCGACGGAACCGGGCACGGAGGGTTCGCTCGTGCCGGTCGGCCGGCAGACGATCGAGCGGCTGGAGCCGAACGACGCGGTGCCGGTGCGGTTCGTGCTGCCGGAGTCGGCGCGGTTCCGCGCGGCCGGGACGCACGTGGTGCAGGTGCGGCTGGTCGACGCCGACGATCTGCCGGCGGACGACGCGCGGGCGGTGAGCTTCGAGGTCCGCGACGGGTTGCCGTGCGTGCTGGTGAACGGGAAACCGTCGAGCGTGCCCCTCCTGCGGGCGACGGAAACGCTCTCCGACGCGATCGCGCCCGACGGCAAACCGCGACCGGGGCACCCCGGCCGACCAAGGGTGGTGAGCCTGGAGGAATTCGGCGACGCGACGCTGTCGGACCTCTCGGCGGTCGACTGCGTGTTCCTGTGCGACGTGCCGACGCTCACGCCGTCGCAGGTTGCCCGGCTCGACGCGGTGTTGAAGCGCGGCGGGGGCGTCGTGATCGGCCTCGGTTCCCGCGCGGCGGCGAACCTCGACCACTACAACCGCGTGCTCTACGCCGACGGCAACGGGCTGCTCCCCGGCAAGCTCGGCGAGGTCGTGGGGTCGAACAGCGCCGACGATCCGGGGTATCGCCTCGTGGCGGACGACGCGGCGTTCCGGCAGCCACCGCTCGCCGCGGAGTTCCAGGACGCCAACGGCCGCGCCGGGCTGACCGCCGTGCCGTTCCACAAGTACGTGCGGCTCGAACTGGCGCCCGGGCGCGGCCGGCGCATCCTGTCGTTCGCGCCGGCGACTACGGAGAAGCCGGACGACCGCAAGCCGGACCCCGCCGTCGTCGAGTGGTCGCGCCACCGCGGGCGCGTCGTCGTCTACACCAGCACCTTCAACCGCGACTGGAACGACTGGCCGATCCTGCCGACGTACCCGGTCTTCGCCGGCGAGTTGCTGCGCTACGCCGCGACCAACCCGGAGCGGCAGGCGGTTCGCGTTGGCGAGGCGATCGAGGAATACCTGCCGCCCGCGACGGTCGGCCTCGCGGCGAAGCTGACCGGCGCCGACGGCGCGACGCAATCCGCGACCGTCGCGGCGGTCGAGGACGGCGGCGTGGCCCGGTTCCTGGAAACGCGGACGGCCGGCGTCTACCGGCTGGAGATCGATGGCGGCCGCGCGAAGCCCGTCGCCGTCAACGTGGCGGATGCGTCTCCCGGCGGCGGCAGCGAATCGGACCTGCGGCGCATCCCGGCGGACGCGCTGCGCGGCATCCATCCGTCGATTCAAGTGGTGACCGACCCCGCCGACATCGCCATCCAGGGGGACGACGGCGCCGCGATCGTCACCGCCGTGCGGCCGCACGGGCCGAAGCTCGCGCGCTGGTTCGTCGCGCTCGGCCTCGCGGCGCTTGCGTTCGAGTTGTGGCTCGCGTGGCGGCTCGGCCCCGCACGCCTCGGCGCCGGCCTGCGCGGCGACGTGCAGCCGCCGACCGGCGGGAAAATCGTCACGCTGATCGGCCTCGTGCTCGCCGCCGCCGCGATCGCCGTGCTCGGATCGCTGGCGCACGCGGCCTGGACCGGCCAACTCCTCGGCTTCCTGCCGGACACCTGGCGCCTCGCGCTCGAACAGTCCGCCGGCGTTCCGGCCGCCGGCCCCGGCGAAGGCACGCGCTGGCGGCTCGAACGCGCCCTCGCCTTCGGCGCGAACGCCCGGCAGGACGAGGCGATCCAGTGGGGGCTGGCCGCGCTCGCCGCGGTCGTCGTCGCCGTCTTCTACGGCTACGAGCGCCGCGCGACCGGCGGCATTCGGCGAGTCCTGCTCCCGGCGACCCTGCGGCTCGGCGCGTACTGGATCGCCATCTTCCTCGTCCTCCCGCAGTTGCGCCTCGCCTTCGACCGCGAAGGCTGGCCCGATATCGCCATCGTCGTCGATACGTCCGCCAGCATGGCCACCGTCGACGACCCGCAGGACCCCGCCCTGCGCGCGAAGCTCGAATCGCTCGCCGGCGTGCCGGGGTTGAAGCAACCCCAGCGAATTCAACTCGCTCAATGGCTCTTGACGCGCCCCGACGACGACTGGCTGACGCGGCTCGTGACGGAACGCAAGCTGAAGGTGCACGTCTATTCGCTCGCGGAGCGGCTGCGGCTGGAAGGTTCGATCCACGACGCGGGTGAGATCGGCGCCGTGCGCGATACCGTCTCGCGATTGACCGCCGACGGCGAGGCCAGCCGGCTCGGCGACGGCGTGCAGGCGCTCCTCAAGGCGTTCCGCGGCGGGTCGCTCGTCGCCATCATCGTCCTCACCGACGGCGTCACCACCGCCGGCGACGATCTGCCCCGCGCCGCGCGCGAGGCCGCCCGCGCCGATGTGCCGCTCCACCTCGTCGGCCTCGGCGACGCCCGCGAGACGCTCGACCTCGCCGTCGGCGACCTCCGATCCGAGCACGTCGTCGCGAAGAACGACGAGCTGATTTTCGAGGCGCGCCTCACCGCAAAAGGCCCCGGCGCGCCGCGGACCGTCCGCGCGACCCTCTCCGAGAAGGTCGGCGGCAAACTCGAAAAGCGGGACGAAGTCCAGGTGGCGCCCGACGCGGCGGGGAAGCCGGTGCCGTTCCGCCTCAAGCACGTGCCGACCGAACTCGGCGAGCGCACCTACGTGATCGAAGTGCCGGTGCAACCGGGCGAGCGCGAGACGGCGAACAATTCGCTCGAGCGCACGGTGGTCGTCACCGAGAATCGCCGGCTGCGCGTGCTGTACGTCGAGGGGTATCCGCGCTACGAGTTCCGTTTCGTGAAGGTGCTGCTGGAGCGCGAGCTGGAGCCGGGCCGGCGCGAGAAGGCGGTGGACCTGCACACGCTGCTGTTGGACGCGTCGCTCGACCACGCGACGACGGACAAGTCGGCGCTGCGCGGCTTCCCGACGCGGAACGAGCTGTTCGAGTACGACGCCGTCATCCTCGGCGACGTCGAACCGTCGCGGCTGGACCGGCCCGCGCAGCGGCTGCAGGACCTCGCCGACTTCGTGAAGGTGAAGGGGGGCGGGTTGATCGTCGTCGCCGGCGAGCACGCGATGCCGCGCCTGTACTTCGACACGCCGCTGGCCGACGTGCTGCCGGTGGCGAAGTCGACGGCGCGAGAGCCGCGGCCGACGTCCGAGGACGCGCCGCTGGCGGCGCCGTACCAGCCGCGGCTGACGCCCGTCGGCGCGGGCCATCCGATTTTCCGCTTCGCCGCGAACGAGGCCGACGGTGCCGAAGTCTGGCGCCGCCTGAAGCCGCTCTACTGGGCCGCGTCCGGCTACGCGCGGAAGCGCACGGCCGAGGTGCTCGCGGTCCATCCCGAATGGCCCGCGGAGGACGACCCCGGCGAGCGCCATCCGCTCGCGCTCCAGCAGTTCGTCGGCGCGGGGCGCACCCTTTTCCTCGGCTTCGACGAAACGTGGCGCTGGCGCTGGCGGAAGGACGAGGAACAGTTCAACCGCTTCTGGCGCCAGGCTGTCGCGGTGCTGTCGCGGAACCGCGTGCGCGGCGTCGAACTGAAGACCGACAAGCAAACCGGCTACCGCCGCGACGAGCCGATCAAGGTGACGGCGCAATTCCCGGACGACGCCCCGCCGCCGGGCGACGCGGTCAAGGTCGGCGTCGAGCGCGGCCCGTTGCGCGACGCGACCGGCCGCGCCGTCGCCGGCGACCACGAGACGCGCACGCTCTCGCTCGGCAAGGTGCGCGGCACGCGCGCCACCTACGAGGCCACGCTCGCGCCGACGCCCGTCGGCGAGTACAAGTTCCAGCTCACCGACCCCGCGCCGACCGGCCCGGCCGCCAAGGCCGAGGCGCGCGTGCTGCCGCCGCCCGGCGAACGCGACCGGCTCGAACTGAACCGCGCCGACCTCCTCCGCGCCGCGGCCGAGTCGCGCGGCGCGTACCAGTCCTTCGCCGACGCCGAGAAGATCGTGGACGAACTGCCCGAGGTCGCCCGGCTGCCGCTCGACCAGCCCTGCCCGCCGATGCCGGTCTGGAACCACGCCGTGACATTCGCGTTACTCCTCGCGTTGCTAGGATGCGAATGGATTCTGCGCAAGCGCGAGCGTTTGGTATGATGGCGGGAACGATACGGAACGGGGGAACCCCATGCGGGCCGAGGAATTCGACAACACCGTGCGCGCGCTGGCCGAGCGCCGGCCGTTCCATCCGTTCACGATCGTCTTGATGAACGGCGAACGCTACCAGATCGACTACCCGTTGGCGATCACGCTGCGGGACGGCTTCGCCATGCACATCGCGCCCGGGAATATCCCCGTCTTCCTGGATCACGACGGCGTCTCGCAAATCATCGGCGATTTCATCCCGACGGCGGGCGAGTAACCGCGAACGGCGCGATCGATTCACCGGGAGTGTTCCATGTCGTTCGTCCTCCGGCCGCCGGATGAAATCGTCCCGCTGAACCGGCGGCTGCGCGGGCTCGGGCAGGCGCGGAAGGTCGCCCGCGCCGCGGCCGGCGCCGGCGCGCTCGTGGCGGTCCTCGCGCTCGCGTTGCTGATCGTCGGCGTCCTCGACGCGCGGTTCCACCTCGCTCCAGGCGTGCGGGCGGCGGCGCTGCTCGCGCTCGTCGGCGCGGGCGGAGCGATCGTCCTGCGCGGCGTCCGCCGGCCGCTGCGCGCGTCCACGGAGCCGGTCGCCGTCGCGATGCTCGTCGAATCGCGGCACTCGGAATTCCACGACCTGCTCGCGAGCGCCGCCGCGTTCGAGGATCTGCCCGTGGACGATCGTCGTTCGTCGCCGCGCTTCCGCGAGGCGGCGATCCGGCGCGCCGAGCGGCTGGCGAACCGGCTCGAGTTCGGCGACCTCGTGCCGACGGGCCGGCTGTGGCGCGTCGCCGCCTTGGCGCTCGCAGCCGTCGGCGGATTGGGCGCGTGGGTCGCCGCCGATCCGGCGCGGGCCGCCGTCGCCGGCGTCCGGTTCGCCGATCCGTTCGGCAACCACCCGTGGCCGCCGAAGACCGTTCTCGAAATCCAATCGCCGACCGCGAACCCGCTCCTTCTCGCGAAGGGGCAACCGCTCGCGCTGCGCCTGCGCGTCCGCGGCGCGATCCCGGCCGAGGCCACTCTGACCGTGCGGCTCGACGGCGGCCTGCCGTTCGAGGAGACGATCGCGATGGCCGCCGAGGCCGCCGCCGACCGCGTCTTCGAGCACGCCGTCGCGCCGGACCGGATCCCGCGCGACTTCGAGTACCGCGTCGCGGCGAACGACGCCGACACCGGCTGGCGCGCCGTGACGGTCGCCACGCCGCCGCGCCTCACGCTCCTAGACGGCCGCCCGTCGCCGCAGATTCGCCTGATCGCGCGGCCCTATACGAACGAACCGCCGGTCGAACGGCCGGAGGGCACCGGCGGCGTCGAGGCGGTGAGCGGCACGCGGATCGTCCTGCGCGCGGCCACGGACCGGCCGATCGTCGCCGCGTCGCTCCGCTTCGAGGGCGACCGCGCCGGCCTGCAAGCGGCCATCGCCGTCGCGCCGTTGTCATCGACTTCGCCCTTCGCGGCCGCCCTGGCTCCCGCGCTCTCGGAATCGTTCGGCGACGACATCCCGGTGCGCGTCGAAGGGCCGGACCGCACGAAGCTCTTCGCGGATTTCGAGGTTCCGCTCGCCGGCCTCTACACGCTCCGCTTCGCGGACGAGGCCGGCCTCGTCGGCATGCAGAAGCTGGACCTCCAGACCTTCCCCGACCCGAGGCCGGTCGTCGCGCTCATGCGCCCGTCGCCGGCGCTCGATCCGCTCCTGCTCGTGCCGACGGCGACCATTCCCGTGCGCGTCCGCGCCGACGACCGCACGTTCGCGCTCCGCACGATGTGGCTCGAATACCGCGTGAATGAAGGACCCTTCGTCCGCGTGCCGTTGGCGGACGCCGCCGGGTCCGAGGCCGCATTGCCGGGGGCCGTCGGTGCGATCGGTCGACATCGCCGCCAGCGGCCGCACGAGATGGAATCGACGCGCCTCGTTCCGCTGTCCGCGTTCCGCAAGCCCGACGGCACGGCCCCGAAGGACGGCGACTCGATCGCGCTGCGCGGCGCGGCCGACGACTGGGACGACTACACGCTCGCCAAGCCGCCCGGCGTCACTCCGGAAATCGTGATCCGCGTCCTTTCCGCCGACGGCCTGACGGCGCACCTGCAGAAGGAACTCGCCCTCCTTCGCCCCGAGATCGAACGCGCGACCGAACAACAAAAGGCCGCCGCCGCCAAGACCGCCGCCGCCCGCGCCGCCGCCACGCCCGACGACCGCCTGCCGAACGAGGGCCGCGCGCAGCTCGCCCGCGCCGAGCAGGACCAGCGGATCGTGCGCGGCCAGGTGTCCGATCCGGCCGACGGCCCGCGCGCGAAGGTCGAGAAGCTCCGCGAGATCGCCCGCTCCAACGGCCTGAAGGACACCCCCGCCGCCCGCCGCGCCGAGACGGTCGCGCGGCTCCTCGCGGAGTTGGAGGACAAGCACTTCGCCGAGATCGAACCGAAGCTCGCGGCGGCGCAGGCGGCCGCGCAGGCCGAGCCCGGCAAGACTTCCTCCGGCGTGCGCCAGCCGCTCGCCCAGGCGGCGAAGGAGCAGGCGGGCGCGCTCGAGAAGCTCGCGGCCGCCGCCGAGGAACTGGAACAGTGGGCGGCGTCCGCCGAAGTGCGGGGCGACGCGAAGCAGTTGAAGGACCGCGTGGCCCGCGCCGCCGCCGAGGGCAAGGCCGCGACCGATCGCCTGCCCACGGGCGCCGCGCCCGATCGGCTGCCCGCCGCGGACCGCGCAGCCCTGGAGAAGTCGGCCGAGGGCCTCGACAAGGCGGCCGAGCAGGCGAACAAGCTCCTTTCCAAGGCGGATCGCGTGGCGGAGCAGCGCCGCGCCGAGGCCGCGAAGGCGACGGCGGCCGCGACCGCGAAGGCCGGCGAAGCGAAGGCGGCCGAGGCCGCCGCCCAGGCCGCGCCG
>CAYVRB010000146.1:0-15234 GCA_964453375.1 uncultured Alcaligenaceae bacterium
TCCACGACCTTCGTCAGCTCCGGCCCGGCCGTGCCGCCGCTGCCGGCGACAGTGTGGCACCGCACGCACTGGGCGGCCGTGTGGTTGAAGAAGATCTCGCGCCCCCGATCGGCATCCCCGCCGACGAGACTTACGCGAAATTTGTCCGGCTCGGCCTTCTCGAACTTCGCCCGGTTCGCATCTCGGACCGCCGACGGCGCGGCCTTGATCGCCTCCAGCACATCGAGCTTCAACTCCGCCGGCACCGTGCCCGCCGCCAGCTTCGCGCTCCAATCGTCGAGCAGCGTCCCGGCTCGCGGCGTTTTCATCGCGGGAAGCAGCGCCAGCGCCCGCTGACGCTCCATCGTCGTCGCCTTGGCTCGCGCCAGCGCATCGGCCAGCAGGTTCGTCCCGCGAGTCGCGTCGATCGCCGCGATCCGCTCGCGGGCCTCGGAGCGCAGCAGCGGATTCGAGTCGGCGAGCGCCGCCGTCAGGATCGCATCGAGGTCCTTCGCCTTGCGGCTCGCGAGGTAGCGCAGCGACGCCACGCGCAGGTTCGGCTCGGCCTTCGCGTCCTTCGCCCAGGCCGCGAACTGCGATTCGTCCGCCTGAACTCCGAGCTTCTGGATTGTGGCGATGACGGCCGTCTGAAGGGGACCGTCGGTTTTCTTCAACAGGTCCGACAGGTTCGCCTCGATCACGGCGCGAATCGGGGCGGCGTCGTGCTTCGGCAGCGGTCGCCAGAAGCCGGTCACGCGATCGCGCGGCGGCGGGTCGGCCCAGTCGGCGAGCGCACCGAGCGCCTCCGCCCGCACGGCCAAGGAAAAGTTCGGATTCGTCACGACCGCGAGCACCGCCCGCGCCTCGCCCAACCGGCCGAGCCGGTACGCGGCCGAGATGCACCGGCGCACGAGCGGATCGCCGTCCGGGATCGGCTTGTCGCCGAGCTTCGGCAGCATCGCCGCGAGCCGCGGCAACTGGTCGTCCATCGGCAGGTCGTGGATCGCCCGCGCCGCCTCGGTACGGATGAACCAGTCGGGATCGTCCAAAGCCCTCGCGATCCGAGTGTCCTTCAGCCGGCGCTGGACGAGCACGACGGCGAGGCGAACCGACGCGCTCGCGTCCTTCGCTTTCAACGCGACCGCATCCGCGTCGCCGATCCGCTCGAGCGCCACGACGCAGGCGTGCCGCAGGTGCGGGTCGGCGTCCTTGTTCTGGCGAAGGACGTCGAAGAGCGGATCGATCGCGGTCTTCGTTTTCAGCTTGCCGAGCGATTGGGCGGCGAAGAATTTGACGCGGGCATTCGAGTCGGCAAGGGCTTTCACGAGTTTGGGTACTGCCAAGGCTCGGCCAGCGTCGCCAAAAACCCGGGCGATCTGCGCCCGCACCTCCGCGTCCCGATCGCTCTCCAGAAGGGCGGACAGGGCCTCGATTAAATCGCCCTTATCGTTCTTCAACCACGGCACGTGCGCCCAGATCGCGTGAATCCGACCCAGTTGGTTCTTCCCGCCGATGGCCTGAAGCGTCAGCACCGACGTGACGGGAAGGGCGTTGTTCGGATCGTCGTTCCGGCTGAACCGCTTCATCAACTCGAACTGGGCCGCGAACCGAACGCGCTGATCGACGTGAGCCAGCAGATTGATGAGTTCGAGATTCACGAGCTTTCCGAACCCCTCCGCGAACAGCTTCTTCGTCTCCCGCACCACATCGCTGTCGAGCTTCTTCGGATCGAACACCGTGTACACCCGGCCGCCGAGGCTCTTGCCGGACCAGTCGAGGTTCACGAAGTCGCTCACGTACAGCTTGCCGTCATAGCCGAACTCGGCATCGGTCGCCATGATCGGCTTCAGGAAGTCGTGGTAGTCGTCGATCTCGAAGCCCGCACCCTTCGGCTTCACCTTGAACGATTCGAGGCCGCCGTTGCCGGTGTAGTTGCACATCAGAAACGAGTTCTTGTAGCGGTCGGCGAGGCTCGTGCCGCTGGTGAAGAGGAAGCCGCTCGGCCCCGCCCCGATCGCGCCGACGGGCGGGACGATGTACGCCGGCTGGCCTTCGTGTTGGAGATGCCAGAGCCGCTCGGCGAACCACGGGCCGGACATGTACGGCGCGGGAATGCTCTGGTAGGCCATGTTCCAGCCGGATTCGCCGCCCTCGACGATGTGCACGAGCCGGGCGTGGTCCCCCTTGTCGCAGTTGTTGTCGTCGGCGAAGAGGTTGCCGTACTGGTCGAAAGCGAGTTCCTGCGGGTTGCGGAGGCCGCGATGCACGACTTCGAGTTCGGTGCCGTCGAGATTGCAGCGGAAGACCGCGCCGGTGCGCGGGCCGCTGAGGGTGGTGCCTTCCTTGGTGGTCACGTGGAAGCCGCGATCGCCGACGGAGAAGTAGAGTTTGCCGTCCGGCCCGCGGCAGAGACCGTGCAGGTCGTGGCCGAGGAAGGCCGCGTTCACGCCGAAGCCGGTGAGCAGTTTCGTCGGCTTCGTCTCGCCCTTCTTCAGCACCCAGAGGTGCGGGATGCAGGCGATGTAGACGTCGCCGTCGATGGCCATGACGCCGGCGGCGAGGCCGTCGAGCGGTTCCCGGAACTGCGCGAGGATCGTGGACTTGTCGGCGCGACCCGAGCCGGTCGTGTCTTCCAAAACTCGAATCTGGTCGGCGTGCTTCGTGAACCAGCCCATGCCGCCGTCGAACTTCGATTGGTACTTCTGGAACATCTTCAGCCGGTCGTCGAGCGTGCGCACCTGCAAATCGTCTTCGAGCAGGAAGGCCCGCGTGCGATTCTCCTCCGTGCCGGCGTTGAAGCGATGCTCCTCCGCGACGTAGACGCGGCCCTTCTCGTCGAGACCGATCGCGACGGGGCTGGCCAGCTTCGGCTCAGCGGCGAACAGCTCCACCTTCATCCCCGCCGGCAGGCGGAATGCGGCCATCTGCTTCCGCGCCGCGTCGGTGCCGTCCGGCAGTTTCGGCGCCGCGTCCTCCGGCGGAGCCGCGAGCAGGGCGAGGGGGAGGAAGAGGAGAAGGCCGGCAAAGCGAATGGTCATGGCGGAAACCGGAATCGGCGCGGGAATGGATCGATTCTATTTCGGTTCGGTCGATTCGCCCCGCTTCCGTTCGAGGTCTTCGAGCGCCTGGTCCAGCCAGCGTCGCGCCGACGCTTCGCTCGGAATGCCCGTCGCCAGGATCGCGACCATCACGACTCCGATCGCCAAGGCCGCGTAGTCGGCGTTCAGCAGGAAGGCGATGAACGACAGGATTGCCGGTCCTTCGCAGAGCGCCGCCCGCATCAGCGTGCTCGCCTGCCAGACGGCCAGGAGTTGGGGAACGTCGTATTGCGTCGGGACCGGCGCGCGGGATGCGGCACGATCGACTGACTGCTGCCGCCAGAAGCCCGGCAGCAACAGCAGGAAAATGATCGCAACGATCGCGGTCGCCGCCGCGAGGAGCGTGAGCATCTGGAAGCCGCCGACTTTCGGCATGTCCGGCGCGATGCCCTTGCCGGGAAATTTCATGAGCGTGGCCATCCAGATGCTGATGCCGAACAGCGTCGCGCCGCCGACGAGCGCCAGGACGATGATCCGCATCTGACCCACACTCTTGCGCACTGTGTCGTCGGACATGGGATCGTTCATGCTGTTCCCGGATTTGGAATGCTCGGCATCGTGCGGATTTCGGACCGCGCCGAAGCCCATTTCCCCGGTAAGATTGTAAGCACCTCCACGGATCGACCGCCATGATCTTCTCGATGGCCAAGCGGATGCTCTTCGAAGCCGACAAGCGCCTCCTGTGGAAGCTCGCGTGGAACATGGGCGTCAAAGGCGGCCTCTCGGTGCTGCGGCACAAGTCGCGCCTGCGCCGCGGCGAAGTCTTCCCGCCGTTCCTCTACGTCAGCATCATCAACTCGTGCAACCTCCGCTGCCAGGGCTGCTGGGTGGACGTCGCCCACAAGCAGCACACCATCGACCCGCCGGCCTTCCGCAAGCTCGTCCGCGAAGCGAAGCAAATGGGCAACGTCTTCTTCGGCATCGTCGGCGGCGAGCCGTTCATGCACCCGCACCTGCTGGACATGCTCGCCGAGTTCCCGGACTGCTACTTCCAGATCTTCACGAACGGCCACTTCATCACGGACGAACGCGCCAAGCGGATGCGCGAACTCGGCAACATCACGCCGTTGATCTCCATCGAAGGAAGTGAAATCATTTCCGACGAACGCCGCGGCCGGAAGGATGTGCTCTCGAAGTCGATGCAGGGGATTCAGAACTGCCTGAGGAACAAGGTGTTCACGGGCGTCTGCACCAGTCTCTGCAAGACGAACATCGACGACCTGCTGACCGAGAAGTGGGTCGATCGGCTGATCGAGATGGGCGTGATGTACACCTGGTTCCACGTCTATCGCCCGATGGGGCCGAACCCGAACGTGGACCTCTGCCTGACGCCGGAGCAGGCGAAGCGCGCCCGGCAGTTCGTCGTCGAGATGCGGGCGAAGAAGCCGATCGTGATCGTGGACGCTTATTACGACGGCGAGGGGAAGGCCCTCTGCCCGGCCGTGACGGGCATCAGCCATCACATCAACCCGTGGGGCGACATCGAGCCGTGCCCGATCGTGCAGTTCTCGAAGGAGTCGATCCACTCGAGCGAAACCGACGGCCGGAGCCTGAAGGAGAAGTTCCTGAAGAGCGCGTACTTGAAGGACTTCCGCGACACCGCCGCCGAGGCGACGCGCGGCTGCATCGTGCTGGAGCGCCCGGACCTGCTGAAGGCCGTGGTCGAGCGCCACGGCGCGAAGGACGCGACCGCCCGCCAGACCGCGATGGCCGAGCTGAGCGCGATGACGGCCCACGGCTCGCAGTACATCCCGGGCCAGGAAGTGCCGGAGAAGAACGTGCTGTACCGGATCGCGAAGCGGGTGTTCTTCAACGATTTCGGGACGTATGCGAGGAAAAGGTGAGTCGATTTCCGAATACGGTCCGATAATGGTGAATAAAAGTGCGCTTGCAATCTGATTCGGTTCCACGTTACCCCTAAATCCGGCTGCAACCTTCGCCTCCCGCCGGGCCTACTTGAACCGATTTTCAAAGGACGTGAAACGTGACTGAAAATCCGAATCCTGAGCCCATGAGTCACGGCGATTTGCAGGCGAAACTGAATGAACATCGAAAATGGTTAGATAGCGAAGGGAAAGAGGGATCACAGGCCGATTTTAGCTATGCGAATTTGAAAAATGCAGCCTTCGGTATTCTTGTACGGCTTGACAAGGCCATTATAAAAAATGCCCATCTCGAAAACGCTGGACTTGCTTTTGCCTATCTAGACAATGCGATTCTCGATTGCGCCTATCTAGAAAACGCCACTCTCATCTCGGCGCATATGGATGACACCAGTCTTTTCGGAGCACATCTAAATAAAGCAATTCTATCTGGAGCTACAATTAATAATGCTGACTTGCGTGACACCAATCTCCAGCAAGCCAGACTGATTCGCACGAAATTGAGTAATTCGAATCTTAGCGGAGCTCATCTCGAAAACTCCATTCTACAACTGTCGACACTAGTCGATGTCAACATGACTGGCGCTCATCTAGAAAACGCGGACCTGACGGGTGCCCATCTTGAAAATGTCAATCTGCAACTCGCGCATCTTGAGAACGCCGACTTGCGTGCAACCACTGGATTAAAGCTCGATATGACGCATACTCGCAACGCCATCTTCACACCCGTTGGCCTTCGACTCGCGTGGTTTCTAACACACGGCTTCAATTTCTCGAAGTATCCTAACGATCCCTGGTCCGTGCTACGGCAAATGTACTCCGGACCGCGACTCGCGTTTCATATCTTGGTGTTAATTGCTTTTACTTTGCCATATATCGGGCGTGCCATCGCCTTGTCGTTCGTCTCGCAAGCCGAACGGCGAGCCATCGCCATCGCAAACGAATGGAAGGAAGCTCTGGTCATTAATGCAGGGGGCGTCAATGAAAAATTCGAGGAATCGGTGCAAGCTAATGCCGAACAACGAAAAGACGCACCGGGCGGGAAAGCGTTCGTGCCGCAAATCGAAGGTGGCAGTATGAAATCGCACGAAATGATTGAGCGGTCGAAAAAGAAAGCGAATGATAAACTTCAGGAGGGGATAATGAAAATTCAAAACCATACACAGAAAACGCACATCTTCTGGGTGCTTATTCACTGGGACAAGGCACCGTGGCGAGCAATTCTGGCCATAACACTGATTCTCTACAACTTGGCGATCTACTATTTGGTTATTAGTATTGGCCCGCTTCGCGATGAAGAAGAACGATCTGGCGTCTCTCCTTGCTGGGATGATTATCGAAAACTACGATATTACCACTGGTTCGTCTGCGTCGTCTTCTACATCAGCCTCACGGCGTTCGTATTCAATGTTATTGAGTTATTATGTGAGCCGATCTGGATGCAGAAGTAGCCTCTGCCCTGCTTTTTTATTAGCGTCTCGCTTAAGTTAAGTACCCACCACTTTCTCGCGACGCGTTTGTCTTCGATGTCTTCGGCGTGTATGGATATGAGATTGGCGATCGCGGAACGATGATCAGTTGGTGTTTCGGCACGAAAAAACCGGAAACCATTCACACGTTTGCGCCGCTATGTCGGCACAAAACCCCAGCGGCGTCCAGCCACCGCATTCCAAAAGAAAGACGGGGAGCCGAGTGGCGTGAGCCGCCGGGTCGTGGGCGTCGGTCCTCCACCCGGCGGCTCACGCCGCTCGGCTCCCCGGTTCGCCGTGCCGGGTCGCCGCGCCGGTGCGCCGGTCGTGGACCTGGACGAACACCGGATGGACGTTGCACCGTTCGCCCTTCGGGGCGAGCCGGTGGGCGTCAGCCCCCGGTTTCTGGGAACGCGAACGAAAAACCGGGAGCTGACGCTCCCGGCTCGCCTGATTGCCTCGCCGCTCGCCGGTGACGGAATCGACGCAAGTCGTTATCGGGCAAGAGTTGGATCGGAAATCGGAGTGGGTCCGGAAAAAAGTGTGGGTCCGCCGGAGGGTGGCGCGGAAGCCGCGGACCCACTCCGTCGGTTCCCGTTCAGGCTCCGTTGCCGTGGAACTTGTGGTAGATCGGCGACAGGCCGAGCGGCTCGATCTTCAAGTTCGATAGCGACTGCTTGGCCAGCCATTCCAGCAGCACCGGCAGCGAGCCGCGGTAGTCGAGATTCAATTTCCGGCCGTCGAGCGCGATCGCCCCGCCATCAGGCCCGCTCGCGGGAACCGGTCCCTCGATCATCGCCGAGACGTGCCGGCCGTCGCGGAGGTCGGTCATGCACTGCTCGTGAACGAGGACGCCCCTGCGCAGGATAATCACGCGGTCGCAGACCGCTTCCACTTCCTGCAGGACGTGCGACGAGAAGAGGACCGCCTTGCCCTCCTTCTTCGCGATCAGGAGCTGTTCGAGCAGTTCGTCCCGCATCGTCGGGTCGAGCGTGTTCGTCGGCTCGTCCAGAATGATCAACGGCACCTTCGGCACCAGCACGGCCAGGAGCGCGATCTTCCGCTTCATGCCGGAGGACATCTGCACGAGCGGTTTGTCCACGTCGATGTCGAGGCGCTTGGCGAGGAGGTCGACCTCCGTGCCGGGCCGTTCGCCCCGGAGCTGGCCGAGGAAGCCGACGAGCTGCCGGCCGGTCATTGTCTCGTAGAGCCGCAGTTCGCCGGGGAGATACGCGACGCGCTTGCGGACTTCGACGGATTGGTTCCAGCAGTCGAAGCCGGAGACGGTGGCGGTGCCGGAGGTGGGTCGCATGAAGCCGAGGATCATGCGGAGGGCGGTGGATTTGCCGGAGCCATTGGGGCCGAGGAGGCCGACGACTTCGCCGGGGGCGATGCGCAGGGCGAGGCCGTCGAGGGCGCGGAAGCGGCCGTAGTCCTTGGTGAGGGCGTCCGTGACGAGGAGTGCCATGCCGGTGGATTCGTCTCGGGAGTCGGAGCGTTGGCCGCGATAGAATCAATGTAGGCCCAGTGGCGTTTCCTTTCCCGTCGGGGTGGCCATGAATTCGTACATCGTGTCGGCCGTGCGGACTCCGATCGGCAAGTTCCTCGGCGGACTGGCGCCGCTCACGGCTTCCCAACTCGGCGCGATCGCGATCCGGGAGGCCGTGAGCCGTACCGGCATCTCTTCGGCGGACATCGACGAAGTCGTGATGGGGCAGGTGGTGCAGGCCGGCTGCGGGCAGAACCCCGCGCGGCAGGCGGCGCTTGCGGCGGGGCTGCCCGACACGATCGACGCGCACACGACGAACATGGTCTGCGGCTCCGGCTTGAAGGCGGCGATGCTCGCGGATCGCACCATCCGCGCCGGCGATGCGAACCTCGTCGTGGCGGGCGGCATGGAGAGCATGAGCCGCGCGCCGTTCCTGCTGCCGAACGTGCGGGCCGGGTACAAGTTCGGCGACCAGACGACGCAGGACTCGCTCATCCGCGACGGCCTCTGGTGCGCCTTCGAGAACTGGCCGATGGGCAACGCAGCCGATAATACGGCGAAGTCGTGCGACATCTCGCGGGCCGAGCAGGATCGCTTCTCCGCGCAGAGCCACCAACGAGCCGCGGCTGCCTGGGCCACGGGAGCGTTCGACGCGGAGGTCGTGCCCGTCGTCGCGGGGAAAGCGACCGTGGCGAAGGACGAAGGCATTCGCGCCGATTCGACCGTCGAGGCGTTGGCGAAGCTGAAGCCGGCGTTCGCGCCCGACGGCACCGTGACGGCCGGCAACGCCTCGCAGCTCTCGGACGGTGCGGCCGCCGTCGTCGTCGCCAGCGAACGGGCCGTGAAGGAACGCGGCCTGAAGCCGCTCGCGAAGATCGTGGCCATCGCGACCAGCGGCGTCGCGCCGAAGGAGATATTCCTCGCCCCCGTTGCCGCCCTGCGGAAGCTCGCGGCCGTGATCCCGCTCGACGCGATCGACCTGTTCGAATTGAACGAGGCGTTCGCATCGCAGATGCTCGGCTGCGAGAAGGAGCTGAAACTCGACGAGGCGAAAGTGAACGTGAACGGCGGCGCGATCGCGCTCGGCCACCCGATCGGCGCGAGCGGGGCGAGGGTGCTGGTCACGCTCGTCCACGCCCTGCGCTCAAGGAACCTACGGTACGGAGCGGCCGCGCTCTGCCTCGGCGGCGGCAACGCCGTCGCGATGCTGGTGGAACGGGTGTAATCGGCGCGGTATGCTGGTCGTGATGAGGTGCGACGCCATGATCCAAAAATTCAATCCCTTCGTTTCGAACGACTATCCCACGACGGACCTCCGCGCCATGTCCGAGACCGAATGGCACCGCCGGATCATGTTTGAAGTCATCAACGTCCTCCAGCGGCACTTCGCGAACGATCCGAAGGTGTACGTGTCCGGCGACCTGCTCGTGTTCTCGAAGCCCGGCGACCGGCGCTGGCACCTCTCGCCGGACGTGTTCGTCGTTCGCGGCGTCCGCAAGGACGGCGAACGGCCGAACTACCTGATCTGGGAGGAGGGGAAGGCCCCGGAAGTCGTGATCGAAATCACGTCCAAGAGCACCAAGAAGAACGATCTCGGGAAGAAGTTCGAGCGCTATCGCGACGAGTGGAAGGTGAAGGAGTATTTCCTGTTCGACGCCTACGAGGACTACCTCGATCCGTCCATGCAAGGGTTTCGGCTGATCGACGGACGATTTGTCCCGATCCGCGAGAAGGACGGGCGATTGCCGAGCCGCGTGCTCGGTTTGGACTTGGAACGCAGCGGACCGGAATTGCGATTCTGGAATCCGGAGACCGGCCGTTGGATCCTGACGGACGCGGAATACGCCGAGGAGCAGCGGCGAAACGCCGAGGAACAGCGGCGAAACGCCGAGGAGCAGAAGAAGTTGGCCGAGGAGCAGACGAACATCGCCGAGGAGCAGACGAAGATCGCCGAGGTGCAGCGGCGAAACGCCGAGGAGCAAACCAAGCGCGCCGAGGCCGCGGAAGCCGAGGTGGCGCGTCTGCGAGCCTTGATCGCCGGGAAACCGAACGGTCAGGCCAACGGGCACGCGGTCAACGGACGGTGAACATCCGCACGGCGCCGTCGGCTCCGCCGACGGCGAGCGACTTGTCGTCCGGCGACCACGCGAGCGCCGTGACCGGCGCCGCGATCGACACCGCGCCCACCTGAGGCCCCTTCTTGTTCGCCGGCTGCCAGAGATTCACGCGACCCTGCGAACACCCGGACGCGACGAGGAACCCGCGGCGCTGCCACTGCACGGCGGTGAGCGGTTCGACGTGCCCTCTCAAGAGAGTCGGCTCCGAGCCTTCCGGCCCGCGGCCGCCGCAATCCCAGACGCAGACCGCCGGGCTGCCGCCGCACGCCAGGTACCGCGAGGTCGCGTCCCACGACAGCTCTCGCACTTTATTCGTGTATCCGGTCATATGCATCGGTGACATCGGCATGGCCGCGTGCCAGAAGTGGATCGTCGCGTCCTGGTTTCCGTGGGCAAGCATCGCGCCGTTCGGCGACCACGCGATCGCGAGCGGCGAACCCTTCCACGTGAAACAAAGCCGAGTGTCTCCGGTCGGAACGTCATAGAGTCGCACGCCGCCATAGCACGCGGTGGAGAGTTGCGTACCGCGCCAGGCGATCGCGGATACGGTCGAGTAGTGATCGGCGATCTCGCGGACGATCTCGCCGGCGGCGTCCCAGACGCGGACTTTCTTGCCGGCCGCCGTCGCCAGCCATGCGCCGTCGGGGCTGAACGCGAGCTTCTCCACCCAGGCCGCGCCGCCGTCGAGCGCGGCCCGCTCCTGCCACAGCGTCGCGTCCCAGAGGCGCACCTTGCCGTCCTGCCCGGCGGTCGCGAGAAGTTCGCCGCTCGGCTTCCACGCGAGCGCCATCGTGCCGAAGGAATGCCCCGCGAGCGTCGCGACCGGTTGCCCCGATTTCGCCTCGAATACCTGAATCGGCCCGCTCACCGCCGCGGCGGCGACGCACCGGCCGTTCGGGCTCCACGTCAGGCCGACGACGTGGTCCGGCCCGGCGGCGTCCCACGCCGGGTGCAAGCGGTTCTCGGAGGGCTTCGGAGGCATGGAGGTTACGCCAGACAGGCTTGGAATCCGTTCGTCAGCGCCGCGCGGTCGAGGTTCTTGCCGATGAAGACGAGCTTGCTCACGCGCGCCTCGCCCGCCGTCCACGGCTTGCTCGGCTGCGCGTCCAATTGCATGTGCACGCCCTGGAACACCTGCCGGTTCGGGTCCCCCTTGATGCTCAGGATCCCCTTCATGCGGTACAGGTCCTGGCCCTTGGTTTCCAGCAACTTCGAAATCCAATCGTTGAACTTCTTGATGTGCAGGTTCCCCTCCAAGACCAGTCCCACGGACGTCACGTTTTCGTCGTGGCGCGGCTCGTCGTGTTCGTTATGGTCGTGGTCGTGTCCGCAGTCCGCGCCGCAGTGCTCGCCGTGCTCGTACTCGTGATGGTGGTGCTCGTGCTTCTCGTCCTTCAGGAAGTCCGGCTCGAACTCCAGGATGCGGTCGAGGTTGAAGCCGCCGATGTTCAGGATCTTGTCCATGTCCACGGCGCCGCGGTTCGTACGGTACACCTTCGCGACGGCGTTGATGTGGCGGATGCGGTGTTCGAGTTGGTCCAACTCGGCCGGCGTCGCGAGGTCGGTCTTGTTCAGGAGGATCACGTCCGCGAAGGCGATTTGTTCGGTGACTTCCTTCGAGCGGCCGATCTGCCGGGCGGCGTGCTTGGCGTCTACGACCGTGACGATGCCGTCGAGTCGCGTGCCGGCGCGGACCTCGTCGTCGGCGAAGAAGGTCTGCGCCACGGGGCCGGGGTCGGCGAGGCCGGTCGTCTCGAGCAGGATGGCGTCGAACCGGTCCTTGCGCTTCATCAGGTTGCCGAGGATACGGATCAGGTCGCCGCGGACGGTGCAGCAGACGCAGCCGTTGTCCATCTCGAAAATTTCCTCGTCGGCCGCGATGACGAGGTCCTGGTCGACGCCGATCTCGCCGAACTCGTTTTCGATCACGGCGATCCGCCGGCCGTGGTTCGCGGTGAGGATGAGGTTGAGCAGCGTGGTCTTGCCGGCGCCGAGGAATCCGGTGAGCACGGTGACGGGGACGGTCTTCAGTGCGGGGGTTGACATGCGGAGCATTGTAGGAGATCGTCGACCCGGAGGAACGCCGGGCGGCCGCCCGCCGGGTCGTGGCCCCGATCGGCGCTACGTCTTGAGTTTCTCCGCGGCCTCCTTCAGCCGTTTGGAGGCGGGTTGGGACCAGTTGGAGTACCGAGTGGCCTTGTCGCGGAAGGTGTCCAAGGCCTTCGCGGCGGCGTCCTTGTTCGCCAGCGTCGAGGCGGTGATGATCTGTCGGTAGGCGAGCATGACCTCCAGCAATTTCTTGTGATGCACAGCGCCTTTGGCGAGGATGTCGTCCGCCATCTTCTTGAGCTTGTCCTCGTATTCGGCCATCTGAGTGTTGATGGCCGCGAACAGCTTCTCGATCTCGTCGAGCGTCTTGCCGAGGTTCAGGTCGGACTTCCGCAATTTGAGCCACTCGGGGTAGGTCGTCTTGAACGTCTTCCAGTCGTCGCGCAGCGCACCCATGATTGAGCCTCGGTGGGAGGTTGGGAAGGGCGATGGACCGAGGGCATCCTACGGGCGAGCGGAGGAGTGGCCAACGGCTCAGGCCGTGTGCCGCAGGGCCTCGATCGGGTCGAGCTTGGCGGCGCGGCGGGCGGGGTACCAGCCGAAGAGCACGCCTACGCCGACCGAGACGCCGACGGCGAGGAAGATCGACGGCACGTTGACCGTGGCGGGCAGCTTGATGGTGCGCAGCCACATCGCCGAATCGGTCAGGAGCGCCCGGTCCGCCATCCAGGCGAGGCCCGCGGGGGCGATCGGCACGATGAAGACGAGCAGCAGCCCGACGACGACGCCGATCAGGCCGCCGACCGTCGTCTGCACGGTCGCCTCGATCAGGAATTGCGCGGTGATGTCCTTCTGCTTGGCGCCGAGCGCGCGGCGGATGCCGATCTCGCGCGTCCGCTCCGTGACGGTGGCGAGCATGATGTTCATGATGCCGATGCCGCCCACGAGCAGCGAGATCGACGCGATCAGCACGAGCAGGGACGTGAACCGCTCCTGTTGTCGTTCGGCGTCTTCGAGCCGATCCAGTGGGATCGTGACGGCCCAGTCCTTCTTGTCGTGGTGGCGCTCCAGCAGGCGCTTGATCTGGTCGCCGACGGCCTTCACGGTCGCGCGGCCGGCGGCGGTGTCCACCTCCGCGTCCACCGTCATCGTCACCTGGCTGACTTCCACCTGCTCCGCGGAGCGGCTGCCGGCGGAGCGGATCGACACCTTGCTGCCGATGTACTGGTTGCACGTCGAAAGCGGGATGTAGAGGTCGTTGTTGTAATCCTCGGCGGCGAGGCTGCCGCCGGTGCCGCCGGTGGGCATGCGCTCGGCGGCGACGCCGACGACGAGGTACTTGTCGCCGCGGCAGAAGACCGTCTTGCCCATCGGGTCCTCGAAGGGGAAGAGCTTGTCGGCGGTCGCGGAGCCGAGGACGCAGTTGTTGATGCGGTTGACTTCGTCGTCGGAGACGAGGAAGCGGCCGCGCGCCATCGGGATCTTGTTCACGTCGGCGTATTCGGGCACCGTGGCGACCATCCGGGCGTTGTGGACGCGCTCGAGGTAGCGGACCTCGGAGGGGAAGACGCGCATCGGCACCATCATCGAGATCGCCTTGCCGAACGCCTGGAAGCGGGCGATGTCGCGCGAGTCGAGGCCGAAGGCGGCGACCCAGGAGCGGGACTGCGCGGCGGCGGCGGAATCGTCCGGCGGCTTGACGCTGCGGACGACGATGTTGGTCGCGCCCTGGCGCTTGATGTCTTCGAGGGCGTCCTTCATGGAGCCTTCGCCGAAGGCCATGAGCGCGATGACGGAGCTGGTGCCGATGACGATGCCGAGGACGGAGAGTAGCGAGCGGAGCTTGTGGAGCCAGAGGCTGCGCACCGCGAGGGCGACGGCGCGGCCGAGCTTGACGATGCCGAGGCCGCCGCCGCCGAGGGCGGGCGCGGGGGCCGGGGGGATGTCGTGGATGTCCATGGCCGGCTACTTTCGCTCGTAGGGCTTCGGCAGGTCCTTCAATCGCTCCACCGACAGGATATCCGTGTAGTACCACGGCTTGCCGGTCTTCGCCTTGTACCCGACGCACTTGGAGGCGTACTTCACGCCGTCGTGGTCTTTCCACTCGCTGAACACGTGCTGGTCGGTCCGCCAGTCGATCCGAGAAAGGAGCTTGGTCTCGCGGTCGAAGTACATCGTCATCGCCGGTTCCACGACGGCGCCGACCTTGATCCCGAACGCGTCGCGGTCGCCGATCTTGAGATCGGGCACGGCCTCCAGCTTCGCCTTAGGGTCGGCGAGGATGTTCAGCGTCCAGGCCCACACGAGGTACGTCGCCGGTTCCTTCTGCTCGGCCACGCGTTCGGTCTGGCCGACCCACCAGTACTTCGGCGGTTCGCAGACGGAGACGCGCTCGGACCCCTTCGCCTTCGGGTCCTCGTTGACGACGAGCTTTTCCTTCATGCGGAAAAGCTTGAGCAGCTTCGCCTCGCCGCCGACGGCGTCGAAGACGTTCTTGACGGTGTCGGCCGGCACGGGATCGGCCGCACCGGCGGCGACGCCGAACACCAGCAGCGCGAGGAGCGTTCGCATCGTCGGATTCCTCAGTGGGCCGTGGCCAGCATCGGCTTGTCGTCGTTGCGCTCGTCCGATTCGACGAGGCCATCGCGCAGACGCACGACGCGCCTCGCCCAGGCGGCGATGTCGTTCTCGTGCGTGACCATGATGATCGTCTTGCCCGCCTTGTTCAGCTCGCGGAGCATCCCCATGATCTCGACCGACGTGCGGCTGTCGAGGTTGCCGGTCGGTTCGTCGGCGAGGATGACGTGCGGGTCGTTGACGAGGCTGCGGGCGATGGCGACGCGCTGCTGCTGGCCGCCGGAGAGCTGCACGGGCCGGTGGTCGAGCCGGTCGCCGAGGCCGACCATCTCGGCGAGCGCCTCGCAGCGCGCCTTCGTCTTCTCGTCGAGCCGAACGCCCTGGTACAGGAGCGGCAGCTCGATGTTCTCCGTCACCGTGTATTGTGGGAGCAGGTTGTAAGCCTGGAAGATGAAGCCGAGGTAGGTGCTGCGGATTTCGGAGAGTCTGTCGTCGGACATGCGCGCGACGTCGCCGCCGTTGAGCATGTATTGGCCGGCGGTGGGGCGGTCGAGGCAGCCGAGGATGTTCATG
>CAYVRB010000147.1:0-15214 GCA_964453375.1 uncultured Alcaligenaceae bacterium
GGCGGTGCGGGCGCCGCCGCGGAAGGCCTTATCGTTGATGCCGAAGAAGTCGGCGAGCTGCGTGAGGGTGGCGCCGTCGAAGACGCGGACGCGCGGGCCGCCGCCGACGTCGGGGCTGATGACGATCTCGGCCTTGCCGTCGCCGTTGAGGTCGCCGGTGGAGACGAACACGCCGCCGGCGAAGCTGGCCTCGAACGGGGCGACGGAGAAGAGTTCGGTGCCGTCCTTGCCGCTGAGGACGCGGACGAGGCTCGGTCCGCCGGGGCCGCTGCCGACCACCACGTCCTCGATCCCGTCGCCGTCGACGTCGCCGGACGCCACGCGGACGCCGCCGTTGAACGCGGCCGAGAGCGCCGTGGACGACACCTGGTTGCCGTTCGCGTCGACGACGCGGACGACCGGCGGCGCGCCGTCGGAGCCGATCGCGCCGCGGGGCGTGCCCACGAGCAGCGGATCCTGCGGCGGGGCCACGTCGTCGTTCAGGATCGTGCCGATCCCCTGCGCGTCGCCGATGGTGGAGTTCGTCGAGCCGGAGAGTTGCACGAAGAACGTCTCGTCGCTCTCGACGTCCGTGTCGCCGGTGACCGCGACGGTCGCGGTCATCGTCGTGTCGCCGGGAGTGAACGTGAGCGTCGTGCCGCCGACCGCGCCGAAGTCGGTGCCGGCCGTCGCCGTGTTGTCCACGGAGTCGACGCTGACCTGCGCGGGCAGTTCGGTCGCGCCGGTCAACGTGACGGTGAAGGTGTAGTTCGTCGTGCCGGAATTCCCTTCCGACAGGGCGACGTCGTCGACGCTGAAGACCGGCGCCGCGTCGTCGTTGAGGATCGTGCCGGTGCCGGTGCCCGCGAGAATCGTGGCGCCGTCCGGCAGAGACAACACGACGGTGAAGGTCTCGTCCGTCGAGAAGGCCGTGTCGCCGTTCACCGTCACGACGACGGTCTTGGTCGTCTCGCCCGGCAGGAAGGAGACGACGTCGCTCACTGCCACGTAGTCGCTCGCGGAGGACGCGGTGCCGTCGACGGTGTCGACCGCCGCGCTGACGGAGAGGCCGCTCGCCGCCGAGAGGGTGACGGTGAAGGTGAACGTCGTGGTGCCCGAGTTCCCTTCCGCGAGGGTGACGCTGTCGATCGAGAGCGTCGGCATCGCGTCGTCGTTCGCGATGGTCACCTGCGCGCTGGAGGCCGCGCCGATGACGCCGCCGTTGGTCGCGCCGCCGAGGATGGCGGTGAACATCTCGTCGTCTTCGAAGGTCGCGTCCTGCGACACTGGCACGGAGGCGGTGGCGGTCGTCTGGCCGTCGGCGAAGGTGACGGTGACGGGCGTGCCGGTGAAGTCGGAGCCGGCGGTCGCGGTGCCGTCGGCGAAGGAGACGGTGACGCTCAGTTCGCCGGCGCTCCCGCCGGTGCGGACGAGCGTCAGCACGGCGGTGGGGCCGGCCTCCGTCGTCGAGAAGTTCAGATCGCCGAATTCGACGATGCCGGTCGGCGTGTTCGCCGTCGTCAGCGCCGTGAGCGTCGTCAGGCTGTCGCCGAGGAGCGTCGCTTCGCCGGTGGCGAGGTTGATCGAATAGAGGCTGGACACGCCGCCGACGGTGAGCGCGGCGAAGGCCGTGCCGGAGGTCACGGGCGTGTTGCTGGTGGCGACGCGGACGTTCGACGGGATGTTGAAGCCGTTGACGTCGGTGAAGTCGAGCGGATTGCCGCCGAGGGTGATCGGCAACGGGTTGGTCTGCGCGCCCGAATTCGGGGGAGTCTGGATGTAGAGCGAATTGGACGCGGCGTCGAGCGTGTACTGCGTGGTCACGCCGCCAGTCAGCGATTGGCCGAAGCTATTCGTGTACGCGGTGGCCGAGACGCCGGTCACGCCGAGGCCGTTGATCGCGGCGTCCGTTTGGAGGCCCGACGCTCCGCCGTTGCCGTCGACGGCGGCGCCGTTGTTCGGATTCAAGCGGAAGTTCAGCCCGGTCGAAGTGACCACGCGGATGCGGTCCACGGTCGGATTGAAATCCATCCCGTAGCCGGCGGAGGCGTCCGGCAGATCGACGGGCGTGGTGCCGTCGACTTGGACGAACGCGACGGCGCTCGCGGTCCCGATCACGGTCGCGGCGCCGGTCTGCGGGTCGATCCGGTAGACGGACCCGTTGTCGGCCGCGCCGTTGATGCCGAGGCCGAAGAGCTGGCCGGTCTGCGGGCGGAAGTCGATGGCCGCGAGCGTTTCGCCCGACACGATGCCGGTGATCGCCACGATGAACGGATTGGCCGCGTCATCGCTGAGCGAACGGACGAGCGCCGTGCCGGTCGCGTTCAGACCGATCGTCGGCGTCGCGCCGAGGTCGCTCTGGAAGGCGACGCTCGTTACGGTCGCCGGCGTCGCGCCGATCGGGCCGACCGACGTCGCCGCTCCGGTGACGAGGTCGATGCGGTAGAGGCCGTCGACGCCGGCGACGGTGAGCACGGCGAGGCCTGTCCCGGCCGCGACGGGCATGTTCGAGCCGGGGGCGTTCACGTCCGCCAGAATGTCGAAGCCCTTGACGGCCGTGAAATCCAACGGCGATCCGCCGAGGGTGACGGCGGCGACGAGGAGCTGCGAGCCGTTGTTCGGCGGATTCTGGATGAAGAGGGAATTGGTCGCGGCGTCGAGCGTGTATTGCGTCGTGACGCCGCCGTTGTTCGGGAAGGCGTTCGTGTAGGCCGTGCCGCCGACAGTCGTCGTGCCACCGTTGATCGCGCCGTCGGTGTTCACGCCGGCGGTGCCCGCGCTGCCGTCGATCGGGTTGCCCGTGTTCGGATCGACGCGGAAGTTCAGCGTCCCGGCCACGATGCGGAGCCGGTCCACGGCCGGATTGATGTCGATGTCGTAGTTGGTGGTCGCCGGGTCCGGCAGGTCGATCGGATTGCCGCCCGCATCGACGAAGGCGATCGCGCCGACCGTTCCGACCGGCGTCGCGGTCCCGGTGATCGTCGAGATCGCGTACAGCGTGGCGGTGTTGGCGGTCGCGTTCACGCCGAGGCCGTAGAGTTGTCCGTTCTGCGGGCGGAAGTCGATCCCGACGAGCGTCTCGTTCGCGTCGACACCCGCGACGGCGATCGGCGCGCCGGCCGAATCGGGGTTCACGCTGGCGAACGGCACGAGCGTGCTGCCGACGAGGGCGTAGCCGGTGGCCGCGTTCACCGTGAAGGTCTGCTGCGGGTCGTTTTCGTTGATCGTCACCGTGCCGACGTTCGGCGTTCCGATCACTGCGCCGTTGTTCGTGCTCGTGATCGTCAGGACGATCGTCTCGTTTCCTTCAAAAATGGCGTCGTCCAGCAGCGGGAGGATGAATGAGGCCGTCGAGGCTCCGTCCGCGAATGTGGCGGTGAAAGGCCCGGCCGTGTAATCGAGTCCGGCGGTGGCGGTGCCGCCGGTCGCGTTCACGATGACGGTCAGTGCGCCGACCGTGCTGCCGGTCCGAGTCAAGGAGATGTTTGGGGTTGAATTTTCGGCCTGGGATTGACTGATCAGCGTGAACGCGACCGTGCCCGCCGGCGAATCGGCCAGGGTGATGCCGGACAGCGAACTGATCGCCGGCCCGAGATCGGTGGCGGCCCCGGTGGTCAGGTCGATGCGGTAGAGATTGGTCACACCGCTGACTTCCAGTCCGGCGAACGCGAACCCGCTCATCACGGGCGCGGCCGACGTGGCCACGCGGACGCCGGCCGGGATGTCGAATCCGTTCACGTCGGTAAAGTCGAGCGGCGCGCCGCCGACGGTGATCGGCAGCGCGTTGGTTTGGGTGCCGTTGTTCGGCGGGTTCTGGATGTACAGGCTGTTGGTGGTCGCGTCGATCGTGTACTGGGTGGTGGCCGTCACCGCCACGTCGTTACCAAAGGCGTTCGTGTACGCCGTTGCGCTCACGCCCGTCACGCCGGAACCGTTGATGGCGCCATCCGGCGTGGCCGCCGCAGGCAGTCCGGTGTTCGGGTTGACGCGGAAGTTCAGCCCGGTGCCGGTCGTCACGCGGATGCGATCGACGTCCGGATTGAAGTCGAAACCGTATCCGGAGGAGATCAGGGGGAAGTCCGTACCGGCGAACGTGACTGAGCTTGGGGTGCCGATCACGGTCACGGCCCCACCCTGCGGGTCGATCAGGTACAAGGTACCGGTGTCGGCCGTGGGGTTGATCCCCAGTCCGTACAGTTGCCCGGTGGCGGGCCGGAAATCGATCCCGACCAACGTTTCCCCGGCCGTCAGGGCGCCGATCACCACCGTAACGCCGGCGTTGGGCGTGGCAGTGTTGAACCGGACGAGGCTGGTGGCCGTCCCGTTGATGCCGATCACCGGCGTGCCGCCAAGGTCGTTTTGCACCGCGAGCCCTTGTACGGACGAAGCGCCGGTGCCGACGTTGCCGACGAGCGTCGCGGTTCCATTCACGAGGTTGATGCTGTAAAAGCCCGTCGTGCCACCGGCATTGAGGACCGCGAAGGCGCTCCCCGTCGCCACGCCGGTCCCGCTTACGTCGTCGTTCACGCCTGCGGGAATGTCGAAGCCGTTGATCCCGGTGAAATCCAAGAGGGTACCGCCGAACAGGATCGGCAGTTGATTGATCTGGGTGCCGACGTTTGGCGGAGTTTGAATGAACAAACTGTCGGACGCCGCGTCGATCGTGTATTGGGTCGTGATACCGCCGTTGTTTGGCTGGTTATTCGTGTACGCGGTGGCTTCCACGCTGCTGGTGCCCCCGCCGATCGTACCGTCCGGGTTCGTGCCGGTGACCGTGCCGGTGGTCAGGCCGGTGTTGTCGCCGTCCACTGGCGCGCCGGTATTCGGGTTCACCCGGAAATTCAGGCCGCCGGCCACGACTCGCACCCGGTCCGCCGCCGGGTTGAAGTCGAATCCGTACCCGACCGTCGCCGGGTCCGGCAGGTTCACCGTCGTCGTCCCGTCGGTCGTGAACGCAACCAGCCCGACCGCGCCCACTGGCGTGACCGATCCGGTCCGAATCGAAATGTCGTAGAGCGTCGCCGTGTCGGCCGCCGCGTTGACGCCGAGGCCGTACAGGTGGCCGTTCTGCGGGCGGAAGTCGATGCCGACGAGCGTCTCGCTCGCGTTCACGCCGGTGATCGGCGTCGACTGCGTGATCGTCGGGCTGGCCGTGTCGAACGAAATCAGGTTCGAGCCGCTGAGCGCGAACGCCACCGCCGGCGTCGAGCGGTCTTCCAGTTGTTCGATCCCCACCAACGGCTTGCGAACCAACGGTCGCTTCGTTTTCGTTCGACGACGCATGTGCGGACTCCAGGTGCGAAGAAGAGGATCGACATTCACCGGGCGAGTTGATCCGGTTGCCGGCGGCATTCCGCCACTCCGACGAGTCTACCGAAACAATTGAATGGCGAAAAGGATAATCAGGGACAAATGAGAAAGTTGGACAAAGGCGGCTTTTCACCCACCCAAACACCCAAATGGGGCGCCCCACCCACACCCCCAACCCGCGGGGGGGCGGTTTTGCGATAATCGCTAACCCCCCCCCGCCGTCGAGGATCGCGCCGTCGATTATTCCGCCGCCGCCTTGCTCCGCTTCTTCGTCGGCGCCGGTTCGTCGTCGAGCGCCGTCTCGTCGTCGGCGCCTTCGATCGCGGCCGCCTCCGCCAGCTTCGGGGCGCGCTTCGCGAGGATCGCCTGGATGATTTCGTCGCGGATCGCCGGGTTCTCGCGCAGGAACTTCCGCGCGTTCTCCTTCCCCTGCCCGAGCCGCGTGTCGCCATAGCTCCAGAACGCCCCGCTCTTCGACACGATCTCCTCCTCCTCGCCGATCTTGAGCACGTCGTTCTCGAGGTCCACGCCGTGCGAGTAGTACAGTTCCATCTCGGCGGTGTGGAACGGCGCGGCGATCTTGTTCTTCACCACCTTCACCTTCATCTCCACGCCGATGTTCTCGTCGCCGTCCTTGATCTGCGCCGCCTTGCGGACTTCGAGCCGCACCGAGGCGTAGAACTTGAGCGCGAGCCCGCCGGTGGTGGTCTCCGGGTTGCCGTACATCACGCCGATCTTCTGGCGGATCTGGTTGATGAAGATCACGCAGGTCTTCGTCTTGTTGATGACCGGATTCAGGATCCGCAGCGCCTGGCTCATCAAACGAGCTTGAACGCCGACGGACGAATCGCCGATCTCGTTGTTCAACTCCGCCTTCGGCACGAGTGCGGCCACCGAGTCGATGACGATGATGTCCACCGCGTTCGACTTCACCAGCATCTCGGCGATCCGCAGCGCCTCCTCGCCGTAGCTCGGCTGGCTGACGAGCAGGCTCTCGAGGTCCACGCCGATCTTTCGCGCCCAGGTCGGGTCGAGGGCGTGCTCGGCGTCGATGAACGCCGCCACGCCGCCCTGCTTCTGGGCGTTCGCGATGGTGTGCAGGGCGATGGTGGTCTTGCCGCTGGATTCGTTGCCGTAGATCTCGATGACGCGTCCGCGGGGCAGCCCCTTGCCGCCGAGCGCGAGGTCGAGCGCGAGCGAGCCGGTGGAGATGCCGACGATGTCCTTGAGCGAGGTCTCGACGTCGCCGAGGGACATGATGGAACCTTCGCCGAATTCCTTGTTGATTTCGGATTGGACCTTGAGGATGTCCTTGTTGAACTTCGGCTCGATCTTGGCGGCCATCGGTCGGCCCTCGCGGATGGTGAACGGATGTCGCAACGGGGCCACTGTATCCGCGAACTAGTGTACAAGTGAAGGTCCGTAGCCGGGGAATTTCCAAATTTCCGCGCCGGCCCGAACCGGGGCGGTCTCGCTAGCCGATTCCGATGGCGGCGCCGGGGAGAAGGGGGATGTCCCAGACGATCGCCGGGACGGCGCCGGGCGCGAGGCTCGCGCCGGAATAGGCGATCGCCCGCGAACCGGCCTGCGCGACGAGGTCGTAGCGGCCGTCGTCGTTCAGGTTTTTGGCGGCGAGGCGGACGCCGTCGCGGGCGGCGGGATCGCCGGCGAAGAAATTGGCGAGCGCGGAGTAGGAGTTGCCGAGGAGTTCGCGGCCGGAGAGGGCGAGGACGCGCGGTCCGCCGCCGGGTCCGCCGCCGGCGATGAGATCGGCGAAGCCGTCGGCGTCGATGTCGGCGACGGCGAGGAAGACGCCGTTGCGCAGGGTCGCTTCGAAGGCGAAGAAGTCGCCGAAGAGGCGTTCGACGCGGCCGGCGGCGAGGGCGGCGCCGTCGTAGCCGGCGACGCGGGGTCCGCCGCCGAAGCCGGCCGCGACGACGAGGTCGCCGACGCCGTCGTTGTCGAGGTCGCCGATGGCGGCGCGGGCGCCGCCGCGGAAGGCGGGGTCGTCGATGCCGAAGAAGTCGGCCACGGGGGCGAAACCGGCGCCGTCGAACGCGCGGACGCGCGGGCCGCCGCCTTCGTCCGGCGTGACGACGAGGTCGGCGCGGCCGTCGCCGGTGAGGTCGCCCAGCGCGACGGAGACGCCGCCGAGGAAGGTTGCTTCGAAGGGGGCGAAGTCGAAGAGGAGGCCGCGCGTCTGGCCGTCGAATAGGGCGACGCGGCTGGCGGAGCCGGGGCCGGTGCCGACGAGGATATCGGCGACGCCGTCGTTGTTGGCGTCCGCCTCGGCGACGCGCAGGGTGCCGGTGTAGCTCGGGAAGGGATTGAACGCGAACCGGGTCGAGCCGTCGGCGTTCAAGGATCGCACGGATCCGGTGGACGCGGTCGAGGTCGTGCGCGCCGGCGGCGGCGCGAGCGGGCGCAGGCGCAGCGTCGGTGCGACCGGCTGATCGGTCGGCGGAATCAGGAGAATGTTCGGCGCGCTCGGGGCCACCGGGACCGTCGGCGTCGCCGGACGCGGCGGGGACACGATCACCGGCGGCGGCACCACGTGCGGCACCGTGCCCGGCTCCACCGCCTGCGGGCCGATCGGGTCCGAGAGCGTCAGCCCGACGACCGAGTAGCGAATGGCCGGCATCGCGCCGCCGTCGGTCGCGCCGCCGCCGATCAGCAGCGTGTACGTGCCCGGCGGCAGGAAGACGTTCGCGCTCGCGGCGTCGCCGGTCGCGGCCAATCGCGTGTCGACCGTCCGGTTCTGGGCATCGAAGATGGAGAAGCGCGCGGCCGCCGGCGATGCCGTCGCTTCGAGTTTCAGCGCGAGGTGCAGGATGCGGCCGGTCTCAACCGTCAATGTGTTCAGGAGGGCGGGCGCCGCCGCGGTCAGTTCGCCGGACGCGTAGGTTTCGAGCGGCACGAGGGCGCCGCCGAAGTCGAGGCCGAGCGAATAGTTCCCGGCCGGGACGGTCGAGTTCCGGCCATGCCGGACCGCGATAAAGTAGTCACGGTTGCCGACGGCGTTCGGGAGTTGAACGGCCGTCTCGCCGCCGTCGCGCGTCACCAGCACGACCGATTGCTTCACGAGTAGTTCGTCGAACACTTCGACCACCGGATCGAGGCCGACCGTGGTGGCCACGACGCTGATGGAAAGCGCGCCCGCCGGCGCGCCGGACGGCAGCGCGGAGCGGACGCGGTAGAAATCCACGTCGTTGGCGGTGCTGAGGCTGGCGGCGACGAAGAAGTTCTGCCGCGTGCCGTCGAGCGACGGGAGCCGTTCGGGTGAATCAGAGGTTTCCGGCGTGTCGTCTTCGCCAATCTCGTCGTCGTCGAGTTCGCCGTCGTCATCGTCGACCACCTCGGGCCGCAGTTCGAGCGAATAGCCGCCGACGGAAAAGACCGGATCGGCGGCGACGACACGGGCGTAATACGTTTCGTCTTCGATCAAGTTGTTCAGCACGAGGGCGACGTCGCAGCCGGGGCCGGCGCCGGTGCCGGTCGCGAGTACGGTTCCGTTCGCGTCGAGGATTTGCAGGGTCGGCACGACAAGGCTGACGCCGGCGACGCGGAGCGTCGCGAGGAAGGCGCCGCTTTCGAGGTCGTCGACTTCGAATTCGTAGACGTCGACGTCGCCGGCGGCGCCGAGGTCGGCGGCGATTTCGACGAACTCGGCGCCGTGCTCCGGCTGAAGCCGGCTCGCGGTCGCGATCGTGGCATTGCCGAAGGAGCCTTCGAATCGATCGGGCAATCGCGGACCGTAGAGCATTCGCAGCGCGGCGATGTCGGCGGCGTTCGGTCCGGTCCGCACGCGGTCGGCGACCTGGTACATCGCGGAGGTCGGGTCGGCGCTGCCGGCGAGGCCGAAGACGTGTCCCGCCTCGTGCAGGGCGACGGAATAGAGGTCGAAGCCGCCGGTCGGACCGGTCGTGAAGGTTTGATTCGAGTTGAAGGTCGCGTCGCCGGAGCGGGTGCCGGCGGCGAAATCGTACGGGAGCGCGAGGGCGACCGCGTCGGCGGAGAGGGGCGCCGCGCCGACGCGGATGTCGCCGAAGCGCGGATCGTTGAAGGCGGTGCCGGGCGCGCCGAACGGCAGGCCGCCGTCGGGCACGAGGCCGACGTTCACGTTGGCGACGGCGATCCAGGCCTGGAAGGCGCGGAGGACCTCGCGCGTACGCGTCGTGGCCGGGAGGTTCGCGAGCGCCGCGTCGAAGCGGCTGGGCGCCCCGTTGATCGGCGTGCCGTCGGGGGCGAACGAGAGCGTCAGGTTCGGGTCCGGCCACGGGTTGCCGAAGACGGCGGGGCACTCGCGCCGTTCGAGGGGGGTCAGGTCGAGCCGCCGCCGGGTTCGCATTCCGTTCTCGCTGGGGTCGTCCTTCGGGAAAGTCGCATTCGTCGCCGCGATCCGCCACGATACCTACGGTTTCTTCGGCCGGAGGGTTTGAGCGAGTTCGAGCAATCGCTGGAATTCCGGCCGGCCGTGTAAAGTTTTCAGGTCGGGATCGATGGCGAGCAGATCCCAGCCGTAGCCGTCGCGGAGGGCGCCATGGAGCAGGTCGAACGCTTTCGCGGCATCACCCGGTTCCGTTTTCGACGCGAGGGCGAAGACGCCGGCGAGCTGGTAGCGCGTGTCGCGGGGCGGATTGCGTTCGAGGCAACGGTTCGCCTCGACGAGCGCCCGGGCGCGGTCTCCCGATCGTGCGAGTAGCACGGCCAGGCCGGCGCGGGGCGGCAGCGCGTGGGGGTGGCGCTTCAGCAGTTCGTCGAGCGTGCGGACCGCGTCCGCTTCGCGGTGGAGTTTATCATCGTACACGTTGGCGAGATTCATCAGCGCCGAGTAGGAGCCGGGGTTGAGCGCGAGCGCGGCGCGGTAGTCGGCGATCGCGCCGGGCAGGTCGCCGGTGCGGGCGCGATGCAGCCCGCGCGTCACCCAGCTCGCTTCGTCGGACGGCGTGCGCCGCAGGCCTTCGTCTCGGTCGGCCGCGGCGCCGCCGGCGTCTCCACTCGCCGCGCGGGCCTCGGCGCGAAGGAAATAGACGCGAGTCTCCGTTGAACCGCGTTCGAGAGCGGCCGAAAAATCGGCTTCGGCCTTCTTCCAAGCTCGCGTCCCGGCGTGGGCTTGGCCGCGCGCGAGCAACGCCGTCGCCGGGTCCGTTCCCCGTTCGAGCGCCGACGCGAGGTCGGCGATGGCGTTGTCGAAGCGGCCGAGCCGGTGCCGGCAAAGGCCGCGATTGTAATACGCCATCGCCAGCTCCGGCTTGAGGGCGATGCAGGCGTCGAAGCCGCCTTCGGCGCGGTCGTCCTGGCCGAGGCGCGTCCGCGCGTCGCCGAGCAAGAGCCACGACCAATAGTGCCGGGGATCGCCCGCGACGGCCTGCTCGAAAAGGCTCGCCGCTTCCGGCCAGTCGCCCGCGTCACGAGCCGACAATCCCGAGAGGTACCAGTCCCGCGCGCGGGGATCGGTCGCCAGGGCGCGGTCGTGCGCCTCGCGGGCTTCCCGCTCCCGGCCGCGGCGCGCCTCGAGGGCGTGCCGATCCAGCCAGACCGCGCGCGGCACGTCGCCGGCCAGGCGGAAAGTCCGCGCGGCCCGCTCATTCCACGCGAGCGCGTCTTCTGGCTTCGCCTGCCGGCGCGACTTGAGCAGCATCAACTCGCCCAGGGAATCGAGTAATTCCATGCGGTCGCCCGGCGCGAGGTGGCGGATCGACGGGAGTTCCTTCGCTCCGTCCTGTTCGCCGTACGTGCGAAGAAGGGCGTCGATCCGTTCGTCGGCCGTCGCGGGCGATCCGAACGCCGCCGCATCGTTGGCCGACGGTAGCGCTTCGCGGAACGCGGCCCATTGCCGATTCGCCGCCCTCTGGTCGTCCAGCTCGCGCACGCGGCGATCCCGCTCCACGATCGCGACGGCCAGCACGGCGACGACGGCGACCGCCAGCGCGGCGAGGCTGGCGGTGGACGCCAGCACCGGGTGCCGCCGCCGCCACTTGGCGATCCGCTCGCGCGGGGACGGCTCGCGCGTCGCCTTCAGCGGAAGGTGGTTCAACTGCCGGTGCAGTTCGTCGGCGAGCGTGCGGGCGTCCGCGTAGCGGTCGGCTGGATTTGCCGCTAAGCACTTGCGGACGATCGCCTCGGCGCTCGGGGAGACGCCGGGGTTGCGCGCGCGGAGTTCGCCGTCGTTTTCCGTCTTGGACATGCGCGGTCGGCCGGCGAGGAGTTCGGCCAGGACCATTCCAAGCGAATAGATATCCGCGCGGCCGTCCACGGTTCCTTCGCCCGATTCCATGGCGGCGCGCTGCTCGGGGGCCATGTAACCCGGCGTGCCGCCCAGCTCGCGCACTCGTTCGGCGCCCGCGTCGCTGGCCAGGTTGAAATCCAGCAGCATCGGCTCGCCGTCGTCCGCGAGCAGCACGTTCGCCGGCTTGATATCCCGGTGCAGGATGCCGCGCTCGTGGGCGTGCGCCAGGGCGTCCGCGAGCTTACACCCGATCCAGAGCACCGCTTCGGGGTGCGAGAGCTTTCGGAACAAATCCAGCGGCAGGTTCGCCCGCAATCGCGGCGTCGGCGCGCCGGGGCGGGACGCGCCGTCGACCTTCGTGCGGCTGGCACGGCCGGCGATCGTGTCGGCCAGCACGGTGCCGGTCGCGGGCCGCGCCGCGAACCGGTGCAGCTCCACGACGACGTCCGCCAGCGTCGTCGCGCCGAGGTACGGCATCACGATCACGCGCGCCGCGCCGATCCGCTGCGTCGCATAGATCGGCACGATGTTCGTGTGCTGGAGGCGAGCGAGCGTCTCCGGCTCGGCCACGTCGCCGCGCGATGTCACCTTCAGCGCCACGCGCCGCCCGGCCAGGTCGGTCTGCTCCGCGAGGTACACGCGGCCGAACGACCCGCGACCGAGTTCGTCCAGCAGGCGATAGGTTCCGACGATGTCGCCGACCTGCGGGAACGCGAACCCCGATTGCGAATCGGGCGACGGCCAATCGGCCACGTCGATGCCGAACTCGACGGCGTATTCGTCCGGCTGACGCGTCTCGCCGAGCGCCAGCCGCTGCCGGTATTCCTCGAACGCCAGTTCCGCCAGCCACTCGGCGTTGCCGAAGAGGTCCGGGGCGAGGAAACGATGCGCGAGCAGGCGGGGGGATTCGCCGCGCGAGCCACGGCATTCGAGATCGACGCGGATCAGTTCGGCGAGGATGCGGGGAAAATCGGGATCGTCGCGCGAGGGCAGGAACCGGGCGAGGTCGGGACGGCCGCCGTCGCTCCACGCCGCTTCAAACGCCGCGACGCGGTGTTCCAAGTCGTTCTCAAGTAGCTGGATCGTGCCCATCGTCGCCCGCCGGGTTCAGTTGGTCGGCCAATTGCGATCGGAATTCCTGCAACACGCGCTCTACGCTGCGCTTCGACCGCCCGGTCCGCTCGGCGATCGCGGCGACCTCGTGGTTCTCGATCCGCAGCCGCACGATCTCGCGCACCGACTCGGGACGATTCTCAAGCAACTCGTCGACCACGAGGCGGAGGAGTTCGAACGCGGAGCGGTCGTCGGCGGGCACCTGAAAGCGCTCGGCGTCGACGCCGTCGTCGTGGCGGGTGCGGCGCACGTCGCGCTTGGCGGCGCGGTGGTGGGCGCCCTGGGCGCGGATCTTGTTGAGCGCGATGACGAGGAAGAGGCCCCAGAGTTCCTCGCCGTCCGGGGCGGAGTAGAGGCCGCGCTTCGCCCCGCGGAAGAAGCTGCCGAAGACCGATTGCACGATGTCCTCGGCGTCCAGCCGCGCCTTCAGGTCGGAGCCGGCCTTGGCGCGCGCGAGCGCCAGCAATCGGTCGGCGTAGCGGCGGTGCAGTTCGCCGGCCGCGCCTTCACTGCCGGTCCGCACGCGGCGCAGCAGCGAACGATCGGTCGGCGGCGGCGCTTCGTCCATCGGAGACACCCGGCGGGTCGGGACATGTCGAACGGCCATTGTACCCGCCGGGTTCGAGTCCTTACAGTCGCACCGCTTCGATCTTGGTGGCGAATCCGTCCGCGCCCACTTCGGCTTCGCCGAAGTCGCCGACCTGGAACGTCGCCAGCGTCGTGTGCAGGTCGTTGCGTTCGATCTTCGTCGTGGCCTTGGCCCGCACGAGCACGACGGTGCCGCCCTGCGTGCGGATGCTCACGGTGCCGGCGGCCGCGTCGACGGCGACGATGCTGCCTTCGAATTCGACGCCGTCGTCATCGTCATCGCCGCCCGAATTGTCGTCGTCATCGTCGTCGTTGCCGCTGCGGCCTTCGAGGAACGCTGGGGATTTCGCCTCGATTTCCCAGGCGATGCCGTTCGGGCCGATGAGCGCCTCGACCTTGTCGCCGACCACGAAGGCCGCCAGGCCGACGCGGAGCTTGTCGCGCTTGATCTCGGTGCCGGGGCCGGCCTGCGCCGTCGCGGTCGCGCCGTTCCGCAGTCGGATCGTCGCCGTGCCCGCGGCCGCGTTCACCGACACCAGCGTGCCTTCGATGTACGAGGCCACCCCCGCCACGATGCCGCCGCCGGTCAGCAGGTCGCTCGGCGAGGGGTTGTCGTCCACCACGCGGCTGATGGAGCGGAGGAAGGCGCCGCTGGCGCCGTCGAAGACGCGGAGGGCGTCGTCGTTGCCGATGCGGATGCGGGCGACGAGGTCGTCGTCGCCGTCGTCGTCGAAGTCGAGGGAATCGACCCGCACGCCGCCGCGGAAGGAGGAATCGTCGGCGAAGAGGGCGGAGAGCACGCGGCCGTCGGCGCCGCTGAGAATGCGGACGACCGGTCCGCCGCCGGGGCCGGTGCCGCAGATGATGTCATCGCGGCCATCGTCGTTCGTGTCGCCGGATGCGACGAGCACGCCGCCGCGGAAGGAGTCTTCGTAGGCGAATTCGTTGCGGAGGACGCGGTCGTCGACGCCGGAGAAGACCTGGACGCGCGGTCCGCCGCCGACGCCGGTGCCGGTGATGACGTCGTCGCGGCCGTCGCCGTTCGTGTCGCCGGTGGAGACGAGCACGCCGCCGCGGAAGGAGTCTTCGTAGGCGAAGAAATCCTTGAGCACTTCGTTGCCGAGGGTGGCGCCGTCGAGGACGCGGACACGCGGTCCGCCGCCGGCGCCGGTGCCGGTGACGATGTCGTCGCGGCCGTCGCCGTCGATGTCGCCGAGCGAGACGGAGATGCCGCCGGTGAAGCCGGGTTCGTAGACGAAGAAGTCGTTGAGCGTCTTGCCCGATTGGCCGTCGACGATGCGGATGCGCGGCCCGCCGCCGGCGCCCGGGGCGATCACGACGTCGCGCACGCCGTCGCCGGTCACGTCGCCGAGGGCGACGCGCACGCCGCCGCGGAAGGCGTCTTCGTAGGCCTGGATTTCGCCGAGGTCGTCGCCGGTGCGGGAGTCGACGATCTTCACCTTGGGGATGCCGCCGTCGTCGGGGCTGATGGCGACGGCGCCGGCGGGCAGGGGAAACGCCGCCGGCGTCTCGCGCGCTTCCAACGCGTCGCAATTCAAACGGGATCGTTGGATTTGGAAATAGTTTTTCATGGTTCGCTCCTCGTGGCCGGGATGGCCCACGGATCGAGGAGTCGAAGCCCCGCCGCCGATCCGCCAGGGTTTTGGCGGTTTTTTTCGGGAAGTCGCGAAACTACGCCCGAACGAGCTTCTCGCGGTGCGCGCCGACGTGCTTCGTCGCGTTGCGCGTGTCCACCACACAGCGCGATTCCCGCAGCACCCATTCGTAGTCGTAGGCGCTGTGGTCGGTGGCGATCAGCACGCAATCCTGGGCGGCGAGGTACTCGGCCGAGAGCGGCGTGCTGGCCATGCTCAGGTGCGGGTAGTGGCGCATCGGCGGCAACTTCGGGATGTGTGGGTCGTTGTACGAGACGGCGGCGCCCTTCTTGAGCAGCAGGTCCATCAGCTCGAAACCGGGCGACTCGCGCGGGTCGTC
>CAYVRB010000148.1:0-15168 GCA_964453375.1 uncultured Alcaligenaceae bacterium
TCAGCACCGGGGCGAACCTGTACCACGACACGCACTACGCCCTCGGCATGGACCTCTATCAAGCGGGGCCGAGCCTGCCCGACCTCGAGCTGCGCGAGAACCAGGTCATCCGCATCTACGATATCGTCTTCGACTACGAGAACCTGCTGGGGACGGACGCCTTCTTCCGCCAACTCCTGCGCGGCGAGGCGTTCCAACGGACGTTCAGCACCGCCGAGTTCCACCACCTCGTCGGCAAATACCTGAACGAGCGCGAGCTGCAGACCGGCCACACCGGCAAGAGCCTGCTCGCGGCCGCGTACCGATGCGGCGTGCCGGTCTACACCAGCTCGCCCGGCGACAGCAGCATCGGCATGAACGTCGCCGCCCTGCAACTCGAAGGCTACAAGCTCCAGATCAATCCGTTCCTGGACGTGAACCAGACTGCCGCGATCGTCTGGAACGCCAAAGCCGAGGGCGGCGCCTCCGGCGTCTTCATCCTCGGTGGCGGCTCGCCGAAGAACTTCATGCTGCAAACCGAACCGCAGATCCAGGAAGTGCTCGGCTTGCTCGAAGCGGGGCACGACTACTTCCTGCAATGCACCGACGCGCGGCCCGACACCGGCGGCCTGAGCGGCGCGACGCCGAGCGAGGCGATGACCTGGGGCAAAGTCGATCCCGACAAGCTGCCGGACACGGTGACGTGTTACCTCGATAGCACGGTGGCGCTGCCGCTGATCACGGCCTACGCCATGAGCCGCCGGACGCCGCGGCCGTTGAAGCGGTTGATGGACAAGTTGCCGGACCTGATGGCGAAGTTGGAGGCGAAGTACGCGGAGGTGTGCAAGGAACGGACGGAATGAAAAACGGCCGGGGCATTCGCCCCGGCCGGATCGTTTCGAGTGCGGAAGAGAGGACTTGAACCTCCACTCCCTTGCGGGAACCAGAACCTGAATACGATCCGCCCCTTCCGCCGGTGTCCGCGGCTGTCCGTTTCGCCTTGTTTTTCAGACTTTTCGCTATTCGCCCGTCCGTCAGAATCCGCCAGTGTGTGAGCTATTGGCAGTAGATTGGCAGTAGATTCCGGGCTTACTGACAATGCGGTGTCAGTTGCCATCCGTCCACTATCGCCCGCCCCTCGCGTCACAGCCCTCCTACCGCCCCGTCCCGCAGCACGCCAGCACGTTCGCCGCCAACACCATGAGCCGCCCTTCCCCTACCGCCCCTCGCGTCACGGCCCCACCCCGAACATGCAGAGGACGCCGTTCAGCACGATGGCGACGGCAAGCCCCCACAAGAGCGCCCGCCGGCACGTCCGCCACGTCATCGCAGTTTCCTCCCCATCGTGGCGAGCGTCCGGCCGATCCGTCGCGTGACAGCCGCCGGCGTCGTGTCGTGGATCGCGGCCACGTCGCGGAGCGTCCGCCCTTCGCCGTAGCGGGAGCGGAGCAAGCCCGCGTCCGGCCCCTTCTTCACGATCTTCGCTTGCTTGATCTTCGGCAGCTTGGCGACGGTCGCCGCCGCGTCGATGCTGCCTTGCTCCGTGTCCACCATCGCCTTGAGCGGGCCGATGGCGGTCTCCGCGATGGCCTTCGCCTTTTCGTAGGTCTTGCCGCTGACGCCGAGGGCTTCGCCGACAACGTCGCGGGTGTCGCCTCCGTTCCGGAAATTTTCCGGAACGGTATCGCCCTCATTTTGAAGCAGTTTCGCGTTGCGTCGCTCTTCCGCCTTCGGCCGTTCCAGTTCTTCCAGCCTCGCGCCCATGTCGGCAAGTTCAGATGCCGTCCAGGGCTTGCGACAGGTGTTCTCGTCGCGCTCGGCGGCGAGTGCGAGGATCGCCTACTTCACGATGTTGAGTTCGCACGCATCGAATGCTGGCCGGTCCGTGAGCGCCACGGCCAACAGATTGGCCCGCGTCGTGACGACGATGCCGCGTTCGACGTAGCGTTCCGCCTGCCACGTCGCCGCCAAGCCCATCGGCATCTTCGCCCGCGTGATCCGCTTCAAGAGGTCAGCATCGAAGACTTCCACCCGCAGCCCGGCCGCGACTTCGACGACGCGAACTTGTCCGAGGTCGAAGCCGACCGGATCGGTGAGCGGGACGGATCGCCCGTCGGCCACGTCGTCGCGAAACGCCAGAGGAAGGACGCGATGCCGTCGGCCGCTTTCGTCGGGTTGCGAAGTCTCAGGCGAGTATCGCAAGCACAAAACCACGGCGAGCGGAGCGGGGTCGAGAGCGGGAAGAGGCGAAGCGATGGAAGAGCAGAGCATGGCGGTTCCTCTCACTTGACAATCAGGCACGCGACGAGATTGACGAGCATGGCCGCGAGCGCCAAGAGGATCGTCGGCCAGAGGTATCGGCGTCTACGCATCGGATCGCAAAAGAGAAACGCCGCCCGCATCGCGGGATATGTCCGTGCGGTACGGGTCGGCGTTCGTGGAATGTCCTGCCGGGTCAGCCGATTCGGGGCCGCGAGCGCCGCGAGATCGAGAAACGGCGCGCCCCGGCAAGGTCGAGTAAGTCGCCCCGCGCCGAAGTCTTCTCCCCGTTCCGTGAAAAGCCCAACACGGACGGGCATCGACGCGGGGCGATGGTCGATTACGCGCCGGTCGAGAGGACGCCCGCACGCGGGTCGGCGAGCGCCGCGCCGTAGTCGAAGTGAATCCGCCACGTCATCGCCAACTTGTTCGGATCGGCGTCGAATCCGAACGTCGTGACGGTCGGAATCTCGTTGCCGTCCAGGAAGCCCACGATCATCGGCACGTCCAACGGCGACGCGAACAGATACCAGCCGGTCGTCGAGTAGCCGGTGAAGGTCGAATTCGAGAGACGGCTTTCGACTTCCAGCTTGGCGAGATTCTGGAAGGTGTTGCCGGTCGGAAGCAGGCCATCGCTCGCGTGGATCGGGCGATTTCGGCCGATTGGAGCAGGCCCCGCGCGGTCACTTCCAATTCCGGCGGGACGAGCAGCACCGCCGGCATGAGGTCGAGGTTGTTGCCGTCGTCATCGACTTGGCGACGGAGCTTTTGGACCGCCGCCGCGAGCGCGGTCGTGCCGAGCGCGCTGCCCCCGCCCGACGCATAGTTCGCGTTCCCGGCCGCGAAGTGACTCCCCGCGTTGGCGAGCAGCGTTCGGAAAATCAGATTCGAGAGCGAACGGCCCGCCGCCTTCGCGAGCGAAGGAATGAGGTCCGCCAGCACGCTGGCGTCGTCGTTGAGCAGGTCGCGGCGGTCGATGGCGATTTGCTTCGCGTAGGTATCGACCGCCCAGGTGTACACTTCCTCGCCGACGCTGCCATGCGCCACGTCGCCGCCCGGCGCGAGTTCTTCGAGGCCGAACGCGAACGACGGCCGGAGTCCCTTGTGGTCGTGGAAGTTCGCGGCCGACCGCACGGCGCACCAGCTACGCCACGTCGCGGGCGCGAGTTTGTACGTCGCTTCGGCGATCTTGTTCATCACGTTGCCGAGCGCCACTGGCATGGCGGTCGTGGACAAGGCCGCTTGCAACATTTCGGAGCGCCCGTGCGGAGCGGTTCGGCCAGAGAGCCGGAGCGATTCCTTGCAAAGATCGACCATGCTCAAGCTGTGAAGCCGCTTCGACATTTCTAGCGCACGCGGGCCGAGGACGTTTTCGGCGAGCCGTTCGTGGCCGGCCTTGACGAGCAAGGCCGCTTCGAGGAATTCGCCGCCATCGTCGCCGCCCCGTCCCCCACCGATGAAGTTCGGCGCGCCGGTGCCGCGAGAGGCGAGCAGCGCGGCGAGTTCGACTTGCCGCACGCTGCCGCCGATGGCGTGGGCGCCCCGCGTGGCCGCGACGACTTCGGGATTGCCGGCGTCGTACTTCGCGAGAATCGCCGCGACTTCGGCCGGCGTGGCCGGCGTGCCGTGTTCGTTGCCCTTCGCGGGCGGACGCTGCGCGTCGTAGCCGGCACGGAGCGCGGCCTTATGGTCGTCGGTGATCGCGGCCGGGTCGAGGCCCAGGCCGGCCAGGTAGTCGTCGAACGAGTTCATCGTCGAACCTTTCCCGCCGACGGCGGATTGTGCGGCGATTGCCGCCGAGGTTGCCGCGTCCGCCCCGACCGCGACGAAAGAGATTTCGCGGAGCGTGCAAGCCCGCACGACTTGGAGAGGCCCCGAATGTGCTCGCCCGTTGACCGCGATTTTCTGACCCCCTTCGACGTACTCACTCTTCTCCACGGTCGCGCCGATGGACGCCTGCCACGGGAAGCCCTTCGCCGCGCTGGCGACGACTTCGGCCGCGTCCGGCCCGCTGCCGGAAATGACGCCTTCGACAAGAATCTCGCCTGTCTTTTTGTTCGCGTCGATCTTGTCCGCGTGCCCCACGATTTTTTCGGGCAGATGATCGCGAAGGATCGCCGGCATGGTCGGCCACGTCACGCCCTTCGCATCGACGACGACGGGAATCGAGAAGCCGGCCAGCTTCATCGGTGCGCCCGAATACGCGGTCATCGTGAACCGCTTCGGCTTGCCGGCGTCGTCGCCGTCGGCCGTGGCCGCTGCGAGTTCGACGGAGCCGCGTAGCTGGATGGTGCCGGTCATACGAGTACCCCGTGGTCCACTTCGAGGACGAGCCGGATCGTCGTGAGCAATTGCTCGCGCAGTTCTCGATTCTCGCATTCCGTCATCAGCTTGAGCAGGAACGTCAAGTCGGCCCGCTTCATGGCGCGGAGAGCCGCCACGGCATCCGGTCCTTCGGCCCGCGCTTGTTCCAGGATCGTCGCCGTGTAGTGCCGCTTCGGCGAGTGAACCGACGGGTATTCCCACGCCCGGCGCGCTTCAAGGGCGCTCGCGCAGGCCAGCACGTCCTTCGCGTCGAAGCCGGCCACGTCGGGGAGGAAGCCGAGCTTGCCGAGCCGTTCGAGTTCGGCATCGTCGGCGCGATACCCGCCGGCCGTGAGGACGAGCGCCGCCCGTTCGCGGTCGAGGGGGAATTCCGACGGATCGACGCCCGCCAGCGCGAGCCACGAATCGAGCAAGCGCATCGCCTGCGATTCGGAGAACGGCAAGGTCGTCGGGTCGGCACTGAGATACGGAGATTGCATGGTCGGCCCTCCACGGTTATTTGACGTTCGCAACGGTTGGGGCGGGAGAATTGCGAATCGCGGAAATCAGACTTTCAAGCACCGGTAGCGCGTCGCGTACACCGGTAGCACTTCGACAGACGGCTTCCGTGGTGCGGAACCGTTCGCCGCAATCGGAGCATTGCCGAATGCGGTCGCCGACGCGACGCAACACGCGAACGACTTCCGAAGATTGCGATTCGCAAGCCGGGCACGGAAGCCACGGCCGGCGGGTTCGCTTCGGAGTCGCGGTCTTACTTCGCTTCGCCATCGCTGCCCCTCGCGTCGCCCGGTGTCGGATCGGTCACTTCGCCGCCGCCTTCAATTTCGCCAGCCCGTCGTCGGTCAGCACCGCCGCGACGGCCAGCCGCACGACGCCGCCGGCGAGCAGCGCCGCCAGCGCCTTCGGGTCGAGGTCCGCGACGGCCACCGGTCCGCGCGCCAGACGGCGGAGTACTTCGCGTAGGTCGTTCGTCGCCATCGTCTGCCCCTCGCACTAAGCCCGGCATGGCACCGGTATTACGTCGTATTTGTTGAGGTATCACGAAATAAAACAAACAGAGTTCAGGATTCGGGCTGTTCCCGATGGCCCTCGCCGTCAAAGGTCGCGGGAAGGACCCGCGATTCCCGGCCCCTAGCGTGCCCGCATTTGCGTTTCGCCCTCAATCCGCATCGGAAGCCGGGTTGCCCGCCAATCTCGTTTGCATGGCCTTCGTAGGCGATTCTCGCAGTGAACGGCTGAGCATTGTGATTTCGAGTTTGGTCATTGCAAGTATCACGCTATGCGCTCCAGGTCTGACAACGTTGCAGGGACGTGGCCCGCGTCGGGCTTCACGTCCCGGCACGTCACGCATCGAAGCCCGTAGGCGCGGAGCAGCGTCTTGAGCGCCAGCTTGAGCCGGTAGTCGGCATCGCGGGCCGGTTGGCCCGGCCCTTCGAGGGGATCGCGGACCGGCCGCAGGACGAGCAACACGTCGGGCGGGTTCATGCCGACCCCGCTTTCGGCTTGCGCTTCGAGGACTTGCGTTTCCGTGCCGGCTTGGCTTTCTCGTCTTCGAGGTATTCCGCTACGCTTCGGCTACTTCCCGTGTACTCTTCGACTCCTTCGACTTCTTCGACTCCTTCGACCTGTTCGACTTCTTCGGTCTCTCTCTCTTCTCTCTCAAAGAGAGAAGAAGAAGAAGAAGAAGAAGAAGTGGGGGAAGAGGTCGAAGAAGTCGAAGAAGTCGAAGAGGTCGAAGAGTTTGAAGATGAGCCGTTGGCTTCCGGTTCGGGTCGTCGCGTCCATAGGTCCGGCGGTCCCCATCCGGTCCACCATGCGCCCTGTCCGTCTTTCTGGTTTCGTAGTCCTTCCTCTTTGAGCTTTGCCTTCGCCCGCTTGATGGTGCCAAGCCCGTACTTTTGCTTCGTGGCCGCGAGTTCGATTTCGACCGACGGATAGGCGAAGTCCTTCAAAAACTCACGCAACCATTCGGCACAAGCTTCCGCTTTCGTCGCCGAGACGTTCGGCTTCGCACCCATCACGTCTTCGGCCGATACGTCCATGGCGGCGCCAAACTCGACGACGGCCAGGTGCTTGGCGAGTTCGCCAAAGTCGTCTTCGCTCAGGTCCACTACGGCGGGATGGAAGCGCAACGATTGGGCCGTGTCGTCGTCGATCCGTTGCAGGGAGAACGGCGCGGCCTGTCTGTTGACGCCGAAGACGTTCGCCTTCACGGGCATCATCAACCGCTGTTCCGGGTCGTTCGGGTCGGCTTCGATGCAGTAGGCGAGCCGAGCCGCATCAACGTAGGCCCGGCTTCCTGCGATGCGATTGGATGCCGGACCGTTCGCGGCGGATTTGTTCAAGTGGGCGACGACGAGGACAACCATGCCCGTATGTTGCGCCAAGTCCGAGAGCGGATCGAGAATCGCCCGCACTTCCGCCGCCTTCGCTTCGTTGATGTTGCCCTTGCTGGCGAAACTCGCCACCGGGTCGATGATGAGCGTGTGTGGTTGTGTGCTGTAGGTTTGCAGATGGTCCCGCAGGTCCGCGATATGCTCAGGGCGCAGATGGACGCGGGTTCGCAGGCTGTTCTTTTCGATCTTCAGGAGGAACGGCTGTGCAATCCGCGAAAGGTCCGCCCCTTCCGCGATGAGGTGCGGAACGACGGTCGTTTCGTAGTCGTCTTCGGCCGCGACAAGCAGCACGTCCCCCGGCGGTCCGGGATCGTAGTCCAGGCCGAACGCGCACCGGCCGGTCGTGACGCGGGAAATGTAGTGCCGCGTGACGGTGGACTTGCCCGACCCGCCATATCCGGCAACGAGCGTGAGCGTGCCGCGTGGGATTCGTCCCGGCACGGCCCACTTGACCGGCTTCGCCTTGAGCGTGTCGAGGGAGACAAAGTCGAATTCCGCTGGCCCGGATGATGGCGCGGCCGCTTCCCGCCCCGTCGCCGCCCCACTGGCCAACACTGCCGGCGCGCCGTTGCGTTCAGGGCGTGGCGCGTTGAGCAGGTGTCCGCGTGGATGATCGCTTGGCGTGTCCGCCGCGCTCTGCGCCTTGTGCCGCAGCTCGCGCTCCGTCCACGGCGGGGCGCATCGCGCGTTGTAGTGATCGCGGAGCAGTTGGTACGTTAGCTCCACGTCGAGAGCGAAGAGCGTGAATGCGGCCCTCGCCGCTGCGAAGGTCGCAGCGTGTCCGCCTTGCCCGCTGATTGCCGCCGGCATCTTCGCGACGTAGGCCACGGCCCGCGTGTAGGCATCGCTGCCGGTCGGCGCGTCGAAGGACGCTGCCGCTGCCGTCGCCGGCGTCGAGGGTCGCACCACAAAGTCGAGCAACCATTGCGGCGCGTCGGCAATCGCGTGATCGGTCGCGAGCGCGTACGCGCCCTTCGCCGTCCGCGACGGCGGGGCGACGACGTACCCGCCACTGGCCCGCGTCTCAAGTCCGGTGCCTTTGATTTTGAAGTTTCGCAGGTCGATGCCGTCCGGCATCCTGAAGTAGAGATGCCCGCCGCTCCGTGGCGTCAGCACGGTCCGCGTTTTCGGGAGAGCGCCGTGCATCTCTTCGAGCTTCGCAAGGTCGGCCGGTCCGTCCTTGCCGCTTTCAATGTCGAGGTCCACGTCGAGCGCCCAAACGCCCGACGGCGTGCCGGTCGCAAGGCCGATGTTGGCGTCCGGCGTAGCCGTCCACCATCGGCGGATAGTCGCCGGGTCGGTCGTCGCCTGCGTCGGCCACGCCGCGAGCATCGGCCGCTTGTCGCCGGGAATGCAGGGATGGACGGCCCAGCCCTTCGCCGCATATTCGAGCGCGGCATCCAAGAATTGATTCGAGGGCGCGGACATAGTAAAATGTCTCGGTTGGGTCGATGTCGTAGGTGAGTTGCGATGACTTGTCTTCGCCCGCGTGCCAGCGCGGGCGATGGCGTTTAGTTGCCGCTCATTTCCGCCGCCGTCGGCACGCCCACCATTTCCGCCGCCAGCAATTTGACGACGGCCCGGCGCGGAACCAGTCGCCGCCCTGTCGCCTGCGAGTATGGCAATTTGCCCTCTTTCATCAGATCGTAGATTGCGCTCCGACCGATGCCGTATTGCCGCACGATGGCGTCGATGGTCATCGAGCCATCCGCCAGCAGTTCCGCCGCCACGTTGTCCCGCGTCGCCGTCGCCATGATCTATCCTCCGTTGTCCGCCGTTATCGGCTTGCATCCCATCCTATCGGCGGATACACTGGCGTTGTCGGTTGCGATTATGGTTGCCAAAATCTCAATCTACATAGATTGCGCGTCAGTCAATCTACGGGGGACACGATGCAGATTTGGCGTTACTTGCTGGCGGTCGATGACCGCGAAGACTTGGCGAACTTCGATAGCGTCCGGTCGTTCGGTCGTCGCGTCTTTGGGGCGCTCTTGGTCACTCAAACGAGCGGAGCAAAAAACGATGTTCCGCTGCCGGGGTTGATCGGTCCGCCGCTGATTGAGCTTGCAAAGTACGAAATGGAAAACGACACCGAGCGGAGCCAGTGGGCGAATAAGGTCTATGCGCTCCGGTCGATGGTCAAACGGCTAAAGGGCGCGAAGCCGAAGCGTAAGGCGAGCATCAAGCCCGTCGATGCCGACGGCATCTTTCGGGAACATGTGAGCTACCTGTCCCCTCGCGTGATCCACGACGGCAAGGTTATCGAGTCGGTGCGGACCGTGATCTACCTGCCGATGAACAAGGACGGCACGCGAACGCCGATTCCGAGTTTCGAGGATGCGTCCTCGCAGTTGTGGCAAGCGGTCTACGGGTCGATGATCTTCGATTCGTTTGGCGGAGTGTGCGCCCGGTGCGGACGGGAACTTGGCGAGACGCCGCAGAATCATCGGCCGCGCCGGGGCGACTACTGCCGGTCGTGCAAAGAAATGGTCCGCCAGCACGCGATGCCCCCGGAACGGCGGAAAAAACTCAAGCGCGAAGCGATGAGGCGATACCGCGACAATCTCAAAAGCCGAAATCTCAAAATCCGAAAGGGCGAAGCATGAACACCAAGCCAACCAAGTCCCGCGCCCGTCGCGGTCGGGGTGAAGCGTCGATCTACCAGCGCCCCGATGGTACATGGTCCGGTCAGCTTTCGCTTGGCGTCCGGCCCGACGGCACGCGGAACCGCCGCACGGTCTACGGCACGACGAAAGCCGAGGTCGCCGAGAAGATTCGGAAGCTACAGACAGAACACGATGCCGGCCGGCTCGTCGCCGCCGAGGACTTGACCGTCGGCGAGTACTTAACCCGCTGGTTGAGCGTGGCGAAGGATCGCACGGGCGCGGCCACGTTCGTCCGCTATGAGCAGCTTGCCCGCGAGTTCATCACGCCCACCATCGGGGCGATGAAGCTATCGAAGCTTCGGCCCGTCCACGTCGAGACGTTTTACGCCACGATGCAAAAGCAGACGCCCGCCGGCCCGGTGCCCGCCACGGCCGCGACGCGCCGAGCGGTTGCCACGGTGTTGATGATCGCGCTCCGTCACGCGGTCAAGATTCGCGTTCTCGCGAGCAACCCCGCCGAGGGCGTGAGCAAGCCGAAGGCCGCGTTTCGGGAGATAGCGTTCCTGACCGGCGCCCAGGCGAAGACGTTCCTTGAGGCCGCAAAGTCGAGCAAGAGCTATGCCCTGTTCGCCGTCGCCGTCGGATCGGGTTGCCGCGTGGGGGAAATGCTGGCGCTTCGGTGGGACGATGCGAACTTCGACAAGGGGACTATCGAGGTCCGGCGGTCGTTGTCGTTCTCGCAAGGTAAGGTCATCGTGAAGGAACCGAAGTCCCGAACCGGCCGGCGGACCGTCACGCTGCCGGAGTTCGCGGTCGATGCCCTTCGCGAGCATCGCAAGCAAGCCCTCGCCGCTGGCCGGATCGCCGCCCCGGTGTTCACGTCCGAGATCGGCGAGAACAGCAATCGGTGGATTGTGCGACGAGAGTTCCTTGCGGTCGTTCGTCGTGCGAATGCGGAAGGCGCGGAGATTCCCGCCAACCTTCGTTTCCACGATCTTCGCCACACCCATGCGTCCTGTCTCATTGCCGACGGCATGAGCATCAAGGCGGTTTCCCGGCGGTTGGGTCACGCGAGCATCGACATTACCTTGAAAGCCTACGCCCACTTGATGCCGGACGATGACGAGAAATTGGCCACGGCGTCGCAACGGCTGTTCGGCTGAAAAAAGAATGGCAGTAGAATGGCAGTAAATCGGGTATCGGCGAGTCGGAAAACCGGTCAAATCTGGACACGAAAAAACCCCGCAAGTGCTTAAGCTTGCGGGGTTTCCGTTTGTGTGCGGAAGAGAGGACTTGAACCTCCACTCCCTTGCGGGAACCAGAACCTGAATCTGGCGCGTCTGCCAGTTCCGCCACTTCCGCATTCGTCGGTCTTCCAGATAATAGGACGCGAGCGCACCGCGTCAAGGTTCGCGCCGTTCCCCCGATCGGGGCCTCACCCATGTCCGCCCGCGCCATCGGCCTCGTCGCCGTCGGATTCGTCGGCCTTCTCGGATTCTCCCTCGTCGGCGAGGAGTCCGCGCCGAAGCGCGAGCCGTGGCTCGGCTCCACGATCGCGGGCAGCCCGCAGCCGCCGCCGAAGTACAAAATTGTCCGCGTCCTGCCGAATCTCAAGTTCAACCATCCCGTCCTGATCCGCGCCGTGCCCGGCACGAACCGCCTCGCCGTCGCCGAACAGCACGGTAAAGTCTTCACGTTCGAGGATGCTCCCGGCGCGACGGCGCAACTCCTCCACGATTTCGCGAAGGAGCCGAAGCTCGCGCTCTCGAAGGACGCGAACCAGTTCGACGCCGTGTATGGCCTCGCGTTCGATCCGAAGTTTGAAACGAATCGCTATTGCTACGTCTGCTACACGGTGAAGAGCGACAAGAAGGCGAACCTGGACGACGGCAGCCGCGTGTCGCGGTTCCGAGTGACGGAGGCGAATCCGCCCACGCTGGACGTCGCGAGCGAAGAGGTCATCCTCACGTATTTGCAGGGCGGCCACAACGGCGGCGACCTGCACTTCGGGCCGGATGGTTATCTCTACATCTCCACCGGCGACGCGACCGATCCGAATCCGCCGGACAAGTTCGCCACGGGTCAGGACTGTTCCGATCTGCTCTCGTCCGTGTTGCGGATCGACGTTCACGCCAAGGACACCGGCCGAAACTATGCGATCCCGAAGGACAATCCCTTCGTCGGCCAATCGCACCTTGGCAAGCCGGTCCGCGGCGAAGTGTGGGCCTATGGGTTCCGCAATCCGTGGCGCATGGGCTTCGACCGCAAGACCGGCGACCTCTGGCTCGGCGACGTCGGCTGGGAATCGTGGGAGATGGTGCACAAGATCGAGAAGGGCGGCAACTACGGCTGGAGCGTGAAGGAGGCCGGGCAGCCGGTGAATGCGCACCACAAGCTCGGCCCGACGCCGATCCGGCCGCCGACGATCGAGTACTCGCACGCCGAGGGAGCGAGCATCACGGGCGGGTACGTTTATCGCGGCAAGGAATTCCCGGAATTGCAGGGGAAATACGTCTTCGGCGACTGGATGACGCGGCGGCTCTGGGCGGCGGACCCCGCGCGCGATCCGATGCCGCTCGAAGACCTCGCGCCGCCGTCGCTGCGCTTCATCGCGTTCGGCGAGGACCGCGAGGGCGAATTGCTGATGCTCGACTACGACGCGGGCACGGTCCACCGCCTGGACCGGAACGCCGCGGCGAACCGCGATCCGGCGAAGTTCCCCCGGCAGCTCTCGAAGAGCGGATTGTTCCGCGAGACCGCGAAGCACGAACCGGCGCCCGGCGTCCGACGCTTCACGATCAACGCGGCGCAATGGCAGGACTACGCGACGGCCGAATACTTCGCCGCCTTCCCCGGCACGTCGAGCGCGACGGATTACGAGAACAAAAAACACCTCGCCAACGACGTGACCTGGAACCCGATCCACATCCACCTGCCCGTCGACGGCGTACTCGTCAAAACGATTTCGCTCGAGATGGAGCGCGGCAACCCGGCCTCGCGACGGCGCGTCGAAACGCAGATCCTCCACTTCGATGGCGAAGCGCTGCAAGGGTACACGTATTCTTGGCGGGACGACGGGTCGGACGCGGACCTTGTTCCGGTCGACGGCGGCGAGAAGGAACTGCGCGTGAAGGACGCGATCTTCGGCGGCGTCCGGCCTCAGACGTGGACCTTCGCCGCCCGCGCCCAGTGCGGCCAATGCCACAACGCGTGGGCCGGGTACCTGCTCGGCTTCAATCGGGAACAGCTCCACCGCGAAATCGACGGCAAGAACCAACTCGTTTCGCTCTGCGAATCGGGCCTGCTAAAGCGCGTCGATGCGAAGGGTCAGCCGATGCCGCCATTTTCGGTGGACGACCTGAAGAAGATCAAGCCGCACATCGATCCGGCGGAGGACGCGAAGACGCTCGCGGAGCGGGCGCGATCGTACTTGAACATCAACTGCGGGCACTGCCATCGGTTTGGCGGCGGCGGGTCGGTCGAATTCCACCTAAACCTCGACGCCGACGCGAAGAGTCCGAAACTCCGGGACGCGCGGCCGACGCGCGGAACCTTCGACATCGCCGACGCCCGCATCCTCGCGCCCGGCGATCCGCACCGCAGCGTGCTCTATTATCGCATGGCCAAGTTCGGCGCCGGCCGGATGCCCCACCTCGGTAGCGACCTGCCCGACGAAGCCGGATTGAAATTGATCCGCGACTGGATCGCTTCGCTCGATCCCGGCCGCGACCCGCCGCGACCGGTGAACGGCTTGAACCGGGCGCGGCTGGTGGAGGATCTGCGGTTCCCACGCACGTCGTTCGAGTTGGCCCGCGCCGTCGGCCGAGGCGCGCTGACGGCGGACGACCGGAAACTCCTCGCCGCCGAGGTCGCGAAGGAGTCTTGCCTCGCGTCGGCGCGGGAACTCTTCACCGGATACTTCCCGAACCCGAACGCCCCGCGCACGCTGGGCGCGAACCCGAAGCCTCGCGCGATTCTCGCCCTCGCCGGCGACGCGGAGAACGGGAAGAAGCTCTTCCACGCGACGAAGAACCGCTGCGCGGCTTGCCACAAGGTCGACGGCGTCGGGCTTGAAGTCGGGCCGGACCTCTCGAAGATCGGCGCGACGCGCAGCCGCGAGCATTTGCTGGACAGCCTGCTCCAGCCCTCGCGGCGGATCGACGCGGCGTATCAGACGTATTCCGTTTCCAAGTTCGACGGTTCGACGCTGCAAGGGATCGCGGTGAAACGGGACGCGCGGGAAATCGTCATTCGCGATGCGACCGGCAAACTCCATGCGATCCCCGCGGCCGACCTCGAATCGATCGCCGCGTCGCAGACCTCCCTGATGCCCGACGGACAGATGCGGGACTTCACGGCGCAGGAGGCCGCCGACCTGCTGGAATACCTCGTCCGCCGGAAATAGCGCCGAACGGGGGATAGCGGAATCGCGGCCATGAGCTATGCTGGAAGGACACGGCGAGCGACGAGGAACGAATCCATGTTCGGCTGGCTCCTCGGAAACCGAACGAAGCGCGAGCAGTTCCGCCAATCGGACCGCTCGGAACGGAACGCGGTGATCCGGCGGATCGTGACTGCGGCGGCGAACACCACGCCAAAAGCGGCGCCGCGCTCGCTGGCGGCGGAGGCGCACGGCCCGTTCACGCTGCCGGTCGAACACCCGACGGGGTTCGATTCCGGCAACCTGCCCCGCGATCAGGTGGCCGAACGCGCGTACGAAATCTGGGTCCGCAACGGACGGCCGACCGGCACCGCCGACCGCGACTGGCAAGACGCCGTGCGCGAATTGACGGCCGAGCAGGCCACGCCCCCGTGACGCTCGCCTACCGCGATCCAGCGATCCCCGATTCGCCGCCCGCCCGCTGGGACCCCCGGTGGAAACTGGCGGCGATGCTCGTTTTCGTCGCCGCCGTCGCGGTCCTGCGAACGCTTCCCGCGCTCGCCGCGGCTCTCGGCGCCATCCTCGGCCTCTTGATCTTCGCGCGTGTCCCGATCACCGCGATCGTCGCCCGCGCGGGCTTGCTGTTCCTCGCGGTCGCGCCGTTCGCCGCGGTCCTGCCCCTGTTCGTCGAAGACGGATGGCGCCTCGCGGGCGGCATCGTCCTGCGGTGCGTGGCCATTGGCCTCGCCGCGTTCTTCCTCCTGCGCACCGCGCCGGTCGCGCGCACGCTCGCCGCGGCGCGCTGCCTCGGCGCGCCGGGCACCCTCGTCCTGATCTCCCAATTGGCGTATCGCTACGCGCTCGCGCTCTTCGGCGAGGCGCGCCGGCTGCGCGTGGCGATGCGCGCGCGCGGGTTCCGCGTCCGCACCACGGCGCACGCGTACCGCTCGCTCGGCCACGCGGCCGGGGCGCTCGTCGTCAGCGGCGGGGAGCGGGCCGAACGCGTCGCCGCCGCGATGAAGGCGCGCGGCTTCGACGGCACGCCGCGGATGCTCGTGCCGTTCCGCACGCGGCCCGCCGACCGGCTCGCCTTCGCCGCGCTCGCGCTCCTCGCCGCCGGCCTCGTCGCCGGGGAGCGCTGGCCGTGATCCGCGCGAATGCCCTGACGCACCGATTCGCCGACGGCCGCCTCGCGCTCGACGCGCTGACGTTTCAGGTCGCG
>CAYVRB010000149.1:0-4242 GCA_964453375.1 uncultured Alcaligenaceae bacterium
CCGCGGCCCTGCACGCGGTAGGTGTCCATCGGCATGCGCTTCAGGAACCCGCCGTGCGTCATCGTCACGACGTTCGGCTCGTCGACGATCAGGTCTTCGAGGTCGACGTCGCCGCCGTCGTCGGAGATTTCGGTGCGGCGGGCGTTGCCGTACTTGTCCCGCATCTCGGCGAGGTCGGCGCGGATGATCGCGTCGATCTTCGCCTCGTCGGCGAGCAGCGCCTCGTACTCGCGGATCTGCCCGCGCAGCGCGGTGAATTCCTTGAGGATTTCGTCCCGTTCGAGGTTGGCGAGCTGGCCGAGCTGCAGCCGCACGACCGCCTCGGCCTGCTGCTCGGTCATGCGGTAGGTGTCGGTGATGCCGAGTTCGCGCTGGAGCGTGCCGAATCCGTCCGCGCCGAGGGCGCGCTCGAGGACGCTCGCCGCCACCGCCATCCCCTGCAGTTCGATCTTCGCCTGCGCCCGGCTCGGCGCGGCGCGGATGATGCGGATGACTTCGTCCAGGGACGACAGCGCGATGAGCTGGCCTTCGAGCACGTGGCTGCGCCGCTTCGCCTCGCGCAGGAGGAACTGCGTGCGCCGGCGGATGACGACGATGCGGTGGTCCAGGAACTTCCGCATCATCGTCCAGAGCGGCAGCATCTCGGCCTTGCCGTCGACGAGCGCGAGCAGGCCGATGGAGACGGTCGATTGCAGCGGGGAGAACTGGTAGAGCTGGTTCAGGACGAGGTGCGGGTCGGTGCCCTTCTTGAGTTCGACGACGATGCGGACCGGTTCGCCGGTGCGGGCGCTGGATTCGTCGCGGATGCCGGTGATGCCGGGGATGCGGTCGGCCTTCACGAGTTCGCCGATGTCGGCCATGAGCTTGTTGCGCGTCACGGCGTAGGGGACTTCGCGGATGAGGATGCTCGGCGTCTTCCCCTTGCCCTCCTCGGTCACTTCGGCGCGGGCGCGGAGGTGGATGCGGGAGCGGCGGCCGCTGTAGCCGTCGACGATCCCCTGCCGGCCCATGATGACGCCGCCGGTGGGGAAGTCCGGTCCGGGGATGATTTCGAGCAGCGCCTGCGGCGAGACGTCCGGCTCGTCGATCATGCGGATCAGGCCGTCGCACACCTCGCGCAGGTTGTGCGGCGGGATGTCGGTCGCCATGCCGACGGCGATGCCGTCGGAGCCGTTGACGAGCAGGTTCGGGAATTTGCTGGGGAGGACGAGCGGTTCGCGGTATTTGCCGTCGTAGTTGTCGATGAAGTCGACGGTGTCGAGTTCGAGGTCGGCGAGGAGTTCGGCGGCGACGTTCGAGAGGCGGGCCTCGGTGTACCGGTGCGCGGCGGGCGGGAGGCCGGCGATGGAGCCGAAGTTCCCCTGGCCGTGGATGAGCTTCGATCGCATCACCCAGTCCTGCGCCATGCGGACGAGGGTGGCGTAGATGGAGAGGTCGCCGTGCGGGTGGTACCGCTTCATCGTCTCGCCGACGATGCCGGCGCACTTGCTGGTGGCGGAGTTCGGGTTCAGGCCGAGGTCCAGCATGGCGACGAGGATGCGGCGCTGCGAGGGCTTCAGGCCGTCGCGCACGTCGGGCAGCGCCCGGCTGACCATGACCGATTGCGCGTAGGCCAGGTAGCTCGATTGCAGCTCGTCGGCGATGTCGATGGGCAGGATCGGAACGTCGGGAACCGGAGCCGCCGGGGGGGTGCCCTCGGGGGGCGCGGGGGGCTGCTTATCCTTGGCCAACGGGGTGTCTCCGCGTGTCCGAGTCGAACGGTTTTTCTACGACTTCCTCCCCCCGTCAACCACCGGAAAGCGCGAAGAAATCCCCGGCAATTCCGGGCGATTTCCCTTCCTTCGAGCGTCGTGAGGCGACGCCGCGAAGGGCGTCGAGCACCGCGCCGATGTCCGGGGCGCGCATCAGCGATTCCCCCACCAGCACGGCGCGCACGCCGGCGGATCGGAGAAGGTCCAGGTCGGCCTTCGTCTTGATCCCGCTCTCGCCGACGACGAGGACGCTGGCAGGGATTTTCGGCATCAATTCGATGGTGTGCTCCAGCCGCGTGGTAAAGGTTCGGAGGTCGCGGTTGTTGATGCCGACGAGCGCCGCGCCCGCGTCGAGAACCCGCGAGAGTTCCGGCGCATCGTGCAATTCGACGAGCACGTGCAAGCCGAGCTCCCGCGCCTGGGCGTGAAGGACTTTCAGCCGATCGCCGGGGAGGATCTCCGCGATCAGCAGCACCGCGTCGGCCCCGGCGGCGCGGGCTTCCACCAGTTGATAGCGATCGAGGATGAACTCCTTGCGGAGCGCCGGAATCGGAACGGCCGCCCGGATCGCGCGCAGGTAGTCGAGGTGCCCTTGGAAATACTGTTCGTCCGTCAGCACGCTCAGGCACGCGGCGCCGTGGGCGGCGTAGGTCGCCGCGATCGCGACCGGGTCGAAGTCCGCGCGGATGACGCCCGCCGACGGCGACGCCTTCTTCACCTCCGCGATGATCCGCATCTCGCCTGGCCGATCGAGGGCCGCGCGGAAGTCCCGCGCCGGCGGCGCGTCGGCCAATCGGGACTCCAGTTCGCGATCGGAGACGCGCGCCTTCGCGGCCGCGATCTCGCGCCATTTCGTCTCGACGATCCGGTCCAAAATCGTGGGCATTTCAAGTCATCCGACAGTATCGTTTCCAGTCATTTTTCATTTTGCATTGGTCATTTTGCATTGATCCGAACCGAACGGACTAGTGGACATCCACGACCCAGGGATTCCCATTTTCCACTCGCAATTTCAACCCCGTTCTGCGAAGCTACCATGATCCCGCCCGACGGTTTCGACCGTGAACGCGAATCATCCACTGTTTCGCCGCCGATTCCTCCAGTTCTCCGCCGGCTCGCTCGGCCTCTCGCTGGGCGCGCTCTGGCGGGCGCAGGCGGCCGCGCCGTCGCCGGCGAAGTCGATCCGCGCTTGCATCCTCGTGTTCTATTATGGCGGGCCGAGCCACATCGACTCGTTCGATCCGAAGCCGAACGCGCCGGCCGAGGTCCGCGGCGAGTTCAAGACGGCGCGGACCTCCGTGCCCGGCACGATCTTCGCCGAACACGTGCCGAACCTCGCACGGCTGGCGCACAAGATCGCCGTCGTCCGCAGCGTCACGCACGCGGCTCGCCTCCACGACTCCGCTTCGATCCACGCCCTCACCGGCCGACCACTCGACGGGCCGGACCGCGAACTCTTCGCCCCGCAGCCGCAATTCTACCCGAGCTACGGCAGCGCGGTGGCGCACGTCCGGCGCGGCCGCGAGATCCCGTTCGCCTCGCTGCCATTCACGTTCCGCAACGTGTATCCGGTGCCGTGCCAGGGGGCCGGCATGCTCGGCGCCGCGTTCGATCCGCTGCACGTGGTCGCGGAACCGAACTCGCGGTCGTATCAGATCGAAAGCATGGCCGCCAACGCGGCAGTGGACGCCGGGCGCGAGCGATCGCGGAAGATGCTGCTCGAATCGCTCGACCGCCCCGCGACCGGCTCCGAGTTCCGAGACTTGTACGCGAAGGCGTACCGGCTGCTGGAATCCGAGGCGATCCGCAACGCCGCCGACATCGCGCGCGAGCCGGTGAAAGTCCGCGAGAAGTACGGAATCGCGTCGAGCATCGCGCACGCCAGCGTGATGCGCGGGCAGAATCTCCTCATCGCGCGCCGGCTCGTCGAGGCCGGGGCGCAGTTCGTCAACGTCTACGACTTCCAGCAGCAGGGCCAGAACTGGGACAGCCACGCGAACAACTTCCAGCAGCTCCGCGAGCACCTGCTCCCGCCGGCGGATCGCTCGCTCGCCGCGTTGATCGAAGACCTGGAGGCGCGCGGACTGCTCGATTCCACGCTCGTCGTCGCGATGGGCGAATTCGGCCGCACGCCCAAGATCAACGGCACCGCCGGCCGCGATCACTGGCCCGATTGTTATTCCGCCATCCTCGCCGGCGGCGGCCTCGTCGGCGGCGCCGTGTACGGATCGAGCGACAAGATCGGCGCCTATCCCGCTACGGAACAGGTCACGCCCGGCGACCTCGCCGCCACGATCTTCTCGCGCTTCGGCATCGACCCCGGCCTCGAAATCCGCGACCCCACCGCCCGCCCGCACCGCCTCGCCACCGGCGAACCGCTGACAAAGCTCTTCCGCGGATAACAGAGAATGGCCACAAGAAGGCACGAAAAGCCATGAAAAGGAAGACCCTAAAATCGTAGCCCGTTTGCGAGGTGCAGGAGGCCTTTCAC
>CAYVRB010000149.1:4342-15113 GCA_964453375.1 uncultured Alcaligenaceae bacterium
GGCCATCCTGACTTCGGAATCGTGCGACACCGAAGAAGACGATTGATGGCCACAAAGAAGGCACGAAAAGCCACGAAAAGGAAGACATTCAATCGTTAGCGGATCGCGGAGTCGAAAGGGCCTTTCACTTTTTGTGTCTTCTCGTGCCTTTTCGTGGCCAACCTGTCTTTGGAAACGAACAATTCTGAACATGGCATTTGATCGCCACAAGAAGGCACGAAAAGCCACGAATAAGGAAGACCCTAAAATCGTAGCCCGTTTGCGAGGTGCAGGAGGCCTTTCACTTTTTGTGTCTTTTCGTGCCTTTTCGTGGCCATCCTGACTTCGGAATCGTGCGACACCGAAGAAGACGATTGATGGCCACAAGAAGGCACGAAAAGCCACGAAAAGGAAGACCCTAAAATCGTAGCCCGTTTGCGAGGTGCAGGAGGCCTTTCACTTTTTGTGTCTTTTCGTGCCTTTTCGTGGCCATCCCGCCTTTAGAACCGATCTATCCCGCTTCACGTTGATTCGCTATCGTTTCGTCCTTCCTTCGGAGGACGGCCATGCTTCGCGCGCTCGTGATGGCCTTGATCGTTTCCTGTCCCGTCGTGGCCGCCGAGCCGCTGCGCTTCTCGTGGAAGGCCGGCGAGAAGCACGCATTCACCGTCTCCCAGACGACGACCATCACCGAGACGGCCCCGCTCGTCGACAACGGTACGCCGGAGACGACCACGCGCGTCACGAAACTGACCCTCGCCAAGCGCTGGGACGTGAAGGAGGTCGATGCCTCCGGCGTCGGCACGCTCACGCTCACCATCACCGCGATGAAGCAGGAGATCGTGAAGCCGATCGTCGGCAAGGACGGCAAGCTCGCGACCGAGACCATCGTGATGGATTCCGCCACGCCCGAAGGCGCCAAGGACATGGCCGCGTTCCTGAACGTGCCGGTGCTGACGGCGAAGGTCGACGCTCGCGGCGGCGTGGTCGAGGCGAAATCGACCGGCGGCGATTCGGCGGTCCATCGGCTGCAAGCCGAGTTGCCGTTCCGCGTCCTGCTGCCGGAGGCGGCCGTCGAACCGAACGCGACGTGGGACCGCGCGTTCTCGGTGAAACTCGATCCGCCGCTGGGCACCGGCGAATCCCACGCGGCGAAGCAGACCTACAAACTGCGGGCGATGCAGGGCGGGCACGCCGTCATCGGCGTGGCGACGGCGTTCGACAAGCCGCCGACGGCGGCCGCCGACCTGCAACCGCTGCTGCCGTGGCTCTGGGAGGGCGACGTGTTCGTGACGGCCGCCACGGGCCGCTACGCCGGCGCGAAGCTGAAGGCCGCCACGACGATCGCGAACCATCAGGGCGCCGGCACGAAGTTCGCGTTCGCGAGCGAATACGTGGAGGCGGCGGCGGGGAAGTGAGCGAATTCCGGCGCGAACTCCCCTTGATTCCTCCGGGGCCGACCGTAATATTCTCAATCGACAAACGCGGGTGTAACTCAGTGGTAGAGTACCTCGTTGCCAACGAGGTTGTCGTGGGTTCAAGTCCCATCACCCGCTCTCAAACGGAAAGCCCGGCGAACGGATCGCTGGGCTTTCTTCTTTTGGCGGAATCCATAGCTTCAACGAATACCGAAACGGGCGGCGGGACGCCGCCGGACCGGCGAGGACGGGAGAGACGATGACCACCGCGGATACGACGACGAAGACCGACAGCATCACGGCGCCCGACGCCGTCAACCAGAAGCTGCCGCAGACCGTGGAGATCAAGGACGCCGGCCCGTGCAAGAAGCACGTGAAGGTGACGGTCGAACGGAGCGTCATCGATACGCGGTACGACGAAAAGTACACGGAGATCGTCCGCAGTTCGGACGTGCAGGTGCCCGGCTTCCGGCCGAAGAAGGCGCCGCGCAAGATCATCGAGAAGCAATACAAGAAGGCCGTCGCCGCCGAAATCAAGACCGAAGTGTTGATGGCGAGCCTCGAACAACTCGCCGACGAGCAGCAGATTTCGCCGCTGGCGCCGCCGGAACTGGACCCGCACGCGATCGTCATCCCCGACAGCGGTCCGTTCATCTACGAATTCGACATTGAAGTCCGGCCGGAATTCGACCTGCCGAACTACAAGGGGCTGAAGCTCAAGAAGCCGACGCACGCGATCACCGACGACGACGTGGCCCGCGAGACGCGGAAGATCCTGGAACCGTACGGCTCGCTCGTGCCGAAGGACGGCGCCGACGCCGCGGTCGCGCTCAACGACATCATCACCGCCGACCTGACGATCGTGCACGACGGCAAGGAGCTGAACACCGTCAAGGACACGCGCGTCAAGGTCGAGAAGAAGCTCGCCCTGGCCGACGGCGTGGCGAAGGACTTCGGCGCGAAGCTCGCCGGCGCGAAGGCCGGCGAATCCCGCACCGTGGACATCGTCCTCTCCAAGGAAATCGCCAACCCGGCGCTCGCCGGTACGACCGTGCAGGCCGCCTTCAAGATCCTCGACATCAAGAGCATCAAGCTGCCGAACCTCGACCTCGACACGGTCTCGCAGTTCGGCGTCAAGGGCGTCGAGCAGTTCGAGGAACTCGTCCGCGTCCGGCTCGAGCGCCAACTGGAATACGTCCAGCGGCAGACGGCGCGGACGGAAGTCTTCCAGCAACTCGCCGGCACCCAGCAATGGGACCTGCCGCGCGACCTGCTGCAGCGCCAGGCGCGCAAGACGCTCGCCCGCCGCGTGATGGAAATGCGCTCCTCCGGCATGACCGACGAGCAGATCGCCGGCCGGCAACGGATGCTCGAGATCGACGCGATCCGCAGCACGCAGGAGGCGCTCAAGGAGCACTTCGTCCTCCAGAAGATCGCCGAGGTCGAGAAGCTCGAGATCGAGGACGCGGACATCGAGGCCGAGATCGAGGAGATCGCGGAGCGCACGGGCGAATCGTACCGCAAGGTGCGCGCCCGGATGGAGAAGGAGGACCTGATCGAGGCGCTCGCCACCGAATTGCTGGAGCGCAAGGCGCTCGACCTGGTGCTGAAGGACGCGACGTACGAGGAATACGAGTTCAACCCGTACGCGCAGGACGAGGACGAGATTTCGACGCTGGAAGGCGGCGCCGTCACCGAGGAGCAGGCGCAGGCCCCGGCCGCGGCGCCGTCCGAGGAGCCGAAGGGTTGACCGGCCGCGTCGAGTAGAGAAGACGTTGTGCTCGCGAACGGAGGGCGTCGGCCCTCCGCTTTCTTTTCCGCCACTTGGAAAGGCGATCCATGTTCCCGCCGTTCGATCCGTTGGCCGCGGCGCGGCCGTCGCCGATGCAACCGGTCGCGGGCTACCGCGACTACGCCCGCCAGCGCACCATGACGCTCGGCGACCTGCTGCTCGAGAACCGCATCATCTTCATCGGCAGCTCGCCCGAAACCGGCGGCAGCCCGGTCATCAGCGACTACCTCGCGAACATCACGATCCAGAAACTGCTGTTCCTCGTCACCGAGAACAAGACGGCCGACATCCACATGTACATCAACAGCCCCGGCGGCAGCGTGTCCGCGGGGCTGGCGATCTACGACGCGATGCAGTTCGTCGATTGCCCGATCCACACCTACTGCATGGGCCTCGCCGCCAGCATGGCCGCCGTGCTGCTCTGCGCCGGCACGAAGGGCAAGCGCTACGCGCTGCCGAACAGCAAGGTGATGATCCACCAGCCCTACGGCCAGGTGGGCGGGCAGGTGTCGGACATCGAGATCCAGGCCGGCGAACTCATCAAGGCGCACGAGCGCCTGAACCAGATCATGTCCGACCACACCGGCCAATCGATGGAGACGATCGCGAAGGAGAGCGACCGCGACCGGTACTTCACCGCGATGGAGGCGAAGGAATTCGGACTGGTGGACGACGTGCTGGCGAAGCCCGTCCCGGCGAAGAAATAACGATTGTGACGGCGCGCCCGGTCGGGCGCGGCGGGGCGAACGCTCCGCCGGCGACCGGCGCGGAATCCCGCGGGTCGGACGACCCGCCCAACACCCTTCAAAACTGACCCGGACCGCCGCCGATACCACAATCGCGGCCGTCCGTTCGGAGGACCGACGATGCCGCTCGTACCGATGGTGATCGATAGCCGGGGCCGCGAGGAACGCGCGTACGACATCTACAGCCGGCTGCTGAAGGACCGGATCATCTTCCTGCAGGGGGTGGTCCAGGACGACATGGCGAACCTGATCGTCGCGCAGCTGCTGTACCTGCAGTTCGAGGACCCGAAGTCGGACATCCACCTGTACATCAACAGTCCCGGCGGCAGCGTGTCGGCCGGCATGGCGATCTACGACACGATGCAGTTCCTGACGTGCCCGGTGGCGACGTACTGCATCGGGATGGCGGCGAGCATGGGGGCCGTGCTCCTCACGGCCGGCGCGGCGGGCAAGCGCTTCGCCCTGCCGAACGCCCGGATCATGATCCACCAGCCGCTCGCCGGCATGGAGGGGACTTCCACGGAGATCCAGATCCACGTGAAGGAGTTCCTGAAGACCAAGAAGAAGCTGAACGAGATCCTCAAGAAGCACACCGGGAAGTCGCTCGACCAGATCGAGAAGGACACCGACCGCGACAACTTCATGGCGTCGATCGAGGCGAAGGAGTACGGGCTGATCGACGGCGTGCTGGAGCGGATGCCCGAAGGCATGGCCCGACGAACCGACTGACGTCGCCGCGATCCGTCGCGGCGCGGAAACCCCGCAGGATGCACACCCCGCTGCCCAATCCGAGCCGACTCCGCCGCGAGCGATCGCGGGGGGGCCGGCTCGTGCTGTTGGCGGCGATCCTCCTCGGCGGCGGCTGCCGCACCATCACGCGCAACCCCTACGACAAGATCGAGGCGGAACTGCGCACGCGCGAGCGCGAGCTGGCGGAGGCGCGCGGCGAACTCGAAAACGCCCGGCTTCTCAACGACGCCTACGCCCGCACGCCCCGCGCGCCCTGCCCGGACGACGGCCGCGCGCCCTTTCTGCCGCTCAAGGAGATCGTCCTCGGCAGCGGCACCGGCGGCGCCGACAACGACAATCAACCCGGCGACGAGGCGCTCCAGGTGGTGATCGTGCCGCGCGATTCCGACGGCTCCGCAGTCAAGGTGCCCGCGAGCGCCGTCGTCTTCGCCTACGAGGTGGCGACGAACGGAACCAAGACCGCCATCGGCCGCTGGGACGTGCCCCCCGACACGCTGCGCAAGACCTGGCGCAGCGGCCTCTTCGCCACCGGCTACTACCCGACGCTGCAATGGGATCGCCTGCCGGCGTACCCGCGGCTGCGCGTGGTGGTGCGGCTGACGACGCTCGACGGCCGCGACTACGAGGCCGAGCGGGAAGTGACGGTGCGCGTGGTGCCCGGCGGCGGGGGGATCGGCGAGCGCTGCGAGCCGATCCCGGCCGTGCCCGTGGTGCCGGGCGGCCGGTCCGTGGACGAGTTGCCGCCGCCGCGGGAGTCGCGCTCGAATCGGCCCGCGACGATTTCGCCGGCGCGAACCGGCGACCGGTGATTCAAATATCCCACACCTTCGGGCCGGTCTTTTTCTTCGGCTTCCGCGGCTTCTTCGGTGGCGGCGCCGGCGCGGGCAGCGTTTCGGGTTCCGGCGATTCCGCGTCGGGAGCGTCCTGCGCCGCGGCTTCGAGGTCCTCGTCCGCGAAGCGCGTGTCGCCGGTCGTTTCCCCCTTCGCCCGCAGGATCATCTTGATCGAGACTTCGCCGAACGGCCCCTGGTCGCGCAGCACCTTTGTCAGGTAGCGGATGTAGGTCTGGTCGAATGTTTCGGGGCCGTTCGTCACGAGCGCGATCGCCGGCGGGTGCGTGCCCACTTGGGCGGCGTAGAAGATCTTCCCCTGCTTGTTATAGCGCACCGGCGGCGCGTTCGCGGCCAGCGCCATGCGGACGATCCGGTTGAGTTCCCCGGTCGGGATGCGTTCGCCGGCCTGCTTGTGGAGCTGCTGGGCGAGGTTGAAGACGCGGAAGGTGTTCTTGCCGACCTTCGCCGTCACGAACGCGATCGGCACATGGTCGAGCATTGGAAAAACCTTGCGGACGTAGTCCGCCATCTTCTCCGTCTCCATCGCGTGCTTCACGAGGTCCCACTTGTTCACCACGAAGATGCACGGCTTGTTCTCTTCGACCACGTACTCCACGAGCTGCTTGTCCACCCGGCCGATGCGGGTCCGCGCGTCGAGGAAATGCAGCACGACGTCCGCCCGGCGGATCGACCGCTCGGCCCGGTGCAGGCTGTAGAATTCGATGTCGTTGGCGAGCTTCCCCTTCTTCCGGACGCCGGCGGTGTCGATGGCGAGGTACGTCTTGCCGTCGCGTTCGAAGCGGACGTCGATGCTGTCGCGCGTGGTGCCGGCGATCTCCGACACGATGACGCGCTCCTCCTTCGCGATGGAGTTGATGAAGGTGCTCTTGCCGACGTTCGGCCGGCCGACGATGGCGAGCTTGAGCGAGACGTCCGCGGGCGTTTCGTCCGTCGCGGCCGGCAGCTTCTCCAGGATGCGCGAGACGAGCACGTCCCGGCCGCGCTTGCTGTTCGCGCTGACGAGCAGCGGCTCGCCGTAGCCGAGGCGGAACAGTTCGCTCATCGCCGAGTCCTGGTGGTCGTCGTCGGCCTTGTTCGCGACGAAGATCACCGGCTTCTGGACGGCGCGCAGGCGTTCCGCGACCGTCTGGTCGAGCGGTACGGCCCCCTCGCGGATGTCGACCACGAACACCACGACGGCGGCGAGGTCGATCGCGATGCGTATCTGGCGCTCGACGTCCTCGGAGAGCTTGTCGACGTCGACGATACCGATGCCGCCGGTGTCGACGAGTTCGAAGTGCCGGCCGTCGGATTCGAGGATCGTCGAGACGCGGTCGCGCGTGACGCCGGCGGTGGGATCGACGATGCTGATCCGGCGGCCGGCGAGCATGTTGAAGAGCGACGACTTGCCGACGTTCGGCCGGCCGACGATCGCGACGACGGGGAAAGCCACGAATTCACCGGGGGTAAGCTGTCCCGCGCCGCGCCGGAATCCGTTTAGGACAACGCGCCCGGGTTCGGATAGCATACGGCCATGGCCCGCTGCGACGAAGGCTATCGGTGCGAAGTCTGCGGCCGCGACGTGGAATCGATCGCGGAGTCGGACCTCTACCTGCGCTACGTGTTGGGGGAAGTGCCGCTCGAAACGCTGCACCTCTCGCCCGAACGCCACGTCGGCTGCAACCCGGCGCTCGCGCAGTACATCGCCGACGCCGCGTTCGCGCCGGTCCAGCACGATGGCCCGTTCGACAAGCGGCTCTTCGACCCGAACCACCGGCTCGCCGAGGAGGTACGCGTGTCGCGCGGCTGGCGGCGCTTGCAGGCGATCCCGAAACTCGGACTCGCGATCCCCGAATACCCCTTGTCCATCACCCCCGCGGAGGAATGACGATGAAACTGCTGACCATGCTGGCCCTGCTCGGCTTCGCCGCCGGCGTCTGCCGCGCCGACGTCGAATCCGGCCCGAAGGCCGACGAAAAAGTCGGCGAGCTGAAAGTCGCCGTCGTCGTTGGCGAGAAGGAAGGGAAGGACCTCGACCTCGCCGGTGAGCGGAAGGACGCGCCGACGATTTATCTCTTCGTGAACGCCGAGAAGTTCAGCCGGCCGATGGCGCGCTTCATGAAGAAGGTGGACGAGACCATCGGCGACGCGCATGAGAAGGCCGAGGCGGCGGCGGTCGTCGTCGGCGGCGATGTGGCGAACTGGAAGGACCGCCTGCCGAAGATCCAGATGTCGCTGAAGTTCGCGAAGACTTCGATGTCGGTGTTCGATGGCAGCGATCCGAAGGGCTGGGGCATCAACTCCGACGCGCACCTGACCGTCGTGCTGGTGGCGAAAGGGAAGGTAATCAAGTCTTACGGCTTCGATTCCGTGAACGAGACCGACGAGAAGACGGTGATGGAGGAGTTCAAGAAGGCCGTGAAGAAGTGAGCGGCGAAGCCCCGGCACGGCCGTGCCGGGGCTTCGATTTTGACTATTTCCCGATGCAGAACAGCGTCTTGTCGGTGCGGATGATGATGGCTCCCCCGCTGACGGCCGGGGTGCCCAAAATCTCTTCGCCGATGTCGTTGTTGCTCAGGATCTCGGCCGTGCGGCCGGCCTTGAAGACCGTCGTCAGTCCCTTCTCCGCGAACACGTAGACCTTGCCGTCGCCGGCGATCGGCGACGCGGACGCCTTGTCCTTCTGGCCGTAGCGCTCGCTCCAGAGCGAATCGCCGGTCTTCGCGTCGGCCGCGTTCACCACGCCGGCGCTGGATGCCGCGTAGACGACGCCATCGTACACGACCGGCGACGACATGCCGCTGGCGAGTTTCGCCGACTTCCACACTTCCGTGCCCATGCCGCCTTCGATCTTCATCGCCACGACTCCGCGGCTGGGCGTATAGACGATCCCGTTGCTGACCGTCGGCGTCGGGATGTCGCCGCCGAGGCCCTTCAGTTGCCAGATGCGCTTGCCGGTCGCGGCGTCGTAGGCGCTCAGCCCGTCGCGGCCGGGGAAGAGGATCTCCGGCGTGCGCCCGTCGGCCGAGCGCGTCACCGGCGTCACCCAGTTGATCTCGCGCAGGCGGTCGGTCTTCCAGAGGTTCGTGCCGATCTTCACGTCGATGGCGGCGAGGAACGATTCTCCGGCGTTGTCCATCGGCACGATCAGTTTGCCGTCTGCGAGGATCGGCGAGGACGCCATCCCGACCTGGTTGGTGATCGTCGGGTAGTCGCCGACGAGCGAACGATACCAGCGCAAGGTTCCGTCCGAATCGAAGGCGGCGAGGTCGCCGGTGGCGAAGAGGGCGTAGACGCCGGTGTCGTCGGCGACGGGGGTCGGGGCGGCCATGCAGGTCATCGGGTGGCAGTTCGTGCCGCCGGTCGCGGCGAACTGGCGGTGCCATCGTTGTTCGCCGGTCTTGAAATCGTAGGCGAGGACGTGCAACCGGTCGTCCTTCTTGCCGGACGAGGCGGTGAGGTAGATGGTGCTGCCGACGACGACGGGACCGGAGACGCCGCGGGCGGGCAGGGCGACCTTCCAGCGATGGCCTTCGGTTTTACTCCACGTCGTCGGAAGGTCCTTTTCCTCCGAGACGCTCGTGCCGTTCGGTCCGCGGAACTGCGGCCAATCGGAAGCGGTCGTCGATGCCGTAAATCCCAAAAACACCGCGAAGAGCAGGATACGATTCATTATTTGGCCTCCGGCGAGAGGAGTTTGAAGGGAACCGCGCCGCCGGTGGCGTCGCAGATGCGCAGCTGGAACGCCCAGTCCTGCGCCCACTGTTCGGTCTGATTGTTCTGGCAGATCTTCATGAGCAGTTCGTTCTTCCCGGCCTTGAGGGTCGCCTTGCCGACATGCTGGTCCATCACGTGCCCGTGGTGGTACTCGTCCCGCGCGAAGACCGATTGACCGTTCACGAAGATTTTGATCGACGTAATCGACCCCGCACGAAGCTCAACCGGCGTCTCCTTTGCAACATCGATCACGGCATACGCGTAGGATGCGGAGTCCTTGTGCTTGGACAACTCCGCGTTGAGGTCCACCATTGCGTATTCCTTTTCTTTCGCCTTCGTGATGAATTTCGCCTCGGCCGCCTTCCACTTCACTTTCGCACCGCCCTTGCCTTCGTAGGTCGCCGTCAGGTCCACGCCGGCCTCGGGCGGATACGCCTTGTCGAAACCCGCGCCCTTCGCGCTGTCGAACGGCCCGACGACGTGCCAGCGCTCGACGAAGCCGAAGTGCGACGTGATGTCCGCTTCGGTCTTCTTGAGGGCGGAGGCGATCTTCTCCACCTGGTCCTTGTCCCGCGCCGCGGCGAAGAGCGTCGCGAGCTTCTTCGCGTCGTCCTTCGCGGTCTTCAGGTTCGAGTCGATCGCGTCGCGGCGGAGTTCGAGGCTCGGGTCGTCGATCATGACGACGATCATCGTCGCGGCCGCGTCTTTCTCGATCTTGGCGAAGAGTTCGTAGGCGATCCGCCGCGCCGAGGGATCGTTAGTCTTCGTCTCGACGAACTTCTTCAGCTCCTCGGCCGGTAATTTGTTCCCGGCCTTCGCCTCGGCCTGCACGATGGCGTCCACGGCGGAGCGTAGCCAGTTCGCGGCGGTCGGGTTCGCGCCGGCGAAGGCGTCGAGTGTCGGCAGCAAGGCCGAGCCGCCCGATTTCACGAGCGTCTTCCACGCCGCGGCGGCCGCATCGTTGCCTTGGCCTTCCTTGCCGACGGCCTTGATCTTCGCCAACGAATCGGCGACGAGCGGTTTCTCGGCGGAGGCCGGGCAGGCGAGCACCGACGCCGCCACGAGGCTCCAGAACAATCGACGCATGCGGAATTCCCCCGGAGGATCGAACCGGGACAGTTTCGCGAATCCGGTTCCGGTTGTCGAGGTCGGCGGCGGAATTCCCGCACGTACAATGACTCCCCGACTCCCACGGAAACTCCCACCATGGCCGCGACGCGAATCGAAACCGACACGATGGGCAAGATCGAGGTGCCGGGCGACCGGTACTACGGCGCGCAGACGGCGCGGTCGCTGATCCACTTCGCCATCGGCGACGACACGATGCCGCGGGCGGTGATCCGCGCGTTCGGCATCCTCAAGAAGGCGGCGGCGCAGACGAACGCCGGGCTGGGCCTGCTGCCGAAGGAGAAGCTCGCGCTCGTCGAGAAGGCGGCCGACGAAGTGATCGCGGGCACGCTCGACGGGCACTTCCCCTTGCGCATCTGGCAAACGGGCAGCGGCACGCAGTCGAACATGAACGTGAACGAGGTGATC
>CAYVRB010000150.1:0-3702 GCA_964453375.1 uncultured Alcaligenaceae bacterium
GCCAACGATCCCGCGACCGACCTAAAGGGGATACACCCGTGAAATATGCGGGATAGCCCAGTCCCCGTTTTGACTTTATCCTTTGCACTCTTGCCACGGTATCCCATTTCGAATAATCTCTCTGATTCGGATGCATGGAACCCTATGCCCGTATTCACAAACCCGAGGAGTAGCTGGCCGGTACTTTTTTGCTCTCTTGCTGTAATATAAATCCTCGTCCCTGCATCGCTGTATTTGTGAGGTGGACCCCATATCTTGGGCGCCGTTCGGGCCAATTATTGTGAGACTTCGGAGCCAGGGGCAGGCGCTCGCCGGGTGGTAAGGCGAGAACCCAAAACCCACGTCGGCGGGGTCCGGCGGAGCGGAGGTCGGAGGAGCGCAGCGAGGGCGACCGACGCGCCGCCGGACCCCGCCGACGCCCCGCGTCCGCCCTCGCCCCACTCACGCCGCGACGTCGCAACGATCGACTCGCCGCTTCGACCGCACCGCCGCGCCCCACTCGTACACCTTCGCCGGCGTCAGGTTGTCCAGCGACTGGTGCGGACGCTCGTGGTTGTACTTCGCGAAGTACAGCGTCAACCCTTCCTCCACGTCGGCCGCCGTCTCGTAGTTCCTCAAGTAAATCTCCTGATACTTCACGCTCTTCCACAACCGCTCGATGAACACGTTGTCCAACGCGCGGCCCCGGCCGTCCATGCTCACCGCGATCGACCGGTCCAGCAGACGGTTCACGAACGCCCCGCTCGTGAACTGCGTCCCCTGATCGGTGTTGAACACCTCCGGCTTCCCGTGCGCCAGCGCCTCGTCCAACGCCTCCAGGCAGAAGCCGCCGTCCAGCCGGTTCGACAACCGCCAGCTCAACACGTACCGGCTGTACCAGTCCATCACCGCCACGAGGTACACGAACCCGCCGCGCCGCAACGGCAGGTAGGTGATGTCGATGGTCTAATCACAAATGACAAGTTCTGCCTTGTCGTACCGATTCAACTCCCAAGGCGAGGTCCGGGAACTCATTGACGGGTCCGATTCCGGAGGAGTACACCTCGGCGGCCTTCAACCGCAGGAGGACTCCATGAAGCGCTTGTGGAAGGTGCAGCGGACGCACCGGGCCGACGCCGACGGCAACCGGCGTCGGGACCGCAGCTACCAGTTGTTGCTGGAATGGGCTTCAAACCCGACTCCGGAGGATGCCGATGCGAGTGGCGCTCTACGTTCGCGTCTCGACACAGAGGCAGGCACAGACGCAGACCATCGACCAGCAACTCGAACGTCTCCGGCAGGTTGTGAAGCAGAAGGAGTGGCAATTACAGGAGGAGAACGTGTTCCGCGATGACGGCGTTTCCGGGGCCACGCTTCGGCGTCCCGGCCTCGACCGACTCCGCGACGCGACCGCATTGGCGAAGTTCGATCTGATCCTGATCACCGAACCCGACCGCCTCGCGCGGAATTACGTCCATCAGGTTCTGCTGCTGGAGGAGCTTCAGCGGCAGGGGTGCCGGATCGAGTTCACGGATCGGCCGCTCTCGAACGATCCGCAGGACCAACTCCTGCTGCAAATCCGGGGCGCCGTCGCGGAGTACGAACGCACACTGATTACCGAACGCACCCGCCGCGGCCGCTTGCATAAACTGCAAAGCGGCCAACTGTTGCCGTGGACGCGGCCGTCCTATGGCTATCGCGCCGATCCAGACCGGCCGCGCGATCCGGCTGGCGTCCGAACCGATCCGGTCGAAGCGGCCCTCGTGGCCGAAATGTTCGAGTGGTACGCAGGCGAAGGACGCTCCATGCTCGCGCTGGTTCACCGTCTGCACAAGCTCGGCGTACCATCGCCCTCGGGCCGCGAGTACTGGGGCCAGCCGACGATCCGCGGCATCCTCAGCAATCCGACGTATACGGGAACGCTCTACGCCAACCGCACGCGAGTCCGCCCGGCCCGCATCCGCCGATCGGCCACGCATCCCATCGGACGCCCGCGGGATTCGCAGATCCCGCTGCCGCCGGATCAGTGGGTCGCGATCGCCACCGTGCCGGCAATCGTCACTCGGGACCAGTTCGATCGCGTTCAAGCGAAGATCGCCGCCAACCGACACTTCGCCAAGAGGAACAACACGGCGGGGGAATACCTCCTACGAACACTGGTCAGTTGCGGAGACTGCGGCTTGGCCTGCATGGCCCGACGAGTGGCGAGCGGCCAGCGGTACTACCTGTGCACGGGCAAGACCCAACAGGTCCGTCGTCGCAACGGAACGACTTGCAAGTCCCGGTTCATTCGCGCCGACACATTGGACCCGCTAGTCTGGGACGATCTGTCGCAACTGTTGCAGCAGCCCGATCGTGTGGCCAGGGCGCTGCAGCGAGCCGCGGGAGGCTGCTGGTTGCCACAGGAGTTGCAGTCTCGGCGGGAGAACCTCCAACGTGGCCGAGCGGCCGTGACGCAGCAAGTCGAGCGTCTCACCGACGCCTACCTGGGCGGGATCGTTTCCCTGGCGGAGTATCAGCGACGCCGACGCGATTTGGATCGCCGCGAGGCGTCCCTGCTTCAGCAAGAGGCGATCCTCGATGGCGAAGCCAATCAGGCTTGCGATCTCGCCGTTCTCGCTCGCGGGGCCGAAGCCTTCTCAGAACGTGTTCGCCAAGGTCTCGACGAAACCGACTTCGCACGCAAACGCCAACTGACCGAACTGCTTGTGGACCGCGTTGTCGTCACGGGAACGTCCGTCGAGATCCGATATGCATTTCCCGTGGGACCGGCCGGCGAGTCCGGCCGGTTTTGTCATTTGCGATTGGACTATCTCGCCGTGCTCCAGACCTGGTCCGGGTGCGTAATCGCCACGTTTCGCAGCAAATACGCGAACACCCGGTGCCCCGGATGCGGCTTCGACGTCCGCTGACACCGCGGTGTCACCCCCGCGATCCCCATGAGCCGCATCAACCGCTGCACCCGCTTGCGGTTCACCGCCCAGCCCGAGTTCGCCAGCACCGCCGTCAGGCTCCGCGAACCGTAACTGGGATTCTCCAAGTACACCCCGTCGATCTCGCGCAGGAGCGCCAGGTTGTCCGCGCTCTCCGACGCCGGCGTGTAGTACGCCGTGCTCCGCGGCAGGTCGAGCAGGTCGCACTGCCGCCGCAGGCTGAGCGTCGGATGCGACGGCTCCAGCAGGCTCCGCCGCACGCTAGCCGAGGCCGGCGAGTTTTTTTTTGAGCCACTCCAGTTCCATGTCGAGTCGCCCGATCCGTTCGAACAACTCCGTCACCAGCGTGGCCTGGCCCGGGTCGGGCTTGGCGCCGACGGCGAAGGCGCCGGCGGCGCCGGCGAGCAGTTGCTTCTTCCACTGGGTGATCTGGATCGGGTGGACGCCGTGGAGCGAGGCCAGTTGGGCGGTGGTCTGCTGCCCCTGGACGGCCGCGAGGGCCACCTTGGCCTTGAACTCCGGCGTGCGAATCGAGCGAACTTTGCGGGCCATGATCCCCTCCGGGATTGGAGGCCCCACCTATACTCGGCAAATCGTTCAAATGCCAGTCGAACTAACTAAGCCGGTGGTCCAAGAATCGGGGTCCACTACAGACGGAACATCGGGGACGCGGCTCGTTCCCTCAGAAAAGAGCCGCGTCCCCGTTTTCGTCCCCGATTTCATTTCAAATAGCCTCGGGATCGACGCCGAGTTCGCGCAGTTTGGCGGCCAACGCCTCGGCGCGCTTCGC
>CAYVRB010000150.1:3802-15095 GCA_964453375.1 uncultured Alcaligenaceae bacterium
TTCGGCCTCGGCGCGCTTCGCTTCGGCCTCGGCGCGCTTCGCTTCGGCCTCGGCGCGCTTCGCTTCGGCCTCGGCGGTCCGGCGATTCTTCGCGGCCCGCTTCCGCTCCCGCTCGGCGCGCTTGCGCTCGTCTACGGCTTGTCGGGCCGAATCGAGCGGATCGGTGAAAAGCGAACCATCCGGATGGAAGATCCGCAACTGGCCTCGCGCCATTTCGAATCGAATGCCGAGTCTGGGACTGACCCAGTCATTGATCGACGGGATTCCCACGAGCCGACCGTTCTCCCGATGCCAGCCTTTCACGGTCGTCGTCTTCTCGGGTACGGGCCGGATGAGGTAGAATTCCTCCACGCCGTAGTCGTCGTAGAACTGCCGCTTTTCGTTCATCTCCTCGGCGTCGTTGCTCGGCGACCAGACCTCGAAGACGACGGTGGGCGGAACATCGTTCTCCAGCCATTGCCGGTAACTGCCGCGATAGCCCTTCGGACGATTGAACACGACCATCGCATCCGGCGCCGTGCGGGGCGGATACCCTTTCTCGCCGGGGAGTTTCCGGCGCGGATACCAGAGCAGGTTGCCGGCCACGAAGACGTCCGGCGCGTCCGCGAATTGGAATTCGAGGCTCCATTTCAGAATGGAGATCCAATCGTACTGAAGCGTGTTGTCGCTCATCGGCTTCCCGTCGTCGTCGGGGTAGTCCGGATCGTCGACCCATTGCGATGGCTCGAGCACGGCGAACGTCACGGCATGTTCCTCGGATGGACCCCATCATTCTGGCGATTGAACGGGCCGATTGAAAGACCGATTCATTGCTTCCACTTCTCGAACAGGTTCTTCGTGATCCGCTGCACGCGCGCATCCACGCCGTGCGGCCGGCCGTTGTGGACGTGCGGCAGGATGAAGCCCGGCGGCGCACTCAGGCCCATCGCCCAGAAGATCGTGCTCGCGTTGAAGACCGTGTTCCCCTTCGGGCCGGGGTAGATCGTCGCTTCCCAGTGCGACTCGGCTTCGCCGCCGTTGATCGTCTTGCCGGCGGCGACGATTTCGAGGCCTTTGATGTCGGCCGGGTCGCCGTGGAATTCCCAGCCGACGAGGCCGGGGATGCGGTCGCCCTTCTTCATCCCGGTTCCTGCGAAGACCCAGTGATCGGGCTTCACGCAGATCCAGTCGCCGGAGCCATTGAACGGCGACACGGTCTGCGCGCCGATCAGGAGGTTTTCGTTCGGCGCCTTCACGGGCAGATCTTCCATGTACTTCTCCTCGCCGGGCCGGATGCCGCCGTAGCGGCCGACTCGCTCGAGCACCCACGGGTTTTCTCGTTCAACGACGAAGCAGACGGAGTTGCCGCTGAAGAAGCCGAAGTTGACGCCCTTCTTCACCGCTTCGATGCAGTCGTCGTATTGCTTGCGGGTCCAGTACTCGTCGTGGCCGACGGAGAGGAAGGTCTTGGCGCGCGTGATGAAGTCGACGCCGCGATCGTCGATGTCGTCGTTCGAGCAATAGGTGACGTCGTAGCCCTGCTGCTCGATCCAATGGGCGATGGGGAATTCCCAGAGCAGGAACTCGCCGCTGCCCAGCGAGAGGGCGTGATCGACCACCTGCGGGTACTTCGCGTACGGCCGGCTGAAGCTGACCTGCACGCCGCTGACGAGCGGCTTTTTCGACGGATGGTCGTTGTCGTAGAGCGAGTGGTTCTCCGGCCACTTGTTGTAGGCCTGCCAGGTGTTTGTGCTGCACTGGAAGAGGAAGTCGGCCTTGCGATGATCGCGGACGATGAAAGTGACGTAGCTCTGGTAGCGGTGCTTCTCGGCGACGAGCTTGCCGATGTAGACGCCGCTCGGCCAGTCGTTCGGGATGGCGACGCCCATGCAGGAGTCCCACTTGCACTCGCGCAGTCGCTTCCCGCCGACCGGCGGCGTTTCCTGCGGCTTGCCGGCGAACGGGCCGAACGTCTGGATGTGCCGTCCGCCGAGGCCCTGGTAATAGCCGAGGCGGTAGATCTCGATGCGAAACGGCGTCGCTGGCTGCGTGCTGACCTGGAACGTGAGGATGTCCCCGGCCGAGACGCTCGTGCGGTTGCAATAGCCTTCGATGAGCGACGAGCGGTACTTCGCCTTCGCGTCGAACTTGGCGTAGGTGAGCTGCCAGTCGGTGGTGCCGGGCTTGGCGTTCTCGTCCTTGATGAAATTCGGAGTCGCGGCCGTTGCGACGGACGGCAGCGAAGCGACGGCGGCCGCGACAAGGAGTTGACGGCGGCTGAAGGTGGGCATGGCGAGGCCTCCGAGGTTCGCCCGATGATACGCGACTTCCAGTCGGAATGGAATCAACAGATTGGTAGATACGGATTGAAAACTCACGACTCAGAACTCATAACTCATGACTCGATTACAAAAATGAGTTCTGAGTACTGAGTCGTGAGTTCTGAGTCAAAACGGAACCTCCCGGCTACAATTCCCCCGCTTGAAGACGGAAGCGACGCCCCTGCACCTCGGCGACCTGCCGGCCTTGCTCCGCGCGGCCGACGGCTGGGCGGGACTGCGCGCGGCGCTCCGGCAACTCGAAAGCGGCACCATCGACGGCGCGTGGGGTTCCTCGGCGGGGCTCGCCATCGCGGCGCTCGCGCAGGAGAAACCGGCCGGACTGCTCGTCGTCGTGCCCACGGTCGCCGACGTCGGCACCGTCGCCGAAGATCTCGCGAGCTTCCTCGGCCGTAAGCCGATCGCCTTTCCCGCCTGGGAAACCTGGCCCGCGCCGACGCATCAGGGCCGACTCGCGCCCGAAACGGCCGAACGCCTCCGCATCCTGCAAAAGCTCGGCACCGAAGAATCTCCGCCGTTCGTGATCGCGTCGATGGCCGCCGTCGTGCAGCCGGTGCCGGTGCGTGCCGACCTCGCCAGCCGCGGACGCTCGCTGACGCCTGGCGAAGTCGTCGACGTGAACGAGTTGCTCGAGTGGCTCGTCGCCAACGGCTACAAGCGCGTCGAGGCGGTCGAGTACCCCGGCGAGTTCGCCAAGCGCGGCGGCATCCTCGACTTGTTCCCGCCCGACACGCCCGATCCGGTACGGCTCGAATTCTTCGGCGACGAACTCGAATCGATCCGCCTCTTCGCGGCGGGATCGCAGCGGAGCTTGGAGAAGCGGAAATCGATCACGATCTTGGGAGTCGAGACGGGCAGCGCCCGCGGACGGTCGTCCGCGGGCTTCCTCGCCGATTATCTGCCGGCGGATACGTGGATCGTACTGGTCGAGCCGAACGACCTGAAAGAGCAAGGCAAGCACTTCTTCGAGCGCGTCGCCGACCCGACGGGCCTCTTCACCGTCGAAGGCGTCTTCTCGCAGCTCCTAAAGTTCCCGAGCGTGACGCTGACGGCGATGCCGCGCACGTCGGTCGAGGCCAGCGTCCACCTGCATGTCGAATCGGTCGAACGGTTCAGCGGAAACGTCCAGCGAGTGCGGGATGAACTGGACGCCGTCGGCGCGAACGGCCGCGTACTGATCGCGTGCCAGTCGGAGGCGGAGGTCCACCGGCTCACGGACGTGCTCAAGACCGGCAACCTCGCGCAGTCGCACCGCCTCGCGCTCGTCACCGGCCACGTCCGCACCGGATTCCGGCTCGTCGGGCCAAACGTCGTGGTCCTCGGGAGCCACGAACTTTTCCACAAGGATCTGTTGCCGCCGGGCGTCAAGGAAACCGCGAAGGGAAGCTCGCGGAAAGTCGAATCGCGCGCGATCGACACGTTCCTCGACCTGAACGAAGGGGACTACGTCGTCCACGTCGCGCACGGGATCGCCCGATTCCGCGGCATGAAGATCCTGGAGAAAACCTCGGCCCTTCTGCATGCGCCGGAAGCGTACACCGACGAGCACGAACAGGCCCGCGACGCCGTCGAGGAGAATCTGATCCTCGAATTCAAGGACGGCGTCTTCCTCTATGTGCCGGCGTCGCGGATCGACCTGATTCAGAAGTACCTCGGCGGCACGCAGGCGGAGCCGCCGCTCTCGAAACTCGGCGGGGCCTCGTGGGGGAACCGGAAGAAGAAGATTTCGGACGCCCTGCGGGACGTGGCGGCCGAGATGATCCAGATCCAGGCGGTGCGCGCCGCGATGCCGGGCTACGCCTTCCCGAAGGATTCGGACTGGCAGCGCGAGTTCGAGGCGGCGTTCCCCTATCAGGAGACGCCCGACCAGCAGGCCGCCATCGACGAGACGAAGGGCGACCTCGAAAAGCCGAAGCCGATGGATCGCCTCATCTGCGGCGACGTCGGCTACGGCAAGACCGAGATCGCCATCCGGGCCGCGTTCAAGGCGATCGACCACGGCAAGCAGGTCGCGATCCTCGTGCCGACGACGATCCTCGCCGAGCAGCACTTCCGCACCTTCACGCAACGGTTCGCCGAGTATCCGTTCGTCGTCGAGTGCCTGAGTCGATTCCGGTCCGGCGCCCAGCAGCGGGACATCGTGCGGCGCATCCAGGAGGGCGAAGTCGACGTCGTCGTCGGCACGCACCGCGTCGTCGGCAACGATGTCAAGTTCCACGACCTCGGACTCGTCGTCATCGACGAGGAGCAGCGCTTCGGCGTCGAGCACAAGGAGAAGCTTAAGCGCCTGCGCGCGATGGTCCACGTACTCACGATGACGGCCACGCCGATCCCGCGAACACTGCACGCCTCGCTGCTCGGCATCCGCGAAATCTCGAACCTCGAGACCCCGCCACCGGACCGCCACCCGGTCGAAACCCGCATCATCCGCTGGGACGACCAGCTGATCCGCCACGCGATCCTGCGCGAGATGAACCGCGGCGGACAGGTCTACTTCGTCCACAACCGCGTCTTCGACATCCTCGAAGTTGTCGCGAAGGTGAAGCATCTGGTGCCCGAAGCGCGGGTCGTCCACGGCCACGGACAGATGGACGAACACCAGCTCGAAGCCGCGATGGTGAAATTTCTCAACAAGGAGGCCGACATCCTCGTGTCGACGACGATCATCGAAAGCGGCGTCGACATCCCGAACGCGAACACGATCTTCATCGACGACGCCGACATGTACGGCCTCGCGGACCTGCACCAGCTCCGCGGTCGCGTCGGACGCACGAAGATCCGCGCCTCGGCGTATCTCATCGTCAATCCGATCAAGATGCTCACGCCGACGGCGCAGAAGCGATTGAAGGCGATCGAGGAGTTCACCGAACTCGGCTCCGGCTTCAAGATCGCGATGCGCGACCTCGAAATTCGCGGGGCCGGGAACATCCTCGGCAACGAGCAGAGTGGGCACATCGCGGCCCTCGGCTACGAGATGTACTGCACTCTGCTGGAGAACGCCGTCCGGCAACTCAAGAACCTGCCGCCGAAGGTGTCGGTGGAGGTGCACGTCGACCTGCCGTGGCCGGCGTACCTGCCGCGCGACTACGTACCGGGCCAGAAACTGCGGATCGAGGTGTATCGCCGATTGGCGCGACTGCGAGAGGGAAAGCAACTCGCCGACTTCCGCCAGGAGTTGATCGACCGCTACGGCCCGCTGCCCGAAGAGACCGAATGGTTGCTGCGAACGACGGAGGTCCGGCTGCTCTGCGTTCGTTGGCAGATCGGCAGCGTGAACCGCGACGGTCGCGACCTCGTCTTCGGCTACAAGAACAAATCGAAGGCCGAACAGTTGGGCAAGCTCTCCGGCGGTCGCTTCAAGATCGTGGACGAGAAGAGTTGCTATCTGCGGTTGCGCGACGAGGAGGACTCGGCGGAGGCGATGTACGCGCTCTTGATTCGAGTCTTGAGCGCGAAATAACCAGCCCGGAGCGCGAGCGACGGGCGAGCTGAAATCCTACAATTCCCACATCTCTCTTTCCTTTCGAGCCGCTCCCATGAAGCGTTTTCTCTCACTCGCCCATTTGCTCCTCGTCGCCAACCTCGCATCCGCCGAGGTGAAGATCAAGGCGATCGACTACACCTTCGACGGCGTCACATGCAAGGGGATGCTGGCCTACGACGACGCGGCGAAGGAGAAGCGGCCCGGCGTGGTCGTCGTCCACGAATGGTGGGGCCTCAACGACGACGCGAAGAACCGCGCCAAGATGCTCGCCGGCCTCGGCTACGTCGCCTTCTGCGCCGACATGTACGGCGACGGCGCGCTGACGGAACATCCCTCGAAGGCGGGCGAGATGGCCACGGCCGTCCGCAAGAACATCGACACCTGGCGCGGCCGGGCGAAGGCCGCCATCGAAACGCTCCAGAAGCAGGACGGCGTCGACCCGAAGAAGATCGCGATCATGGGCTACTGCTTCGGCGGAAGCACCTCGCTCCAGATCGCGATGACCGGCCACCCGGACGTGAAGGCCGCGATCAGCTTCCACGGCGCGCTGCCGACGCCGACCGTCGAGGATGCGAAGAAGATCAAGTGCAAGGTGCTGGTCTGCCACGGGGCCGACGACGGCTTCATCAAGGAGGAGACGATCTCGAAATTCAAGGCGGCCTTCGACGAGGCGAAGGTGGACTACGCCTTCGAGAGCTACCCCGGCGCGAAGCACAGCTTCACCGTGAAGGGGATCGACGACAAGGCTGTGAAAGGGCTAGAGTACAACGCCGAGGCCGACAAGAAGTCGTGGGACTCGCTGCAAAAGGTGCTGAAGGAGGCGTTCGGGAAGTAATCGCGAACCAAACCCCGGCACTGCCGTGCCGGGGCTTGCATTGGAATTTTCCATGCCCCGCATCTTGATGTGTCCGCCGGACCACTACGGGATCGAGTACGAGATCAACCCGTGGATGAACCGCTCGCTCGGCGCGGTCCGGCAGCTCGCGTTCCAGCAGTGGAGCAACCTGCGATCGACGCTCGCCGGCCTCGGCGCGACGATCGAACTCCTCGAGCCGCAGGCCGGCCTGCCGGACCTCGTCTTCACCGCGAACGCCGGCCTCGTGTTCGGGAAGCTCTTTCTCAGTAGTTCGTTCCGGCACGAAGTACGAGCGAAGGAGTCGCCCGTCTTCGACGAATGGTTCCGCAGTCATGGTTTTGAAGTCGAACACCTGCCCGAAGGCCTGTTCCACGAAGGGGCCGGCGACGCCCTCTACTGCGGCGACATCCTCTTCGCCGGCTATCGCCAGCGGTCGGACGCCAACGCTCACCAGTGGGTCGGCCAGCGCTTCGGTTCGCGCGTCCTTCCGCTCGAACTCGTGAACCCGCGCTTCTACCATCTCGACACCTGCTTCTGCCCGCTCTCGCCGACGGAGGCGATCTACTTCCTAGATGCGTTCGACCGTTACGGCCGGCGTGTGCTGGAAGGGCACGTGCCGAACCTGATTCCCGTCGTCGAGGACGAGGCCCACCGTTTCGGCTGCAACGCGGTCGTCGTCGGGAAGACCGTCGTCCACAACAGCCGATGTCCGAAGCTGGCGGAATCGCTGGCGGCGCGGGGCTATCGCTCGATCGAAGTGGAGCTCGACGAGTTCCTGAAGGCGGGCGGCAGCGCCAAGTGCCTGACGCTGCGACTCGACGGGGAGGACGCGGCCGGCTGGAAAAACTCTATCATCACCGGATGACACCCGACTCCGCGCCGACGCCCCGCCAGACGCTTTCGTACCTGCGCCGACTCTTCGCCGCCCACGGCCTCGCAGCCAAGAGTAAGCTCGGCCAGAACTTCCTCGTCGACATCAACCTGCTCGATTTGATCGTCCGCGCCGGCGAACTCACGAAGAACGACGCCGTCCTCGAAGTTGGCACCGGCACCGGATCGCTGACCGCGAAGCTCGCCGAGGCGGCCGGGCGCGTCATTACGGTCGAGATCGATTCGTCGCTGGCGCCAGTGGCGCGCGAAATCGTCGGCCCGCGACACAATGTCACGTATCTGCACGGCGACTGCCTGGCGAAGAAGAGCGTCCTGAACCCGGACATGATGGCGGCGTGGGACGCGGTGCCCGGCGTGAAGAAGCTGATCGCGAACCTTCCCTACGTCATCGCGACGCCGCTGATCGTGAACCTGCTGGTGGCGCGGGCCGACATCGAGCGGATGGTGGTGATGGTGCAGTGGGAGATCGCGGAGCGGCTGAAGGCGGTGCCGAACACGAAGGACTACAACGCGCTCTCCGTGCTGGTGCAGTCGATCGCCGACGTCGAGACCGTGCGCAAGGTCGGGCCGACGAACTTCCACCCGCAGCCGAAGGTCGACTCGGCCATCACGCTCATCAAGTCGAACCCGGAGAAGCGGAAACTCGTTGGCGACGTGGCGAAGTTCCGGGACTTCCTGCGCGGGCTGTACGTCCACCGGCGGAAGAACCTGCGCGGGGCGCTCGCCGGCTTCCCGACGGGGCGCATCGAGAAAAGCGTCGTCGATGACAAGCTGGAAGAACTGGGGATCGACGGGAACGTGCGGGCCGAATCGCTGGATATCGCGACGCATCTGAGATTGAGCGCCGCGTTCGGATGAAAGCCCGCGGACGGTCGTCCGCGGGCTTCGCCCGATCTATTTGATCTCTTTTACTTCGATCTTCTTAAACATCATGATCGAGCCGGGGTCGTGCCCTTGCAGGGCGAAGTGGCCCTTCTTGAACCACTTCTCGCCGGGGATCGTGTAGTCGACTTCCGTCTTGCCGTTGGTGATGATCGTGACCTTCGGTCCGTTGGCGATCACTTCCTGCGTGAACCACTCGTCGGGCTTGTGGTTCGCCTTGCGGACGAGGTGCTTCTCGTCGCGGTCGATGCCGTTGGCGGGGTAGAGGCTGCCGGACTTCACGGCGTCGCCGTGGGTCGCGTTGATCTGGCACTCGTAGCCCTTCGGGAATCCGGGGCCGAACTCGGTGCGGAAGTATTGGCCGCTGTTCCCCTTGTCGTTGATCTTCACTTCGATGCGGTAGTGGAAGTTCTCGTAGTCGCCGCGCTCGCTGAAGATGTGGCTGGCCGGTCCGCCGCCGACGATGATCCCGTCCTTCACTTCCCAGAGGGTGATCTCCTTGCTGGGCGTTTCGTTGCCGTTCTTGTCCTTCTTGGCCTTGGTCTTGCCGACGAAGGCGACGACCTTGCCGTCGACTTCCTTCTTGGAGACGGATTCGAACTCGCCGCTCGGCGGGTTCGGGATCTTCCAACCGGTGAGGTCTTTGCCGTTGAAGAGCTGGACCCAGCCCTCCTCGGCTTTGCTTTCCTTCTTGTCCTCGGCCCGCGCCGGGGCGGCGAACAGCCCGGCGAGGAGGAGCAGGGCGGCGAGACGGATCGCGGTCATCGAGTCACTCCAGGGAGAAAGCGGCGCGAAAGACGTGCCGGGTCTTGAGTCGAACTGGGGAAATCGTATTCGGAATGGTTCGGGTCGCCAGAACCAAAACGCAAAGTCGGCCGGACCGGACCGTCGCGGGAAAAAAATAGAACGATTATGCGGGGAAATCGTTGTCGGGGGTTCGCCGAATCTGTAATCTTTGGGACGACTGGAAATACTGCACAGATTGGGTAGTTATTTTATCCCGGTGCCGTCAGGGATGGCGGAACGATTGCAGTCGCCCAGCCCCGCGTCGGGGATTCGGGTCAGTCCGACCATCCTCAGTCCTCGGAGTCTCTGATGAAGTCCCGTCTGTTCCTGGCGTCCGTTCTCGGCGCCGCCGCGTGGCTGGCGACCGCACCCGGTACGAGCTTCGCGTTCGGCGGCAAGTTCAAGAGCGGCTGCGGTGGCGAAGCCACCACGTGCGCCGCGGCCCCGGCCCCCTGCGGCGGCTGCGCGACCGCCTCGCCCTGCGCCGCCCCCGCGGCCCCGTGCGCCCCGGCCGCGCCTTGCGCCCCGGCCATGACCACCAAGGTGGTCACCAAGTACAAGACCGAAACCCACACCCGGCAAGTGCCCGTCCAAGTCCAGAAGACGACGTGGAAGGACGAGAAGTACAGCTGGGAGGAAAAGGTCGCCGAGATGGGGACCGAGAAGAAGAAGGTCACGGTTCACTCGAACGTGTGGACGGACGAGCCGTACGAGTACAAGGTCAACAAGTGCGTAACGGTGCAGGAGCCGCGCACGGTGACCGAATGCAAGCAGGTGTGGAGCGATGAACCGTACAGCTACACCGTGATGGTGCCGCACACGACGCAGGAAAAGCGGACGGTGACCGAGTGCAAGCAAGTCTGGACCGACGAGCCGTACAGCTACACCGTGATGGTGCCCGTCGTGACCCCCGAGAAGCGGACCATCGTCGAATGCAAGAAGGTCTGGGTCGATGAGCCGTACCAATACACGGAGCAAGTGGCCGTCCACTCGACGAAGGACGAAGTCCGCACGTGGTGGGAATGCGTGCCGAAGACGGTGACGGAGCAAGTGCCCGTCACGAAGACCGTGCCGTGCGCCCCGGCGTGCGCCCCCGCGACCACCTGCGGCACCGCCTCCGCTTGCGGCGGCTGCGCCCCGGCGGCGTCCTGCTCCCCCTGCGGCAAGTCCCGCGGCGGACTCTTCGCCCGCCTCTGCGGCGGCGGCTCCTCCGGTTGCGCCACGGCCTCGGCCTGCGCCCCCGCCGCGCGCGCCCCGGCCTGCAACACCGTCACCGAAATGCAGACCGTCACCCGCACCGTCTACGAAAAGGTCGAGAAGAAGGAGACCGTGAAGGTCCCCGTCACCACCTGGAAGACCGAGACCAAGACCGGCACCCGCAAGGTCTGCAAGACGATCGAGGAGAAGAAGGAAATCACCGTCAACGTCACCTCCTGCAAGACCGAGACGAAGACCGGCACCCGCAAGGTCTGCAAGGTCGTCGAAGAGAAGAAAGACGTGATGGTGAACGTCACGACCTGCAAGCCGGAAACCAAGACCGGCGTCCGCAAGGTCTGCAAGGTCGTGCAGGAGCCGAAGCAGGTCATGGTGAACGTGCAGAAGATCGTTCAGGAGACCGTGAAGGCCACCCGCAAGGTCTGCAAGGTCGTCGCCGAGGAGAAGGAAATCACGGTGCCGACCTGCACCTGGAAGACGGTGAAGAAGGAAGGGACCCGCAAGGTCGCCCACTGCGAAACCGTCACCGAGATGAAGACGGAAACCTACACGACCTGCACGCCGTACCAGGAAACGATCCAAGTCCCGTGCGGCTCGTCGTGCGATAGCGGCTGCCACACCGCGTCGACCTGCGGCAAAGCCCGCGGCGGCCTGCTCCGCGGCCTCTTCGCCAAGAAGAGCTGCGGCGGCGGTTGCTGAACGTGAACCGATCTTCGGATCGCCGAAACCCGCGGGCCACGCCCGCGGGTTTCTTCGTTGACGGGTCGCTTGATCTCGGTCGTTGTGCGCCTTTTCCCCCTCCCCCTCGAAGGGGGAGGGACGGGGTGGGGGTGACGGGAATCGCGACAAGCTGGTCGCGAG
>CAYVRB010000151.1:0-14986 GCA_964453375.1 uncultured Alcaligenaceae bacterium
GGCGCCGACGCGCAGGGCGCGCACGAACTCGGCGCAGGTGGGGAAGCGCTCCTCGGACTTCTTGGCGAGCGCGCGGGCGAGCGCGGGCCGATCCTCCGCCGGCGACGGCGCGAGGTTGGGCGGCGCGGCCAGGTGCTGCATCAGCAGCTGGTTCATGCTCGTGCCGTCGAAGGGCCGCTGGCCCGTCAGCAGCTCCTGATAGACGCAGGCGAGGCTGTACTGGTCGCAGGCGCGGGTGACGATGCCGTCGAACGTCTCCGGGGCGGCGTAGACGGGCGTGATGCCGCCGGTCACCTGCGCCGCGAGGCCCTGCAGGTCCTTCACCTGGCCGAAGTCGCCGACCTTCACGTGGTTCCACTGGAGGAAGATGTTTTGCGGCTTCACGTCCAGGTGGAGCAGGCCGTGCTCGCCGTTCATGAGGTCGAGGACCTCGGCGGCCTCCTGCATGTAGAGCATCAGCTCGTCGCGGGGGATGCCGGGCAGGCCTTTCTGGCGGTGCTGGCGGAAGCGGTCCCAGAGGTTGCAGTCGGCCAGCTCCATGATGATGAGGAGGCGGCCGTCGACGATGTCGTAGCGGTCGATGGCGAGGAGGAACGGGTGGCGGACCTGCTTGACCCGTTCGAGGGACTTGAGTTCCTGCTCGGCGTAGCGGACGAGGTCGTTGTCCTGGCTGCGGAGGTCGCCGTGGATGATCTTGATGGCTTTGTAGATGCCGCCGGGGGCGATGCATTTCCAGACTTCGCCGAAGCCGCCGCTGCCGAGGCGGTCGAGGAGCCGGTAGCCGGGCACCGGTTCGACGTTGGCTTCGAAGTGGACCGCCATGGCGCACTCGCGGGGCAAAGGCGCGGACCGACCGCGCGGGGTTCGACTCAGCCGATGGCCGACGATTCGGCCGGGGCCCACGGCACGTCGCCGCGGGTGTGGGGGTTGTTGTCGTTCGCCACCTGCTGCGCGTACGCCTCGCGGGCGTGGGGCGCCAGTTGGGGCAGCTCCGCCAGCGGCAGGAGCGGGTACTCGCGCACGAAGGCGATCTCGTCGGGCAGCGCCGCCGGGATGAAGCCGATGCCCGGCAACAGGGCCTCGGCCGTCTGGCGGAACCGCTCGCCCGCCGGCCCGGCGGGGGCGGCGAGGATCGTCGCTTCCATCTGCGGCTTGCCGGACATGCTCGTCAGGTCCGGCGCCGCCTCCTCGAAGGAGTTCATGAGCATCTTCGGCGTGTTCGGCGCCGCGTCGCCGCGGTGGCGGAAGAACACCTCGGCCGCGTCCGACTTGTCCAGCCGCGATTCCAGGAACAGGCGCGACTGGGCGGCGAGCAGGTGCTGGAAGCCGGGCGCGTGCTGCGCGTGGACGCAGACGTTCACGAGGCTGCGGTACTTCTTGGCGATCTCGGTCTGGAGCTGGGCATCGAAGGCGAGGATGTCCTGCGGCGCCAGCGTGCCGAGGAACTGGTCGGCGGCGCCGTCCAGCCCTTCCACGCCCTGCGGCAGGATCATGCGCCCCGGCCCGGTGAGGTACGGGGCGACGCGGTCCGGCGCCGGGATCGCGTCGTGGATCTCCTGGAGCCGCTGGCGGCAGTAGCCGATCTCGCGCACGAATTCCGGCGCGCTGGCCAGCAGCTTGCGGTAGATCGACAGCGTGGCGTCCAGCACGTGCAGCCGCAGGCGCTTGTTCGGGTAGCTCTCGAGCGCGCTCAGGAATTCCGCGGTCGAGACCGACTTGCGCGATCCGATGATCGCGAGCGCCAGGCTCGGCGCCTCGCCCGCCAGCACCTGCGCCAGATGCGAATACGCGTCGAGCGCGTCGTCCCAGATCCCCTCGCGCACCGACTCCAGCCCGGCGACCGTGCGCTTCAGGCGCGCGATCATCTGCGCGAGCACTTCCTCCGCCCCGCCCAGGCGGTACTGCGGCTGCTCGATGAACGCCACCGCCATCGCCGACAGGTGCCCCTCGAAATCCGCGGCCAGGCGCTTGTGACGCTCCGCCAGCACCTGCGCCAGGCTCGGCGGCTTCTCGGCGTCGATCTCCGGCGTACCCACCACCTTCACCAACTGCTCCAGCACGTCGTACGCCGCCTCGTGGTCCAGCCGCCCCGCCGTCCCCGTGCGCTGCCGCAGCGGCGACACGAACGCCGAGAACACGCGCTCCGGCTCCTCCCGCATCGACTCCTTCACCGCCGCGTTGAAGTCCTCCACCACCACTTCCAGGTCCAGGTTCCGCTCGCGCCACTGCTCGTCCAGCCACTGCTGCACCGGCTCGCGCAGGTGGACGGCGTCCTTGACCATCCAGCGCTGGAGCAGCCGCTGGCCGAAGCGGCGCGTGGCGATCTCGAGGAGTTCGTGGCGCGGCCAGCTCAGGCGGTACACGCCCGTCGCCTGCACGACGGGGGTGCCGGCCTTGTTGAGCGCGAACGCCTCGCCGCGCACCGAGTCCATGACGCGCCCGGTCGGCGTGAACAGTTCGAGGAACAGCGTGCGCGCCACCAGCCCCGCCGCGTACGCCAGTTCGGTGGGTCCGACGCGGCTATCGAGCTGCACGAGGTTGCAGCGGGCGAAGGGGCCGTCGGCGTCGGAGATCGCCTCGTTCTGGACGAAGCGCGCCGAGTAGCGGTTCCGTCCGGCGTGGAAGTGCCCCAGCTCCTGCAGCGCCGCGTAGGTGTTCGCCAGCGGCAGGCCCTTGGCGCCGGTCTTGTCCGCCGCCGGCACCAGCAGCTCGCCGACGATTTCGGGCTTCGCCACGCCGATCTGCCGCAGTTCGTGCTTGAGGAGGTAGGCGAGGTCGAGGAACATGCCGCCGCCGGTGCCGCCGCAGGTGTTCGCCACCACGTAGACGCGGGGGCGGTTGGTGCGCAGGCCGAGGCCGGTCCGCGCCGCCGCCGCGTCGATCGGCCCGTCCGAAACGAACGCCTCGATCCCCTGCCGCACGCGCTGGACGATCCCCTTGTAGTGGTCGGCGAGGGCGAGGCGCCCGTAGGCGCGGACGCCGGCGGCCGCCCCGGGATTCCGCGAGAGCTTGTACAGAAGCCCCTTCGGCATCCACGCCTCGACCGACGGCAGCCCGTCGCGCTGCAGGTAGTGCGCGGCGCGGTTCAGCTTCGCGACGTACACCTCCGACGCCGCCAGCGCGTCGGGCGCGTTCGGGTTGGTCGCCGCCGCCACCGCTTCCGCGTCGGTGTACAGCAGGTGCAGGTGCGGCAGCGGATCGGGGCCGAAGCGCTCGCGGAGGATCCGTTTGAGCGCCCGCAAAACGAACAGGCCGGTGGTGCCGGCGCCGACGATGATCGCCGGCATCAGCGCGCCGTCGCCCTGCCGCACCGGGCCGATCAGGCCCAGGTCGCTCATGCGCGACGTGACCACCGCCGGCCGCGCCAGCGTGGCCGCCGGCCGCAGCTCCGGCAGGCCCCCCTGCGACGCCATCGTCTTCGGCGTCACCAGCCGCGGCGCCGCGTACGGATTCGGCGTCGGGCCGCCCGCCGCCGCCGCCCCCGGCGCCAGCGCCCGCGACCGCGGATTCGCCGGCGTCTCGCCCGATCGCGGCTTCGGCTTCAACGTCTCCGCCGCGGCCGTCCGCGCCGGATCCGGCGATTCCCCCACCGGCGTCACGTCCCCGCCCATCAGGATCTGCGTCGCCGCCGACATCCCCCGCGGCGACCGGTTCGCCGTCGTTTCCTCCCGACCCACCGACCCCGAACCCGACGCCGGCGAGCCGCTCGCCCGCAACGCCCGCACCAGGTCCATGCAGCTCGGCCAGCGATCCTCCGGCTTCTTCGAGAGCGCCCGCCCCACCACCGGCCGATCCGCCCCCGGCAAATGCTCCAGGTCCGGCGTCCCGTTCAAATGCTGCATCACCAACTGCTTCGTGTTGCTTCCGTTGAACGGCCGCGTCCCCGTCAGCAGCTCCTGGAACACGATCGCCAGGCTGTACTGGTCCGTGAACCGGCTCACGTACCCCTCGAACGTCTCCGGGCCGGCGTACACCGGCGTCACGCCCCCCGTCACCGTCCCCCGGCCTCCCTCGAACGCCTTCGCCAGCCCGAAGTCCGCCACCTTCACGTGGTTGAACATCAGGAACAAATTCTGCGGCTTCACGTCCAGGTGTTGAATGTGATACTTCGTGTTCATCAGGTCGAGCGCTTCCGCCGCCTCGGCCAGATAGCCCAGCAGTTCCTCCCGCGGAATCCCCGGCATCCCCGGCATCCCCAGCCCGCGGCATTCCTTGAAGCGGTCCCACAAATTCCGCTCCGCCAGCTCCATCACGATGATGAGCTGACCGTTGACGATCTTCCACTGTTCCAGGGAGAGGATGAACGGATGGCGGATGTTCTTGACGCGCTCGAGCGCCTTCAGTTCCTGCTCGGCGGCGCGGATGTTGTCGTCGTCCAGGTCGTTCAGGTCGCCGAAGACGAACTTCATCGCCTTCTGCAGGCCGCCGGGCGCCTCCACGCGCCACACCTCGCCGAAGCCGCCCCGACCGAGGCGGTCGATCAGCTTGTAGCCGGGCAGCGGCTCGAGTTGGGACGACACGGGAACCGGCATCGCACGATCCGATCCATGACAATAGGAGGCCCGGTCCGGCGGAGACGGATGGGCGGCACCTAACCCATAGTTCAATTTCGGGGCGGAAGCAAAATCGCGCGGAGGGCTGATTCCCCGCTCCCGCCCGGCGCGAATTCCCCCGCCCGGCGCGAAACGAACCGCGCCCCTCGATTTTTCCCGGTCGGCCGACTACCGAATGGTACAGTGACCTTCACCCACCCGTCGTCCGGTTCCCCGGACCTCCCCGCGGAAGACGGAGACCATGCAACCCTTGTCGTTCGCCTGTCCCCAGTGCACGCGCCGCATGAGCGTCGGCCTGGAATGGATGGGGAAATCGGTCCGCTGCCCCCACTGCCGCCAGGTCGTCGTCGCGCCGGCGGCGACGCCCAGCAAGTCCGCCTTCCCCTCGCCGCTCGCCGACCCGCCGCCCCCCGCCGAACCCTCCGACGCCCTCGATCCGCCGCTGCCCCGCTTCGCCCCGCCCCCCCGCGAAGGCGCCGAAAGCATCTTCGGCGAGGAGGCCGCCTCCGACGACAGCGTCTTCGCCGCCCCCGCCGCCCACAAGCCGATCGTGGTCCCCGACCTCGGCGAACCGACGCCGCGATCCTCCGGCCTGATCGACTTCGCCGCCCCGGACGAACCGCGCCCCCTCCGGCCGACCGACGCGCTCGACCCCGCCGAGATCCCGCGCACCACCATCGAGTCGCCCGAACCGATGGTGCAGAAGGACCTCTCCCAGCCCGACTTCGCGCTCCTGGTGAAAAGCGAACCGGCGCCGGCGCCGGTGGCGACCCCGGCGCCGCCGGCGCGCGCGGATGAGGTGGTCGATCCGTTCGCGAAGTTCGGCCGCACGAACGCGACCGCGCCGCCGGCGCCGCGCCTGTCCGCGGCGCGCCCGCCGCTCGTGCGGCCCGACCGCCGCGCCCGCTTCATCTGGCCGCTCGCCGCCTACGCCGTCGTCGCCACGGTCGTCGCCGCCGCCGGCTGGCTGCGCCCCGCCGCGCATCCCTTCGCCGCCATCCCCGACTACTTCGGCCAGTACCACGCCGCCGACCGCAGGAAGCCGACCGCCCTGCCGGTCGATCTGAACCGCCCCTTTCCGAAGGAGCTGACGGTGAAGCTCGGCGGCAAGTTGCTGGTCGGCGAGCTGGAATTCGAGCCGCTGACGATCGAGGAACGCCGCACGCGCTGGGAGGTGAAGTCCGAGACCGGCCGCCCCCGCGACATCGAGTGTCTCGTGCTGACCGCTCGCGTGACGAACCGCTCGACGCGGCCGTTCCACCCGTTCGACCCGGCGTTCAACCGCTACGCCGCCCCGAACGATCCGCCACCGCTGACTGCCGTGGTCGTGGGCAGCGAAACGTTCTCCGGCGGGCCGATCCCGTGGCCGTTCGTGCATTCCGGCCGGGAGTACATTCGCGGCCAGGAACTGGACGACGCGCCGTTGGAGCCGGGCCAGCCGCGGACGACGACGCTGCCGGCGATCGACGGCGAGAAGGGGAAGCAGTTGCTGGCGCGCCTGAAGGCGTCGAAGGCGCCGGCGTTGTGGCGCGTGCACCTGCGGCGGGGCTTCACGACGTACGCCGGCGAATCGGTGCCGGTGTCCGCGCTGGTCGGCGTGGAGTTCGACGCGAGCCAGGTGTCGCGGCGATAAAGGGGACTGTCACCTTTTCTATTGACCGATTAAATTAAATCGCTCGATAAAAAAGGTGACAGTCCCCTTTGAAAGAGGTCCCATCCTATGAAGTACCGAAGCAACTTGTTCGTCGCTTTGATCGCCATATCGAGTGCATTCGCCTTGCTACAGGTGTTTGGTTCACGCGTGAAAAAGAATCATGCCGTGCTCGAATTGAAATTGGAATTGCCTATCACTCAAGTGAGGAATCCACTACGTTTGAGCGCGCTTTTGAAGATCTCCAATCGCTCCAACGATCCGGTGGATTTCGCCTGGACCGTGGATCCGCTCGAAACGATGACCATCCAGTTAATCGGAGATCATGACAAAGTCGTCGAGTCGATTTCCTATGCACATCGATTTTCCATTGTTCGAGACCAACAGCACCTCGTCATCGAATCGGGTAAAGATCACGAATTCACCGTAACTTCGATTTTATCCGGTACCGAACATCCCGTGCCTCCCGGTCGATACAAGATACTTGTTTCAATGATATATGCCGACAAAGAGTATCGATCAAATCGTGTTGATATCAATATTCTAGAGGATTGACGGGGCGTATCAGTCGGCCAGATACACCAGCAGCAGGTTGTACCCCGCGTGGCCGAGCACCAAGGGAAAACAAAGGGGACTGTCACCTTTTATATTGAGCGAATTAAATAAAATCGGTCAATACAAAAGGTGACAGTCCCCTTCTCGGATTCCCCTTGCAAAACCCCCGCCGCGCGGCGACAATTCCCGTACCTGCCACACCCGGCGGACCGGACGACGGAACGCGCACTTGCGGCGTTTCGTCCTATCCTTGCCCGCCGTCCCGACTCCGCCGACTTCCCGCCGAAGGGATTCTCCCCATGCGATTCGTCCTCGCGGCGCTCGCCGTCGCCCTCGCCAACGCCGGCTACGCCCAATCGCCCGCCATTCAATCGCTCGCCGTCCATCCGGCGAAGGTCGAGCTGAAGAACGGCGACGACGCGGCGCAGCTCATCGTCACCGCGACGCTCGCCGACGGGCAAATGCTCGACCTCACGCACGAGGCCAAGTACGCCGTGAAGGACGCGAAGATCGCGAGCGTCACCGCCGCCGGGCGCGCCGTGCCGCTGGCGAACGGCACTTCGGAGATCACCGTCAGCCACGGCGGCAAGACCGCGAGCGTCAGCGTGAGCGCCAAGAACATCGGCGAGAACCTGCCGCTGAACTTCACCAATCAAGTGGTGCCGATCTTCACGAAGCTCGGCTGCAACTCCGGCGGCTGCCACGGCAAGGCCAGCGGGCAGAACGGCTTCAAGCTCTCGCTGCTCGGCTTCGAGCCGGAACTCGACTTCCAGACGCTCGTGAAGGAGGGCCGCGGCCGGCGCCTCATGCCCACCTCGCCGGACGCCTCGCTCTTCCTCCTGAAGGCGACCGGTCAATCGCCCCACGGCGGCGGCCGCAAGATGGACCCCGCCAGCGACGAGTACAAGATCGTCCGCCGCTGGATCGCCGCCGGCATGCCCTGGGGCGACGAGAAGGACCCGACGCTCGTGAAGATCTCCGTCTTCCCCGAGCAGCGCGTCCTCGCCCGCCAGCGCCAGCAGCAGTTCGCCGTCTACGCGCACTATTCGGACGGTTCGACGGAAGACATCACGCGCCGCGCGCAGTACGAGAGCAACGACGCCGAGGTGGCCGTGGTGGACGGCGCCGGCCTCGTGCGCACGCTGTCCATGAGCGGGCAGGCGGCGATCATGGCGCGCTACCAGGGCACCGTCACGACCTTCCGCGCCATCGTGCCGCTCGGCGTGAAGACGCCCGACTGGCAGTTCGCCGAGAAGACGATCGTCGACAAGTTCACCGCGAAGAAATGGCGCGAGCTGGGCCTCGTTCCCGCCGAGCTGGCGAACGACGAGACGTTCATCCGCCGGGCGACGCTCGACATCACCGGCACGCTCCCCACCCCGAAGCAGGTCACCGACTTCCTCGCCGACAAGTCCGCCGACAAGCGGGACAGGCTGATCGACCGGTTGGTGGAGACCCCGGAGTATGCGTACTACTTCGCGAACAAGTGGGCCGACGTGCTGCGGGTGAAGCGCCGCGGCGAGCAGACGCGGGCCGAGGGAACCTTTGCCTTCCACGGCTGGATCCGCGAGGCGGTCGCCAACGACACGCGCTTCGACGACTTCGCCCGCTCCATCGTGACCGCCACCGGCGACGAGACGAACAACCCGCCGAGCGTCTGGTACAAGGAGATCGACAAGCCGGAGCAGTTCGTGGACGACCTCTCGCAGGTCTTCCTCGGCCAGCGGCTGACGTGCGCCCAGTGCCACCACCACCCGTACGAGAAGTGGAGCCAGGACGATTACTGGGGCCTCGCGGCGTTCTACGGCCGCGTCGGACGCAAGACGGTGCAGATGCCCGCGAACGACCCGAACCGACAGGCGGCGCAGCGGAACGTGGTGTTCACGCGCGCGACCGGCGGGGTGACGAACAAGCGCACGCAGAAGCCCGCCGTCACGAAGCCGCTCGACGCGCAGCCGATGGAGGTCGACGCCACCGACGACCCGCGCCAGAAGCTCGCCGACTGGATGACCGATCCGAAGAATCCGTTCTTCGCGAAGACGCTGGCGAACCGCTACTGGGCGCACTTCTTCACCCGCGGCATCGTCGACCCGCTCGACGACATGCGCATCACGAACCCGCCGTCGAACCCCGAACTGCTCGACGCGCTGACCAAGTCCGTGATCGACAACCAGTTTTCGCTCAAGGCGCTCGTGAAGACGATCTGCAAGAGCCGGACGTATCAGTTGAGCGCCGTGCCGAACGACTTCAACAAGCACGACAAGCAGAACTACGCCCGCTACTACCCGAAGCGCATGAGCGCCGAGGTGCTGCTGGACGCGGTGAACCAGTTCACGGACAACGCCCAGCAGTTCGGCGGCCTGCCGAAGGACAAGAACGCCCCGACGCGGGCGATCGCGCTGCCGGACGAGTCGTACACGTCGTACTTCCTGGAAGTCTTCGGCAAGCCGCAGCGGATCAGCGCCTGCGAGTGCGAGCGCGTGAACGAGGCGAACCTCGCCCAGGCGCTGCACCTGCTCAACAGCGACGAGGTGCAGGGGAAGATCGCGAACGGCGGCCGCATCCGCGAGTTCATCAAGCCCGAGGACAAGCGGTCCGACGAGGAGAAGGTGCGGGAGCTGTTCCTGTGGGCCTTCGGCCGCCAACCGACGGCGGACGACTTGAAGGCGTCGTTGGACCATATCGAGTCGGTGGTGAAGAAGGCCGGCGTCGGCGCGAAGCGCACGGCGTTCGAGAACATCGTCTGGGCGCTGATGAACACGAAGGAGTTCGTGTTCACGCAGTAGGGGGATGGCCCGTCGTTTAGCCGCGACGCGGAGTCTTCGGAGCGGAGCGCGGGGGAGGGAAGCGGCCCCCGCGCTCCGCGGCCCCTTCGGGGCAGTTCCCATTTCGCGGAGGCCCACGCACCACGGGTTCCGCTGCGCTCCACCCGTGGCTACCACCCCCGGCCCTATCCGGGGCCGAAAACCAATGAGGGTTGCACCGACCGGGGTGAGCCGACGCGCCTTCGAGCCATTAGTTGCTCCGCGCCTGACGCCTCGCAGTCCGGCTAACCGGCATCCGAAGGTTCGGGCACCAGCGCCGCCTTCAGGCGCCGCACGGCGCGGAGGTAGCGCATGCTCGCGGCGGCCTCGGTCAGCGCGAGGGCGGCCGCCACTTCGCCGTTCGACAGCAGCTCGTGGTGCCGCATCAGGATGATCTCGCGGTCGTCGTCCTCGAGCGCGTTCACCGCGTCCGCCAGCTTGCGCTGCAGCTCCCGCCGGATCGCCTCGCTCGCGGGCGTGCGCTCCGCGTCCACGAACATCTGGGCGAACGAGGCCGACGATTCGTCCGCCCACGCCGGCTTGTCGATCGCCTGTTCCCGGTCAATGCTGCGGCGCTGGGCGAGGCGGTGCCGGCGGTGCGTGTCGATGATCCGGTCCTGCGCGAGGTGGCGCAGCCAGAGGTGGAAGGGCATGTCCGGCTTCTTGAGGTACTCGGCGAGGCGCTGGTTGGCTTCGAGGAGCACGTCCTGGACGATGTCGGAGGCGTCGACGCGCTTGGCGAGGGCGGGGTCGAGCCGCAGGCCGATCATGCGGCGGAGCGGTTCGCGGAACTCGCCGAGCAGCGCGTCGGCCGCGCCGGAGGCTTGGCGGTTCGCGTCGGCGAGGAGCTTGTCGGTCTGTTCGGGGGTGGGCCACATGGGTTATCGGAACATCTCCGCGACGGGCAGCGACAGGCCGGGCAGCGACGCCTCGCCGTCGATGGTCTGACGCACGTTGAACATGACGGGATCCGCGTCGACCCGATAGACCGTCACCGTGCGATATTTCGGCTCGACAACCCACACGAGCTTCGACCCGCACTCCAAGTATTCCTCGACCTTACTCAGCATCTCTTCGGAGGTGTTGTGCGGCGAGAGGATTTCGACGGCGAGGACCGGCGCCCCATCGTAAAGCGACGTACCGGTCGCCGAGCTCGTGGTGATGTCCGGTCCGAAGTAGGCGACATCGATGCCGACGGTCGTGACTTCAGGCACACGGCGTATGATGGCGCCGGCCTCGCCCCCGGCGATTTCCCCTCGCGGTTGGGGCTGCTTTTGAAGCCACGCTTCCAGCAGGTAGCTGATCCGAGCCGTCAGGCGGCTGTGAATCCGGTTTCGCTTCGTCATGAGGGGGCGCTCCCAAAGTCGACCGCGAATCAGCATCCGTTTCGTATCGACCTCCTCCGGCAGCGCGAGGAATTCCTCCAACGTCATCGGCGCGTCGGACACCCAGAATTCGCCCGGCGCCTTTTCGGCCACGGCCGTCGCCATGTCGCTCCCTCCCGATTCGTGACGGAGGGAATTCTACCAGCGCGCCCGCCTTTCCCCCAATACGTTATCGTCGCCCCCCTCCTTCTTCCGAGCCTGCCATGCGCATCCTCGCCCTGCTGCTCGCCGCGGCCGCCCTCGCGGCGGACTTCCAACCCGATGCCGGCTACACCGCGCTCTTCAACGGCAAAGACCTCGCCGGCTGGAAGCAGACCAAAGGCGGCGAATCGCTCGACGGCAAGACCGAAGCCTACGCCAAGCGCTTCACCGTCGCCGACGGCGCGATCGTGATCGACCCGAAGGTGAAGGGCGACGTGCACATCGAGACGCAGAAGGCGCTGCCGAAGGACGTGACGATCCAATTCGAGTTCCGGGGCGACGCGAAGTGCAACAACGATCTCTTCCTCCACGGGATGAAGTTCGACCTCTCGAGCGCCAACGTGAAAGCGCTGAAAGTCGACACCTGGCAGAAACTCGAAATCGTCGTCAAGGACGGGAAGGCGACGTACACGCTCGACGGCCAGGCCGTGAAGACGATGGCGACGAAAGGCGAACCGACGAGCTTCCGCCTTCGGGCGGAGTTCGGGGCGATCGCGATCCGCAAATTGCAGATGAAGGCGTCGCCGTAAGACGCTTTGGCCGCAGGAATCGGACAGAATCGGGGATTCCGATCTTAGGAGTCTCTTGTCGGTGCCTATCGTATTAATCACTTTTCCGATCAAGATAGATCAATTATTCTATTTACCTAAATCACTGCTCCAGAACCAGTTACAACGATGTTTGGAAACATCGGGGTTTTCCTCTTGTCGAATCATTATCATGACGATAACTTTGGTGTAGTATAAAACTACTAACTTGATGGTGATAGTGATGTTTAACCGACGAACCCTCCGCTCCCTGCTCGTCCTCTCCGTCGCGCTCGGCGTCGCCGGCTGTGGGAAGTCCGAATCCGATCGCCAGCCGACGTTCGCCGTCGAGGGCCGCGTGCTGGACGGCGCGAAGCCGGTCGCGAACGCGACGGTCGTGTTCCATCCGGTCGGCGTCGACGGCGTGAAGCCGCGAGGCAAGACCGACGCGAACGGCGTCTTCAAGCTCACCACCTACGACGGCGACGACGGCGCCCCGGCCGGATCGTACCGCGTCACGGTCGAACTCTGGACGACCGTCAGCGCCGACGGCGGGCCGGTCAATCGCGTGCCGGCGAAGTACGCGCGGCCGGACAGCTCCGGCTTCGCCGCCGAGGTCGCCGCCCGACCCACCACGATCGAACCGTTCGTCCTCAAGAAGTGAATTCCCCGAAACCCCCGACAGGAGAGAGTCCCATGGTCCGCCGCATTCCGTCCCGCCGCCGCGGGTTCACGTTGATCGAGCTACTGGTGGTGATCGCGATCATCGCGATCCTGATCGGCCTGCTGCTGCCGGCCGTGCAGAAGGTGCGCGAGGCCGCCGCGCGCAGCACCTGCGTCAACAACCTCAAGCAGCTCGGCCTCGGGATCCACAACTACCACGATCCGAACAACGGCCTGCCGAGCAACGTCCGCCCGAGCGCCACCAGCACCGTGCGCGTCCGCTGGCTGACCTCCCTGATGCCCTACCTCGAGCAGGACAACGTCTATCGCAACGTGAACCTGAACGTGAACTGGCACCAGCCGGCGAACCTGGCCCCCGGCTTCTCGACGCGCCTAAAAGTGGTCGAGTGCCCGTCCGCCCCGAACGGGCAGATCGTGGACGGCGCGCCGGACACGTCGCCGGCGTGGACGAACATCGTCGCGAACGGCGATTACTCGGGCTTCTACGGCGTCTCGCCGGAACTCGTGACCCTCGGCCTCGTTTCCGCGACGACCGGCCGCGCCGACAACGGCGCCATCTCCAAGACGGTCAAGCTGCGCTTCGCCGACTTCACCGACGGCCTGAGCAACACCCTTCACCTCACCGAGAGCGCCGGCCGCCCGAACGTCTACCGCAACGGCAAGCTCGTGACGCCGGCGAGCGGCAACACCCGCGTCAACGGCGGCGGCTGGTGCCGCCCGGCCAGCGAGCTGAACGTCCTCCGCGGCGCCAGCGCCGACGGCCTGACCTTCCCCGGCCCGAACGCCATCAACGTCACCAACGGCGAAGTCCTCGGCACCTACCCGCACCCGTACTACAACGTCGACGGCACCGGCCAGGTCTACGGCTTCCACTCCGGCGGCGTGAACGTCCTGTACGCCGACGGCTCCGTGCGCTTCCTGCGCCAGACGGTCGACATCGGCACCCTCGCGGCGCTCGTCTCCCGCAACGGCGGCGAATCGCTGGCACTGGTGGATTGATGATCGAACTGCGATCGCCGCCCGCGGTTCGCCGCGGGCGGTTTCGTTGTCACTCGAGCGCGATCGGCGCCGCGTCCCGCTGCATCATGGCGCGGGCCACGAAGAGCTGAATCACCACGTCGGGCTTCTCCGCGTCGATCACGTCCATCGGAAAGCCGTAGGTCCCGGCGCAGACGAGCCGGCGGAAATCGCTCGCCAGCATCCGCTTCAAATTGTGCCCGAACGAATCGTGCAAGTACACGGCGCGGCCGACGCCGAACGGCGCTTCCATCGCGGCCGGTTCGATGTGCGCGAGCCGATCGTCCCGCGCGCGGAGTTGCGCCACGATCGGATCGTCCGGCCGCGGCAGGTACGGATCGTCGTCCACGTGGTAGTTGGTCATCGCTTCGGCGAGGCGCTCCGGCGGCCGGCCCAGCGCCTTGGCCAGGTCGCATTCCTCGGTGACGTTCGGCCGGTGTCGGAACCGCTCGATCGGCTTGGCGCGGAAGCCGGGCCGGGCGCGCGCGAGCCGGTCGCCCAGCGCGCGATAGGCGGGGAACGCGCCGGCGTCGGTCCAGTGCGTGTCGAGGCGGAAGTACAGGTGCGGCGTCGTCGGCTTCGCGGCGACGATCGCGTCGGTCGGATCGAGGATGAACTCGTCGCCGAGGCGCTCGCGAAGGAGCGCGCCGTAGTCCGGCGGAGGATGGCGGCGCGCGAAGTCGGGGAGGAACTCGGGGTAGATGCTCGATTTGTCGGGCGCGACGAGGACGACGTAGCGGATGCCGCGCGCCGCGAGCCAATCGCGGCGGGCGCGCAGGGCGTCGGCCCAGCCGGCGAGGCGGCGCTCGGCCTCGGCGGGCGGCGGCGGCAGGTTGAACGGCCCGATGGTGTTGGTGAACAGCCAGCCATCGCGGCCGAGCCAGACGAGATCGGACGTCGGCTCGCCGAGCGCGTCGAGGTGGATGCGGCGGCGCAGGGCGAGCAGTTCGGGGCGGAAGCCGATCCGATCGGCGAAGTAGGCGTCGAAGACGAACGGGAAGGAGATCCACTGCCAGCGCTTCACGGGCAGGTCGGGCGCCGGATGCAGGGGGCGGTTCTCGTTGGCGGGCTGCTTCGGTTCGCGGAGGAGGAAGCCGGCGAACGGCGCGACGAGGAAGAGCGCGAAGACGGCGATGGCGAGCCGGTCGGCGGAGACGCGCGTTCGCCAGCGGGGCGGGGCGAAGGTCGGTTTGGGAAGGACGCCGAGCATCGGATTAGAACCGGAAGTAGATGAAGGCGGAGTACGTGTTCCCCGCGATGGCCGCGGCCGCGAGCACGAGCAGCACGGCCTGGAGCGCGGCGCCGAGCGCGCCGGCGCCCTTCGCCCGCAGCCACGCCCCCAGCGGCAGGCAGCACGGGATGCCCACGGCGAGCGCGACGAGCGCCGCGTTCGTCAGCACGTCCGCGGCGAGGTACGTTCCGTTCGTGAAGCCGAAGAGCGCCGCGAAGAGGCCGCCGGCCTGTTCGAGCGTTTGGGCGCGGAAGAAGACCCAGCCGAGCATCACGGCGAGCAGCGTGAACGCGTGGCGAAGGAGCTTCCGTCCCCACGCGGCTAGAGTGTTCGCATGGGGGGCCGTCTTGTCCCCTCCCCCCTGGAGGGGGAGGGTTA
>CAYVRB010000152.1:0-14844 GCA_964453375.1 uncultured Alcaligenaceae bacterium
GTTGCCGACGGTGTAGCCGACGATGCGCAGGTCGGGCGAGACGACGAGCGTCAGTTCCGGCTCCGGCACGCTCCACTGGCTGTCGGCGCGCACGCGGATCGGATCGCCGGGGTTCACGACGCGCTCCGGCGTCGCCTTCATGAACAGCTCGGGCCGCGGCGCGGAGTAGACCTTGTCGTAGAACTGCGCGGCGCCGACCGACTCCTCCTGCCGGGCGATCTTGCTGCGCTTGTACGTGACGCCGGCGGCCCAGATCTCCTGGCGGTCCACGGGCGCGAGGTAGGTCAGCCCGGCGGCCGGCTCCGGCGCGATGGCCGGATCGACGAGGCCCCGCGCCGCCTCGCACGGATTCGGCAGCGCCAGCAGGTCCGCGAGGCAGCGCACCGTCGGATGCCGCGACACGCTCAGGGGAATGGCGGTGTCGCCCTCGATCATCACGACCGTCACCGCGCCGCTGGCGCGCCGCACCTTGCCGAATTGCATGGTTCACCCGGGGGAAGTTCGATGAACCAAGTCTACGATCAAGGACGGATCGGCCAAGGACCGTTCGACGAGGTCCGCGAGTTCGGCGGTGTAGGGAATCGCTTCGCCCGGGAGCGGTTCGACGGGAACGAGCCGACGGACGATCGCGTCGATCAACGCGACGATCCCGGCGCCCGTCGCCGCCGAGACGCGGAGCATCTCTGGCGGCGGATCGAACGCGGGCGGAAGGTCGGCCTTGTTCACGACGACGAGCGGATCGCCACTCGGAGGCCACAGGGGATTCGGATCGCATCCGTCGAGCAGCCAAACGATGAGATCGGCGCGTTCGAGGAACCGGCGGGCGAGAGCGATCCCCTCGGCTTCGAGGGAATCGGCGGCCCGACGCAGGCCGGCGGTGTCCGCCAGTTCGACCGGCCAGCCGTCGAGCGCCACGAACGTCGTGACGACGTCGCGCGTCGTGCCGGCGGTCGGCGACACGATGCTGCGTTCAAACCCGGCGATCGCATTCACCAGCGAACTCTTCCCGGCGTTCGGCGCGCCGGCGACGACCACCTTCCACGGTTCGACGAGGTGCCGGCCGACCGGGGCGAGCGCCGCGAGGCGAGGGAGGTTGTTCGGATCGCGGATGGCGCGGTCGAACGCGCCGTGGAATTGATCCAAGAGGATTGTTGCGGTTCGAAGAGTGCGCGCCTGTTCGACCGGCGCCCGCGGATGGTCGTCCGCGGGCTTCGCCCGGCAACCCTGCGCCTGGAACAATGCCATCAGTCGCGCGACGACGCGCGGGCCGCCGTGGCAGTGGATTTCCAACACGGGATGCGGTTCGACGGCCTTCACGGCTACGACGACTTCGTCGTCCAGCGTGCCGAGCCAAGTGCGGTGGAGCGCCGGCGACTCCGGCAGCGGACCGCCGACGGGACGGAAGAGCGATCGGACGACCCGCCACGCGTCCGGCCCCGCGACCTCCAGCACCGCGATGGCGCCGACGCCGGGCGGCGTGAGGACGGCGACGGTCGTCACGGCTGCGCCTCCGCCGCGATGCGGATGCCTTCGAGCGTGAGCAGCGGATCGTGGACCATCGGCGGCATGAGCTTGTCGATCAGCAGTTCGGCGTCCCCGCCGGTCACGATCGTCTTCTGGCGATCCCGCGGCACGTCCCGCAGGTAGAGTGCCCGCGAGCAATTGCAGGCGCCCACGATGGAGAGGTAGATGCCGTTGCGGATCGCGTCGAGGGTGTTCTTGCCGCCTTCGCCGCCCATGTTTTCCGCAAAGTCCACTTCGGGCAACTTCGCCGTTCCCGCCGCGAGCGCCTTCGCCATCATGCGGAAGCCGGGCAGGATCGCGCCGCCGAGGAACTCGCCTTTCTGGCCGACATGGTTGATGACGACCGCCGTGCCGACCTGCACGACGAGCATCGGCCCCGGACCGTGCAGTCGAAACGCCGCCAGGGACGCGCACAGTCGGTCGATGCCGACCTTGAACGGATCGGTCAGAACCGTCTTGAGCGGAATTTGCGTGAACGAATCGAGGACGACGGCCGATTCGGATCGCGATTCGATCCACTGCGCGAACCGAAGCGTCCGTTCCGGATGCACGCTCGCGACGGCCCACTTCGCGGATTCGGCGCGGGATTGGATTTCGCGGTCCCATTCCGCCGCGTCGTCGCCGAACGTCGACACGCGCCCGACCCGGCCGCCCTCGCACCAGCCCCACTTGATGCGGCTGTTGCCGATATCGACCACGATGTCCGGCGTCATGACGACGTCTCGCGGATGGCCTTCTCCAGCGGGAACTCCATTGGCTTCCGCCGCGCGGCCTCCTCGGCCTCGGTTCGCTTCAACTCCGCGATGGTCTGCGCGACGCGACCGACGAGCTGCGCCAGCCCCTGACCCGTCACGGACGAGATCAGCAGCACCTCCTGGTTCAACTCGGCGGCCAACGCGTCGCGGACCTTCTCCGAATCGGTCAGCTCGGCCTTGCTGACGCAGATCACTTCCGGCTTCTCCGCCAGCGGCAGGCTGTAGAGGCTCAGCTCCTTGCGGATCGTGCGGTAGTTCTCCACCGGATCGCTCTCGTCGGTCGGAAACGGTTCGACAAGGTGGACGAGCACGCGCGTGCGCTCGACGTGGCGGAGGAACTCGTGCCCGAGGCCGACGCCCTGGGCGGCGCCCTCGATAAGTCCAGGAAGGTCCGCCATGACGTAGGCGTGGTCGCCGCTGATATTCACGATGCCGAGGTTCGGCGTCTTCGTGGTGAACGGATAGTCGGCGATCTCCGGCGTCGCCCGGCTCAGCCGCGAGAGCAGCGTGGACTTGCCCGCGTTCGGGAAGCCGATGAGGCCGGCGTCGGCGATCACCTTGAGTTCGAGGGAAATCCAGCGTTCCTCGCCGTCGTCGCCGGGGCCGAACTGGCGCGGCGTGCGGTTCGTCGCGGTGGCGTAGTACTTGTTCCCGCGCCCGCCCTTGCCGCCCTGTCCGACCGTCACTTCGTCGCCGACCTCGACGAGGTCCTTGAGGATGTTCCCCCGTTCGCGGTCGCGGACGAGGGTGCCGGGCGGCACGGGGATGATGAGGTCGGCCGCGTCCTTGCCCGCGCAGAGGGACGTGCCGCCGGGATCGCCGGGTTTGGCCTTCCAATGCTTCTTGGTGGTGAGCGGCGCGAGGTTGTCGGCGTTCGCGACGGCGCGCACGATGACCGACCCGCCATCGCCGCCGTCGCCGCCGTCCGGCCCGCCGCGCGGCACGTACTTCTCCCTCCGGAACGAGACCATGCCCCGCCCGCCGTCCCCGCCCCGCACGAACAATTCCACGCGATCGACGAACATTATGGCTTTCCCGCCTCGGCGAGTTTCTTCACGAACGCATCCGCGTCGGCGCAAATGGCCGAAAGGCGATGGAGTTCGCGGAGTCGGTTCAAATCCTGAATCGCTTCAATGGCAGATTCGACTCCGGGCGGAACCGCCGAGAATCGCGCGATGAGATTATCGCGTACGCTCTCGCGCAACCCGGCGAGCTTCCCTTGGCTCAAGCCTTGGCTCAAGCCTTGGCTCAAGCCTTGGCTCAAGCCTTGGCTCAAGCCCTGACTTAGCCCCTCGTTCAAGAATTCTTCTCGGTAGCGGGCGCGAAGGATTTCGCGCACCTCGTCCAGAACCGGCGATTCGATCATGGCCGTGACTCCTCCGAACAAATGTTTCAACTCGACACCCGGGTACGCCAATCCCGAAAGGATTTGCGTCACGGCCGAGAGGGCCGAACGCGTTGTCGCATCCGGTACGGTTTCGATCCGTTCGACGCAGCGCGAAACGAGCCGTTCCGGCGATTCCGACGACCGCGCCAGCGGAATCCACGGCACCAACCCGATATCGCCGTCGGCGAACATCGCCTCGGCGTCCTGCTCCCACAATCGTACCACGGGCCACGACCCGCCGAAACGGACTGTCCCGCTCCGACTCGACTTCTCGACCCGCCCTTCCACCGTCCCCCGCGGCTTGAGGATCAGCGAAATCACATCCGACACCTTGCGATGAACCAAATGGACCAACGCGATGTCGTCGAAGACCTGTTCGTCGGCACGGCCATCCGCGTAGGACACGATCTCGACGACGACCAATCGCGGCGAGTCCTCATTCGGATACTGGACTTCGATCAGTCCGTCGCACTGCCGGCGCGGCGCCACGAGTTCCGTCGGCGCAAGCCGCCAACTCGAGAAGCAGCGGATACCCGCGAGTTTGAGCACCGTATCGCCGAAGCGTTCGAGCAGCCACTTGCTTCCGCGGTCCTTGTCCTGATGCATGGCGCGCTCACATCCGCTCCACGGTGCGAATCCCAAGTAGTCCCAGCACCAGTTGAATCGTGCGGGCAACCAGATCGACGAGCACGAGCCGGCTGTCCCGCAGTTCCGGCGTCTCGGCCTTGAGCACGGGGCACGCTTCGAAGAAGGTACTGTAAGCCTTCGCCAAGTCCCACAGATACGCGGTGAGATAGTGCGGCAGATATTCGTACGCCGCCGCGTCGATGGCTTCCGGCAGTTTCAGGAGTTGCACGACGAGGGCGCGCTCCTGCGGCGTCGTAATCGACATCGTTGGCAGTTTGGCTTTGAAAGTGGCTTCGTCGATTTCGCCTTTGCGGAAGATGCCGCGGCATCGAGTGTACGCGTACTGCATGTACGTTCCGGTATTACCCTCGGTTGAGAGCATTTTGTCGAAACTGAAAATGTAATCGCTCGTTCGATTCCCGCTGAGATCGGCGTATTTCAATGCGCCGATTCCGACGGCGAGAGCGATTTCAGTCTTCGTTTCTTCCGAGAGCTCGGAGACATCGTGTCCGTGGAGTTTACGTTCGTTGTAACTCTCCTCGTACTTCGCAAGTCCTCGCGAAATGGCCTCGTCGATTAACAACGAGAGCTCGGGTGCGCCACCTTTTCGCGCCGCAAATGGCTTGCGATCTTCCCCCAGTATGGAACCGAACGAAAGGTGCTGGAACTCGGTGTTGCCGATTCCCCACCGCTTCGCGTTCGCGAAGAGCGTCTTGAAGTGCAGCGCCTGCCGGGCGTCCACGACGTAGAGCATCGCGTCCGGCTTCCACGTCTCAACGCGATGCTTGATCGTCGCGAGGTCGGTCGTCGTGTAGGTGAACGCGCCGTCCCGTTTGCGAATCAGGGCCGGCGGTTCCTCCTTCGCCATCTCGTTTTCCTTCGGCACGATCCCCTTCGCGTTCGGCACGACGACGGCCCCGTTGCTCTCGACGGCGATCTTCTTTGCAAGTAGGTCCTCCACGATTCCCGGCAGCATCGAATGGTAGAAGCTCTCGCCGAGGGCGTGGTCGATCGTCACGTCGAGTCGTTCGTAGATCGGCCGCAGCATCTCCAGGCACGCCGGCATGAACTTCTTCCACAGCGCGACGTTCTCCGGGTCGCCGGCATGGAGTTTCGCCGTTTCCTTCCGGCAGGCGTCCATGATGTCGCCGCCGGCCGTCTCTTCGTCGTCGTCGGTCGTTCGGGCGAGATTGCGGACGTGGATGTAGAGCCGGGCCAGTTCGCGCACGGGATCGGCGGCGAACGCCGCGTCGTCGCGGTGGTGCTTGTAGCCGTAGATGAGGATGCCGAACTGCGTGCCCCAATCGCCGAGGTGGTTGTCGCTCACCACGGTGTGGCCGCAGAATCGCAGGATGCGGACGAGGGCATCGCCGATGATCGTGCTGCGGAGGTGGCCGACGTGCAGCGGTTTCGCCACGTTCGGGCCGCTCAGATCGACGACGAACGTCTTGGGCATCGCGACCGGCGCGACGCCGAGCCTTTCGTCCTTCGCCATCGCACCGACACGGGCGGCGAGGAAATCCGACTTCAACTTGATGTTGATGAACCCCGGTCCCGCGACGGTGGCCGATTCGATCAAATCGTTCGCGGGAATCTTCCCGATGATCGCCTTCGCCAATTCCGGTGGCTTCTGGCCGACCGCCTTCGCCAGCGCCATCGCGAAGTTCGCTTGGTAGTCGCCATGCTCGGCGTTCGCGGCCGGCTTCACCATCGCCAGGTAGTCGGCCACCTTCGCGCGGTCCGGGGCCAACTCCGCGAGGATCGGCTCGAACAAGTCTCGAACGGAAGCCAGCAAGCTCATCGTCGTCCCCGGAAACAACAGTCGGCCGGTCGATCCTTCCGCGGATCGACTGGCCGACGTGGAAATTCTACGGAATCCCGCGGGAATCAGTCGAGTTCCTTTTCCCAATCGATCGGCTTGGCGTCGGCCCAGACCTCGTCGAGCCGGTAGTAGTCGCGCGTGTCGGCATCGAAGACGTGGACCATCACGTCGCCGTAGTCCTGCACCACCCACTTGCTCGCCTCGTAGCCGTTGACGCCCATGCGCGTGTCGCCGACCGAGCGCATCGCCGCGTCCACTTCCTCGACGATCGTATGCACCTGTCGCCGGCTGGCGCCGGTGGCGAGCACGAAGAAGTCGAACTCCGTCGTGATCTCGCGGAGGTCGAACACCTCGACCTTGTCGCCCTTGTTCTCGCGGGCCACCTTGGCGGCGAGGCAGGCGCGGCTCAGGCCGGTCGGCAGGTTCGTGCGGGAGGAGATCGGAGCGGGCATCGCCCCGTTCAGGGCGGGCATCGGAGTGGCGACGTTGTTCAAGCGGCCTCCGGGGGTGGGGTGGGTCCTCCCGATGGCCGTCGATGCGCGGGCAAGATCGTGGTTCGATTTGCCGTGAGCGTGGGTCCGGCCCTCGGGAAAGGGTGAAGATACGGAAACGGCGGCGCGGGACAACGAACCGATCCGCCTATCGGAATCTTCGACTCGCCCACCGGGAAAATCAACTGTCATTTTGGATTTCGCACGGAATTCACGGTTGGGGGAACGGACACGCGCCGGACGCGCGGGTTCGCGGTCGGTATGCTGACGACGTTCGATTCCTTCCGAGCGCCCCGCCATGAACCGCGTGCTGATCGGCCCCGCCCCGCTCCGCGAGATCCCGGAGGCCTTCGTGCCGGTGCTGGAGGCGGCCGGCCTCACGCCCGTCTTCGGGCCGGTCACGCCGAAGTTCACGGAGGCGCAGGTGGCGGAACTGCTGCCCGGCTGCGTGGCGTCGCTCGCCGGCTCGGAGCCGTACACGCCGGCGGTGATCGCCGTGGCCGCCAAGCAAGGGCTGAAGGTGATCGCCCGCGCCGGCGTCGGGTACGACGAGGTGAACGTGTCGGCCGCCACGGAGCACGGCGTCGCCGTCACGATCGCGGCGGGGTCGAACCAACTCGCGGTGGCCGAGCATACCTTCATGCTGATCCTGGCGCTCGCGCGGAGGCTGCTCCCGCAGCACGCCGCCACGAAAGCCGGCCAGTGGCCCCGCAAGGCGAACGAACCGATCCGCGGCAAGACGCTCGGCGTCATCGGCGTCGGCCGCATCGGCAAGGAAGTCGTCCGCCTCGGCCACGCGTTCGGCATGAACGTGATCGCCAGCGATATCCTGCCGGTCGGCGATTACCTGAAGCGGTACGACGCGAAGCTCGCGAGCGCCGACGAGATCTTCGCCCAGGCCGACTACGTCACGCTCCACACGCCGATGACGCCGATGACGGAACACATGGTGAACGCGCGCACGCTCGGCCTCATGAAGCCGACGGCGTACCTCGTGAACACCTCGCGAGGACCCGTGGTGAACGAAGCGGACTTGTTGAAGGCCCTGACCGAAAAGCGCATCGCCGGCGCGGCGCTCGACGTCTTCGAGCATGAACCGGCGAAGCAGAACCCGCTCTTCGCGCTCGACAACGTCGTCCTCACCGCGCACACCGCCGGCGTGGACACCCGCAGCATCCGCGACATGGCCACCTACGCCGCGCAGGCGATCGTGAAAATCCTCGCCGGCGAATGGCCGGGCGACTGGGTGATGAATCCCGACGTGAAGCCGAAGCTGATGAAGTGACTACTTCGCCGTCAGCAGCGGCGCGATGCGGCGGACCTCGTCCGGCGTCAGCTTCCACAGCTGGATCGTCGTGCGGCCGGCGCGGGCGCCCTCGCTGTTCGGCGGCGCGATCTCCTGGCACGACAGGTACGCCAGCGATTGTTCCCCCTCGGCCAGCGTCTCCGGCACGTACTGGATCGACACCGTGCAGTTCGCCACCGTCGGCTGGCCGAGCAAATCCAACTGCTCCGCCAGCTTCTCGACATCCCCGGCGTCCAGCGCGTCCCGCAACCCCTCGGACGATCCCGCCGGCAACACGACGGTCTTCGCGATCATCCATTTCTTGTGCGCCTCGTCGAACGGCTGCCCCGCCATGCCGGCGCCGAAGATGCCGCAGCCGAGCACGATGGCGCCGACTTCGACCGCGAAGAGCACCCAGTTGAAAACCTGATCCACCGTGCCCGCTTGTTGCGGCATACCGGCGTTCGCGGCGCCGACTTTGCCGATCGTCTTGAAGGACATGCGGATTTCGAGATAGCCGGGCAAGGCGTCGACGCGATGTGCGAACTGCCAGCCGGCCATATCCACGATCTCGGCCTGGAACCGTCCGGGGCTGACGACCGCGCCGACGACCATGCCGGCGACGAACGCCAGCACGCGGTTCCGGCACTTGCCCGCGCGGATCGCCAGGTACAGCATCCCCGCGGCCGGCAACGCCAGGACCAGCGGCGTGATGAGCACCAGCCGTAAGCCGACCTTGCCCGACAGCATGATGAGCATCGCGCAGCCGGCGGCGACGACGAGCGCCGCCGCGACCATGACGAGGAAGACCGGCAAGAAGACGCGGCCGCTCGGGCGATAGGTTCCGCGGTCCACGGGGGCGTCGGCCATGGATGGCTCCAGTACGATTGCGGATTGTTCTAGAATGTCCGGCGTCCGTGTCCCGCCTACGGAGCCTCGCATGACCCTCTCCCGCCGCGACGCCCTCGCCGCCTTCGGCTTCGCACTCATGCCCGCTCTGCGAGCCGAGGGGAAGAAATCCCAAAGGATTCTCCTGCGTTCCTCGTGGCAGACGGTGAACATCGGCGACATCGCCCACACGCCGGGGATGCTCGCGCTGCTGCAGAAGCATCGGCCGAACGCCGCCATCACGCTCTGGCCGAACTCGCTCAACGCCGAAGTCGAATCGCTCCTCACGACGCGCTTCCCGAAGCTCGCGATCGCGAAGACCGCCGAGGAAAAAGCCGCGGCCCTCGCCGCCTGCGATTTCTTCCTGCACGGTTCCGGCCCCGGCCTCGTCGGCGCGAAGGAAGCCGTGCTCGCCAAGAAGGCCGGCAAACCCTACGGCTTCGCCGGCGTCACGCTGAGCGACGCGGAATTGAAGACGCACCGGGAACTCCTCGCCGGGGCGAAGTTCGTCTTCACGCGCGACACCGATTCGCTGGCCGCCCTGAGGAAGGCCGCGATCGATGGCCCCGCGATGGACTTCGGCCCGGACGCGACCTTCGCCCTCGATCTGAAGGACGACGCGGCCGCGGACAAGCTGATCGCCGAGCACAAACTCGAAGCCGGGCAGTTCCTCTGCGCCGTGCCCCGGCTGCGTTGGACGCCGTACTGGGAAATCAAGCCGGAGACGACGAAGCCGAACCCGGAGCGCAGCGCCGTGAACGAGGCGTTCGCCGACCGGGACCACGCGAAGCTGCGCGAAGGGATCGTCGCGTGGGTACGCGAGGCGAAGCGGAAGGTGTTCCTGGTGCCCGAGATGACCTACGCGGTGTCGCGGTTGAAGCCGCTCTTGTTCGATCCGCTGCCGGCGGACGTGAAGCCGAACGTGGCCGTGATGGACCGCTATTGGCTGACGGGCGAGGCGGGGAGCGTGTACGCGAAGGCCGCCGCGATCGCGAGCTTCGAGATGCATTCGCCGATCATGGCGATCGCCAATGGCACGCCGGCCGTCCACCTGCGCCAGCCGACCGACACGCGCAAGGGCCAGATGTGGCGCGACGTCGGTTTGAAGGATTGGATCTTCGAGATCGACGACGCGAGCGGAAAACAGATCGCCGACGTTCTGCTCGCCATCGCGAAGGACCTCCCCGCGGCGCGGACGACGGCCGAGAAGGCCCGCGAATACGCCGGTCGAAAGATGGCCGCGATGATCGCCGCGATCCCCGCCGGATAATTCCTCCAGCTTGCCCACTTCGCACGACCGTCACCGTCCCGCCAACCGGTAAAGGGGGGCGCGGGGCGGAACTTGAATCGATTTTTCCAGTTTCCCGTTTCCGGTCTCCGCTCCGTCCGTCACCTACAGTTCAACCGATTCCGCCCGACGGGTTTCGCCGACCCGCACCGCGAGCAGAACGGTTCCGCATGCGTCCATCGCTGCATTCGCTCCGCGTGGAGCGACTGGAAGACCGCACGACGCCGTCGCTCGCCGCGACGGAAACGTTCGCGCCGGACCGCGTGCTCGTCGCCTTCGGCGACGAACGGATCGCCGACGCCGGGCGGATCGATCAACTCGCCGCGTCCGTTCCCGCGACTTCGGTCACACCGCTCGGCTTCGGCCTCTACCGCGTCGACCTCGCCGCCGGCTACCCGCTCGATCAGGCATTGGGCGTACTTTCAGCCGTACCGGATGTGGCCGCCGCGGAGCCGGATCGGATCGTGCGCTCGAACGCGACGCTCAACGATCCGCAACTCGCCGCCCAGACCGGACTAGCCGCGATCCAGGCCGCCGCCGCATGGAACCGCTCCACCGGCACGCGCAACACCGTCGTCGCCGTCATCGACACCGGCGTCGACTACACGCACCCGGACCTCTCGGCGAACCTCTGGTTCAACGCGCGGGAAATCCCCGGCAACGGCCGCGACGACGACGGCAACGGCTACGCCGACGATCTCATCGGCTACGACTTCGCCGCCAACGACGCCGACGCCGCCGACCACGACGGCCACGGCACCCACGTCGCCGGCATCGTCGGCGCCGACGGGAACAACGGTCTGGGCATCAGCGGCGTCAACCCGAACACGCGCATTATGGCGCTCAAGTTCATCGGGACCGATGGCAACGGCTACACGAGCGACGGCATCCGCGCCCTCAACTACGCCGCCGCCAACGGCGCCAAGGTCGCCAACGCCAGTTGGGGCAGCAACGTCTACGACGCCGTCTTCGCCACCGCCATCGCCCGCGCGCAAGCCGTCGGCCTGATCCTCGTCACCTCCGCCGGCAACGATTCCAGCAACAACGACGCCGTCCCGTTCTACCCCGCCAGCTACGCCGCCACGCTCGCGAACGTGATCCCCGTCGCCGCGCTCGACGCAGCCAACGCACTCGCCGGCTTCTCCAGCTACGGCGCTAACACCGTCGCGCTGGCCGCGCCGGGCGTCTCGATCCTCAGCACGCTGCCGAACAACCGCTACGGTTCGCTCAGCGGCACCTCGATGGCCGCCCCGTTCGTCGCCGGCGCGATCTCGCTGCTCTGGGACGCCAACCCGACATGGACGTGGCAGCAGGTCGTCGGAAAAGTGAAGTCGTCTGTCGATTCGCTGGCGTCGCTCGCCGGGAAGGTCGCGACCGGAGGCCGGCTCAACCTCGCGAAGATGTTGGACGTCTCCGTGCCGCCGGTCGTACCGCCCACGGTTCCGCCGCCCGTGTCGCCGCCGCCGACCGCGACGCGCGAGACCGACGGCGCCCGCGTCGTCTCCGCCGTCTTCCACGGCGCCGCCGTCGATCGCTTCGATCGCGTCCGCGTCCAGTTCAACGAGAAGATCAACGCCGGCTCCTTCACCGTCGCGGACGTGTCGCTCGCCGGCCCCGGCGGCGCGTTCGCCGCGACCTCCGTCGCTCCGGTCGGCGGAACGAACAACACGCAATTCGACATCGCCTTCGCGCCGAAGACCACCGCCGGCGCCTACACCCTCACGCTCGGGGTGGACATCTTCGACATCGCCGCGAACCGGATGAACCAGAACGGCAACGGGGTCAACGGCGAGCCGGGCGACCGGTTCACCGGCACCGGCGCGCTCGCCGCCGGAGCCGCATCCGCGAACCCCGCCGTCGCCCTGCCACTCGCCATCCCCGACGCCGGCACACTGGAAATCCCCCTCGTCGTGAACCGCGACGGCTCCGTCTCCGACTTGAACTTGTACCTGTTCCTCGAACACTTCCAGGTCGGCGACCTCGTGCTCAAGCTCCGTTCGCCCGCCGGCCGCACCGTCACGCTCGTCGAACGCCGCGGCGCCGACGGCAGCGGATTCCGCGGCACCACCTTCGACGACGAGGCCGTCGGCCTAATCTCCAAGGCGAAGTCCCCGTTCGTCGGCGCGGTCCGCCCCGAGGAATCGCTCGCCGCTTTCGACGGTCAACCCGCTCGCGGCACCTGGACGCTCGTCATCGAGGACCGCTCCGCCGGCAAAACCGGCCGCGTCACCGACGTCCGCCTCGACGTCTCGACCACGAACGTCCTCGCCGGCACCGTCCGCACGCAGGCGTTCGCCGACGGCATGCCGGAGCCGGTCGCCGCGCGCGTGAACGAATCGAAGGTCGAACCGAAACCGGCCCCGCGGTTCGATCTCGCCCGGCTGATCGCTTGGGTCTTTGAACGGTCCAAATCCCGCACGACGCCGTTCGAGTGACGGCACATCCCTAAAATGCCCCCTCACGCCGGGGGCCCTCGATGTCGCTGGATACCGTCGAGTTCGACGTCCGCACGGACGAAATGCTCATCAACATGGGGCCGCAGCACCCCAGCACCCACGGCGTGCTCCGCCTCGTCCTCCGCACCGACGGCGAAATCGTCCGCGAAGTCGTCCCCCACCTCGGCTACCTCCACCGCTGCGCCGAGAAGATCGGCGAGAACGTCACGCCCATCCAGTTCATCCCCTACACGGACCGGATGGACTACCTCGCCGGAATGAACATGAACCTCGGCTACTCGCTGGCCGTGGAGAAGCTTTGCGGCATGGCGATCCCGGAGAAGGCGCAGGTGATCCGCGTCCTCGCGTGCGAACTGAACCGCATCGCCTCCCATCTCGTCGGCATGGGCGCCTACGGCCTCGACCTCGGCAGCTTCAGCCCCTTCCTCTACGCCTTCCGCGAACGCGAGCACATCCTCGACCTCTTCGAGGACCTCTGCGGCGCCCGCCTCACCTACAGCTACATCACCATCGGCGGCGTCCACGACGACCTGCCCCCCGGCTTCGTCGACCGCTGCCGGAAGTTCCTCGACTATTTCGAGCCGAACATCGCCGACTACCACGCGATGCTCACGGACAACCACATCTTCGTGAAGCGCACCGCCGGCGTCGGCGTCCTGCCGCGCGACATGGCCGTGAACTACGGCTGTTCCGGCGCCGTGCTGCGCGCCTCGCTCGACCGCACCAAAGGCGACCCGCTCTGGGACCTGCGCAAGACCGAGCCGTACTCCGGCTACGAAGGCTACGCGTTCGACGTGCCGGTGCCGCCGTTCGACCGCGCCCCGCGCGGCAGCGCCATCGGCGATTGCTGGCACCGCTTCTTCGTGCGCATGCTGGAAGTCGTGCAGAGCGTGCGAATCTGCCGGCAGGCGCTCGACCGCTACCCGACGGCAACCGGTTCGCACCGCGTCGAACCGCCGCGCACGCTGACGCCGGGCGAAGTCTACGTGGAGACGGAAGCCCCGCGCGGGCAGATGGGGTTCCACGTCGTCGGCCGGCCGAACAAGGAGAACGTGCCCCTGCGCGTCCGCGCCCGCTCCGGCTGTTTCAGCAACCTCAGCGTGGTGGAGGAACTCTGCCGCGGCTGTCTCCTCGGCGACATCCCCGCGATCCTCGGCAGCCTCGACATCGTGATGGGTGAAATCGACCGGTGATTATTTCTTCTTCGCCGGCGGCTCCACGGCGTCGGGCTTGAACGCGGCGAGGTCGTCGAACTTCACGTTCACGCCGCCGGCCGGAACATCCTTCTTCGCGGTCCAGACGATCGCGTTCAGGATCAGCGTGCGCAGGTCGTCGAGCTTCCAGTTGCGATAGAAGTGCGGCATGACGACGCCGACGCCGCGCCCGCCGTCGGGGCGCTCGACCGCCCAGGCGATCGTTTCCTTCTTCGGCGCCTCCGGCGGCAGCATCGCCGTCGCGAGCGCCGTCACGCCCTTCGCCGGCCCGGTCGGGCCGAAGTAATTGTTGATGTACGGCTCGTCGTGGAACGTGAATTTGTTCCACCCGTTGAGAACCGGATGCTTCGCGTCGGCCGGTTCGACGGTCGCCTCGCGGAAAACCTTGGCGATCGACTTGTGGTGATTGCAGCGCGTGGCGAAGTAGCCGCCCATCCAGTGCAGCAGCGGGTGGTCGCCGCCGTCGCCGACGTGCTTCGCTTCCAATCCGGTGGCATAGTGGACGCAGACGATCCCGCCACCGCGTTTCATCATCGCGGCCAGGTCCTTCATGATCCGGTCACGGTCGGGCATCACCTCCGGCGGGAAGAGATCGCCGATGAAGACGACGGTCGAGACGTCGTCCACCGTCTTCGGCCACTCGGTGACCGTCTTCGCGTCGAGGCCGGCCTTGGTCAGGCAGTGCGCGAGCAATCGTCCACCCGCGGCGACCTCGTGCGTGCCCGGCGGATGCTGGCTCGGACCGACGACGACGAGCGCCTTCGGCGCGGCGGGCGCGGCGCCCAGGTCGGAGATCGCCAGCGTGCCGAGGGCGAGGGAGCCGAGCGCGGCGCGGCGGTGCGGGAGAGATCGCGGCATGGTCGTGTCCAATGGGGGAGCGTTCCGTATTCGTACCAGACGCCGCACGGAATCGCGACAAGATTCCCCCACGGCGCATGAATTTGGTCCCCTCGCCACCGGCTTTGCGGGGGAGAGGGCTAGGGTGAGGGGGTCTTCGCGACAGCAAGAATCGTTTCATCATCGACTAAGTTTTGGGGGCGGCCGCCCCCCCCCCCCCCCCCCCCCCCGCCCGCGGGGGGGGGCGGGGGAGAAACACGCCCAACAAAA
>CAYVRB010000153.1:0-14594 GCA_964453375.1 uncultured Alcaligenaceae bacterium
CGTTGGCGAAGGCGGAGGAGAACTACGCGAAGGCGCGGGCGGCGGTGAACGAGTACCTGACGGCGGTGGGCGACGACGACCGCCTGAAGGCGCCCGGCCTGCAGGGCTTGCGCGTGCAGTTGTTGCAGTCGGCGCTCTCGTTCTACCAGCAGTTCCTGAAGGAGCGCCTCGACGACCCGGCCCTCCGCGGCGAGCTGGCGGGGGTGTACCTGAAAGTGGGTCGGATTTATCAGGAGTTGGGTCAGGATGCGGCCGCGAGACAGGCGATCGCCCTGGCGCTGCGCGTCTACGAGACTTTGGCGGCCGAACGGCCCAACGACGTGAACGTTCAGGCCGGCTACGCGCGCGCCCTCAGCGCCCAGGGGCAATTCGAAAAAGCGATCGGCATCCTGGAGAAGCTCATCAATCCCGGTTCGCCGCTGCACCTCGCGGACCTCGGTAACGCCTACTCCTCGGTCGCCTCGACGACCGGAACCGATCCCTCCAAGCGGTTGGAGTATCTCCGCAAAGCCCTGGACGCGCGGGAGAAGTTGGCCGCGCTCCAGCCCAACGATCCCGAAGCGCGGTCGGGTTTGGCGACGAGTTACAACAACATCGCGGCGGCCCTGGGCGTGAATCGACGGGAGGAATCGTTGCCGCTGTTTCGCCGTGCCGTCGAGGAATCGGAGGCGGCGTACCGGTTGCGGCCGTACGACCCGAACACGGTGCGCGGGCTGATCGTGTTGACCCGCAATTTGGCGGGTTCCTACGCGGTGCTGGGTAAGACGGACGAGGGGCTCGCGCTCGACCGGCGCGTCGTGGAGATCTGCGAGCGCAAGCTGCGGGAAAACCCCGACGTGGAGGCCAGCAAGAACGAACTTCTCGTGGCGTATTACACGCTCGTCACTCGCCTGGCCGGCGCGGGCCAGCGCGAGGCCGCCGACGAAATGATTCGGCTGGCGAAGGTCCGCATCCGGGAGATGAAGGGCGACACGGAGGAACTGCTGTTCGGCGGGATGTTCATTCATCTGTCGGCGCTCGTCTCGGCCGAGGAGCGTGCGAAAACGAAGCCCGAATTGAAAGGCGAGGTCGACGCGGCGGGGGACGATCTCCTCGACGCCTTCCAATCGTTCACGTTCTTCCGCGAGATGCCGCCGCAGTTGTTCGAAACGATGCCCGGCGTCGATCGCCTCCGGGACCGCCCGGGGTACAAGCGCTTGGTCAGCGTCAGCGCGAGCCTGTTCGCAGCGCGGAGCGTGGCGGCGCGGGCGGGTGCGAGCGGGGCGGAGAAGGTGACGGCGCACCGGGAGATCGTCGCGGGATTGACGGCGCTGCAGCCGGCAGGCGGCGGGTCGCCGTTCGTCCGCCGATCGCTGGCGGCGGCGCACCAGAAGCTCGCGGAGGCGTACCTCGCGGAGAAGCGCTACGACGAGGCGAAGGCGTCGTTCGCGGAGGCGGAGGCGCTGCGGCGGAAGCTGGCGGCGGACGCGCCGAAGGACGAGCAGGCGCAGGCGGACCTGGCCGCGACGCAGACGGCGACGGGCGACCTGCTCGCCGCCGCCGGCCGCTACGGCGACGCCGCGAAGACGTGGGAGGCCGGCATCGCGACGCTCGAAGCCGCCTTGAAGGCGAACCCGAAGAGCGTCGCGTACCAGTCGACGCTCGCCGAGCGTTCGCTGCAGGTCGGCCAGCAGTACGGTCAGACGTTCGTGGCGTACGATCGCGCGGCGGTCCATTTCCGCAGGGCGTTCGAGAAGCAGCCCCCGACGACCTATCGAGACATGCGACAATACACCGCGATCCTTCGGGAAGCTGGCGACCTGGTGGAGTGCCGGCGGATCGCCGAGCGCGCCGCTATGGATCGCCGAACGATATCGAATGATGAGGATGCCGACCGGGCCTGGACAATCCTGGCCACGACCTCGAATGACCCGCGCTGGCGGGCGCGCGTCGAGGAACTCGCCAAAGAGTATCGATTCCCCTCGTACCCCGCGCACGAGCAATTGATCCGCGCGATGGCCCATGTCCGCGTGGGGGATCCCGCGGAAGCAATCCGGTATTCGGAAAGCGCCCCGTCCCCGGAATGGAAGTGGACCGTGGTCGCGCTCGCCGAACATCGGCGGGGCAACGGGGAGGCCGCGAAGGGGGCGCTTCGTGAAGCGGAAAAAGCCTTCGAGCAATATCCGAGGAACATGGTGTCAGCGGGGGATCTGCGCGGTGGCGTCCTTTGGTGGGATTACCTAATGAAGGTCGCCTTGCGGCGCGAATTGCACCAAACAATCCTTGGCCACGTGGCGTCGGAGTCCCCCTACGACCGCCTCTATCGCGGGCGCATCCTGCTCGCGTTCGACAAGCCGCAGGACGCGGAGGCCGAGTTCGCGGCCGCCATGGCGATCCGGCCGAAAGACGCGGAACTGTGGCAGATGCGCTCGCGGATGTTCGCGAAGTTGGGCCAGCGCGATCGGGCGGCGGCCGACCTCGCGCACGCGCAGACGTTGAAATCGGACGATCCGCGCCACTGGATCGAGACCGGTCGCGTCCTCGCCGAATTGGGCGACGCGGGGAAGGCGGACGCGGCGTTCCAGAAAGCCGCGACGCTCGGGAACGGCGCGTTGAACCCGTTTCTCGAAGCCGGTTGGTGGGCCGTCGGGCCGTACCCGGAGGAAATGCATCGCGCGTTTCCGCCGGAATTCCAAGCCGATCCGTCGAAGCCGGTCGCGGCGGTCGACCGGCTCGGCGATCTGAAATGGACGGCCGTTTCCACCGACGCCCCGAGCGGCACCGTGAAACTGGACGGCGTCGTCGCGAACGCGGGCAAGGGAACGGTCTACGCGATGGCGTTCGTCTTCGCCGAGAAGGCTCGGACCGCGAGCCTGAAGGTCCGCGCCACGTCCGAGCTGCGCGTCTGGGTGAACGGCCGGATCGTCCTCGACGGCTTCGCCGCGTGGGGCGTCGCCGGCGGCGCCGACGTGCACGTACCCGTCGCGCTGAGCGCCGGTCGGAATCGGGTGCTGATCAAACTGCCGACGGCGCAATCGTGGAACGAGATTCAGTTCCACGACGCGCCGTCGCCGCAGGGGTACGCGTTGATGCACTTGGGGTTGTGGGCCGAGGCCGCCGACGCGTGGGCGGACGCCGACCGCCGCGGGCCGCTCGAACCGTGGCGGACGCAGTTGCGCGTGCAGTGCCTCCGGGCCGCCGGCCGCGACGATGAGGCCCGCAAGGTCTTCACGGAAGCCGTCGCCCGGCACGGTCGGGAAACGGCCAAGGTATTGGTATCGCACCTGTCGCTGGCATGTTGCCTGCCGCCGGAGAAATCCGCGGAACGCGATCGCTGGGTCGAGGCGACGCGGGAGAACGCGAAGGGTGCCCCGAACGATGAGGGCGCGCGAATGTGGCAGGCGCACGCCGAGTATCGGGCCGCGCGCTTCGATGAGTGCGAGGCCACGATTCGCAAGGACGACCGGTTCGTCGCGCGGCTCGATGCGCAGCTCTTGCTCGCCCTCGCGCTGCACGGCCGCGGGCAAGCCGACGCGGCGCGCCGGACGCTGCGAACGTTCGAGGAGCAATACGCCGCTCGGGTGAAGGCCGCGCTCTCGTCCCCGAATTTCCGCACGCCGCTCGCCTGGGGCGAAGATGCGATGGTTCGTTCGCTCGCGGGCGAATCGCGACGGGCGATCTTGGACCAAGGCTCGGAACCCTCGGCCGACGAAACGGCGATGCGGGAGCGCGCGTTGCGGCAGCGGGCGGCGAACCTGGCGATCGACGAGTTCGAGCGGCTCGTCATGGGGCTGGGCAATCAGCCCCGGCTCTGGCTGGCGCGCGGCCGGCAACTGCTCGAACTCGGCAAAGGCGAAGGGGCGAACCTCGCGTTCGAGAAAGCCGTGAAACTCGCGCCGAAATCGGCCCAAGTGCACGGCGAGATCGGCCGCGCGTACGCCGATGCCGGGCGCTGGGACGAGGCCGCGGCCGCGTACGCCGTCGTGCTCGACCTGGCGAAGCCGAAGGGTGGCTGGTCGGGTGGGAACCCGGACCGGGACGAGGTCGTCCGACGGGACGAACTGTATTCGCGCGTCGCGAAGCTGCGCCCGAAGGACCGGCAGCTCGCGATCGAGCGCGGTTCGTACCTGACGCGTACGGCGCGCTGGCCCGAGGCGGCGCAGGAGTTGGCCCGCGCCGCCGTGCTCGACCCGAGGGATCACTTCGGCTGGCACATGCTGGCGTCCGTGCAACTCTTGGCCGGCGACCGCGCCGGCTACGCGCGCACCTGCGCCGAGGCGCGTCGGCTCCACGGCGCGAGCAAAGATGCGCTCGTCGCCCAGCGCATCGCCACCTCGAGCCTGCTCGAACCGTCGGGCGCGCCGGATCTGCCCGCCGTAACGAAGTTGCTCGACCTCATCCCGGACGCGTGGAAATACCACGGCTGGAATTTGGCCACCCGGGCGCTGGCGCAGTACCGCGCCGGCGACTACGCCGCGGCAATCGAGAACCTGGACAAGGGAACCAACCCCGCGGACTATCCGAAAGTCTTCGGCCTGGCGGTGCGCGCGATGGCGCAATTCCGGCTGCGGCGGCCCGACGCGGCGCGGGCCGCGTTGCAGGACGCCCGCGCGGTCTGGGCGCGCATCCCCGCGTTGGGGCCGGAGGAACTGCAATCGTATTGGTCCGAATGGATCACGGTCCGCGTCGCGTTGAACGAAGCCGAGGCGCTCGTTCCGGCGGCGCCGGAGGCCGTGGCCGTCGCCGCCCCCGCGGCGGACGCCGGCGCGGCGGGGCGCAAGGAGCGGGCCGACCGCGCGGCGCTGGCGTCGGCGCTGGCCATGATCCGGTCGGACATCGGGCAAAAGGCGGAGGCGCTCGCCGAGTTCCGCGGAGCGTGGGAGGCGCGGCGGAAACTGGCGGAGGAGGAGCCGGCGAACGTCGAATATCGCACCGCCGCCTTCGCCGCGCGCCGGCAACTCGTCACCGCGCTCGCCGACGCCGGCCAGGCCGAGGAAGCCGAACGCGAGTGGAAGGCGATGTCCGAGGCGAGCGAACGGACGCTGGCGGAGAATCCGAAATCGGTGCCGGCGCGGGTCGAACTGGCGACGGTGCGGCGCGATGGGGCCGATCGGGAGTGGAAGTCCGGCCGCCACGCCGCCGCGTTCCTCCGATGGGATTCGGCGATCGCGCTCGTGGAAGACGGCTTGAAGGGCGACCCGGCCAACGCGACGCTCGGCCGCGCGCTCGCCGACGCCGAAGCCGAGGCCGGCCTCCACCGCTACGACTTCGCCCAGTGGAGCGAAGGCGCCGAACTGCTCGTCCGCTCGCTCGCGCGGCCGGGAGGCGGGACCGATCCGTGGATGTGGCAGCGCGCCGGGCACGGCCTCGCCATGGCCGGCGATTGGCCCCGGCTCAAGAAACTCGTCGCCGACGCCCTCGCCAAGTTCGACAAGCGGAACGAGGCCGACTCGCACCCGATCATGCTGCTCACGGCGTTCGCCCCCGGGTTGATCGATCCGCCAGTCCGGATGCTCCGGTCGGCCAACGCCCTCGCCGGCGTTCAAAACGCGTACGGCTGGGTCAAGGAATGGACCGCCGTGCACGAAGTCCGGGCCGGCAAGTTCCAAGAGGCGATCCGCCGGCTCGACACGCCGGAACTGCGCGGCTCGCGGCGGGCGAAGGCCGTGATGGCCCTGGCGTACCACGGACTGGGAAAACACGACGAGGCGCGGCGGTACCTCGCCGACGCCGAAGCCATGGTGGCGCAGTTCGAGCGCGAGTCCTTCGAGGCGGTCGCCGCCGGCCCCTTGAAAGCGGACATGCGCGGCTTCGCCGAAGACACGATCCTGCTCCGCGAGGCGACGCTGGCGATCGTCGGCCGGCCGCGCGCTATTGGTGCGCCCGAACTGCTCTACGTCGCGCGCAGCTTCCGCCACCTCGGCGCGCCGGAGTTGGCCGACGCCAAGCTCCGCGCCGTCGTGGCGGCGCGGCCCGACGATCCGGCCGCGTGGCTGGCGCGCAGCCGCGCCTACGCCGCGCTCGGCCGCTGGTGGACGGCCGCCTTCGACCGCGTTGAGGCCGAACGCGCCGCCGAGCGCGCCCTGGCCGCCCGCCCGCAGGACGCCGCCGCCGCCGCCGCCTGGGTCGATCTCCTCGACCCGCCCGTCGAACCGAAGTGGATGGTCCTTACACCGAAATCCACAGCATCCGAGGGCGGTTCGACATTGACGATCCGGCCAGACGGCTCGATCTTCGCCGGCGGCAAGAACCCCGATCAAGACGCCTACACCGTCGAACTGACCGTCACCGGTCCGATCGCGGCGCTGCGGCTCGAAGCGCTGCCGGACGCCAACTTGCCGAAGTCCGGCCCCGGCCGCGGCCCCGGCGGCAACTTCCTCCTCACGGAATTCACCGCGACCGTCGACGGCCAACCGGTGCGGTGGAAGTCGTCGAAGGCCGATTACGACCAGACGACGAACGGACCGGGGCGCGACGTCGCCGTGCCGATCGGCGATCAGGCGGCGAAGCTCTGGTCGGTGTTCCCGCACGTGGGCGTGGAGCACGTGGCCATTCTCGTGCCGGCCGCGCCGATCGCGTCGGCGAAGACTCTGAGCGTGAAGCTGACGTTCCACAACGCGACGTACAAGGCGCAGGCGCTGGGCCGATTCCGCATTTCGTCGTCGGCCCACGCGCCGCGCGACGAGGTCGTCCCGTTCGACGACGCGCATGCGCGGCTGGGGCTGGCGCTGCTGGCGCGCGGGGAGACGGCGCGGGCCGTCGCGCACCTCGATCGAACAACCGCCGTCGAACCTATTCCCGTCCAGCGCTGGCTCGCCTTGAGCCGGGCGCGGCGGCGCGCCGGCGACGCTCACGCCGCGCGCGACGCTCTACTGAAGGCCGCGCTCGCGCTGCCCGCCTCCGGCGCCGACAACGCGCTCCGGCCCGCCCTCCGCGAGACGGTCCGCGAGATCGGTCCGGACGCGCCCGGCGTCGCCGAGTTGCTCGAAGCCGCCGCCGGCGAAGTGCCGCCCGACCTGACCCAGGCGATCGAGAACAAACCGACCGACGCCGGCGCCCATCGCGCCCGGGCCTTGTGGTTCGCGCGCCGCGGCATCTGGCGCAAGGCTGCCGTCGACTTCGCCGAAGTCGTCCGCCTCGGCGGCACCGCCATGGACCACATGCAGTACGGTGCCGTGCTCGTTCAACTTGGCGAGACGGACCGCTACCGGGCGCACGCCCGCGCCACGATCGAGAAGTGGGCCGAGACCACCAACAACGGCCAGGCCGACCAAGCGATGAAGTCGTGCCTCCTGATGCCGGGGCCGCCCGACGGACGGGAACGGTTCGAGAAGTTGGCCGCGACCGCCGTGGCCGGCGAGCCGAACCAGGCCTGGATGGAGTTCTTCCAGATGGCCAAGGCGCTGCACGACCTGCGCGCGGGCAAATACGACGACGCGCTCGCCGCGTGCGCGGCCAGCCACCGGCTCTCCGCCAAGACGCAAGGCGACGTCCACAGCCTCCGCGCGACGCTGCACGCCATCGAGGCGCTCGTCCGGCTTCAAACGAAGAAACCGGACGACGCCCGCCGGTCGCTCGCCGAGGCCCAGCGATTGATCGAGGCGAACGATCCCCAGTCGCGCGGCGACGAGGGCGTCGCGTGGTGGAGCGACTGGCTGATTGCGCGCATTCTCGTGCGCGAGGCGGACGCCGCGCTCGCGGGGCCGACCCGCAAGTGATCGCGGCGCGGATAAGATGACCGGGCCGTTCGGCCCGGGATCGTCCCGCGCGCGGAGCGGCGCGGGGGCCGCGCCGTGGCGATACGGGCGATCGTGTCCGCGAGTCCGTGCCTCGGGTTCGCGGGCGAACTCGTCGACGAGCCGATGCGGACTTGGCACCAAGACCTGCACGGCCCCGACGGCTGGCGGGCGTGGTGGGTGGTGCCGACGAGCCGGCGGCGCCGCGCCGTTGCGCGCACGGCGCCCGCCGCGGCGCGGCTGCCGCGCGCGACGACGCTCGAAGGGCTGGTGCAGCAACTCGTCGGCTTCTCGCGCGTCCACGCCCGCACGCTCGGCAACGCCGGCCGCCTGCTGCGCCTCGCCCGCGCATGCCAACTCGTCGATCCCCGGAACCCCGCGACGGTCGGCCGCGTGCGGCAGCTCGACGCGTTCGCGAGCCGCTGGCGCGCCGCCGAATCGGCCCCGCCCGTCGGCGGTGCCGGCGCGATCCTGGCCCGCTACGACGATCTCCTCCGCGCCGACGGCGTCCTCGACGCCCCGGCCCTGATGCGGGCGCTGGCGCGCGAGCTGGCCGATCCCGCGAGCGCCTTGGCGCGCAGGCTTGCCGGTCGAATCGTCGTGTTCGATGGCTTCGAACGCTTCGCCGACGCCGAACTCGACTTGATCGACGCGCTCGGGCGCGTCGCGGACGTGCGCCTCTGGCTCGTCGGCGCGCCGGGCCACCCCCACCGGCCGGACGCCGAGGCGATCCTCGCGCGCCTGGGCATCGCGAACCCGATCGATGACCCGCGCGCGCCGCCGCCGCCGGCGAGCGTCGATCTCCACGAGGCGGCGACGCCGGAGCGCGAATGCCGCGCCGTCGCGGCGCACGTGAAGGCCTTCGCGCGTTCGACCGGCGCGCGCCTGGCGGACGTGGCCGTCGTGATCCCGGACGACGCGTACTTGCCCCTTCTCGCGGACGCATTGGCGGCGGCCGGGCTGCCCGCCGCGCCGGTCGCGGAATCGTTCGCGCTCGCCGCGTCCCGCCCCGTGCGCGCGCTGCTCGCGGCGCTGCGGCTCGTCCGCCGCGGCTGGCCGGCGGACGAACTCCTCGACTTCCTCCGCCAGCCGCTCGTGCGCCGCCGGCTCCGCCACGATTGGGCGCTCGATCAATTGTCCTGGTCGGAACCGGTCGAACGCTCCGACCTGGACGCGTGGCTGCGGCGCTGGCGCGCCGACCTCGACGACGACCGCGTGCGCGAACTGGTCGATTCCATCGAAGAATACCTCGCGCCGCTGCGGGACGTCGCCGCCGCGGTCGCGCCCGAACGCTTCGGCGCGCTCGTCGAAGCGCTCGGGCGCTGGCTCGACCGGCTCGGCCTCGGCGAGCGCCTCGGCCCGGCGGCAGTGCCCGATTGGACCGTCGTACCGCCGCGCGAGTGGGAAATCGACCAACTGGCCTTCAACAACCTGCGCGATGTCTTCGACGAGCTGCGCGCGACGCCGCCCGCGGATCTGCCGACGCGGCCGGACGGCGCGGTCGACGTGGCGTACCTTCTCAAGCTGGCGCTCGCGGCCGAGTCGTTCCAGACCGGTTCGCACGACGACGCGGGCGTGCAGGTGGTGCGGGCGCGCGCCGTGCGCGGCTCGCGGTTCCGCGCCGTCTACGCCGTCGGCCTCGCCGAGGGCCTCGTGCCGACCGACCCCGGCCGCCCCTCCGACGACGACGAACTGGCCGAACGCAAACGCGCCTGGCGCGACGAAGCGCTGCGCGAGCAGAGTGGCCAGTTCGTCCAACTCTTCTCCATCGCGTCGGAGCGGCTGGTGCTCTCGCGGCCGCTCGCCGTCGACGGCGTGCCGGCGCGGGAGAGCCGGTTCCTGCGGGAATTCCGGGGCGATCGCGAAGTCGAATCCTTCCCCGTATCGCCGATCGCGGACTTCCGCGATGCGCTCGCCGATCCTTCGATCGATGCGGCGGAACTGTCCCTTCCGCTCGTAGCGCGGCGACTGTGGCGCGCGCGGCCGGCGGACGACGCCCTGCGCATCGAGGACTGGGCGATGCCGGCGTTCGCGGCGCGCCATCCGCCGGAGCAGGCCTTCGGCGCCACGACGTTGGAGAAGTACGCCGCGTGTCCGTTCCAGCATTTCGTCGCCGGCACGCTGCGCCTCGCGGAACTCGGCCGCGACGACGACGCCCTCCGCTGGGGCACGCTCGTCCACGACGTCCTCGACCGCGCGTTCCGCGATCCCGATGCGCGGCCGATGGAGGAACGCTTCCGCGACCACCTGCGCGTCACCCTCGCCGCGGCCCGCCCGCCGTTCGACAGCACCCACGCGCACGACTACGAACACGCCTTCTTCGCCGTCTACGCCGGCGTGTCCCGCCTCCTCGCCGACCACGGCTTCGCGCAGCGGGACGCGGAGTGGGAGCAGAAGGATTTCGAACTGCCCGATGGCGCGGGCGGTTCGATCCGGCTGCACGTGAAGATCGACCGCATCGACCGCCGTGCCGACGGCACCGAGCTGATCTGCGATTTCAAGACGGGAAAGCCGCCGGGGAAAAAGAAGCTCGAGGCGCGGATGGAATCGGGCCGCGCGCTCCAGCTCCCGCTCTACGCGCTCGTGCGCCAGACCGCGACCGGGCGGCCGGTGACGCACGGCCTCTACGTCCACCTCCATCGGGGCATCCAGGCCGATCCCGATTCGCCCGCGAGCTTCCTGCTCCAGATGCCGGAACTGTCGCCGACGCGGGACCGGACCAAGCTCCCGTTCGACCCCGCCGCGGCCGGCGCCCTGGCCGTGGACCTCGTCCGTCGACTGCGCGCCGGGCGGATCGAACTCACGCAGTTCGACGTCGACCACGCCGACCCGGCCTGCGCGGCGCACTGCCCGGCCCGCCACGCCTGCCGGCACCCGAAGGGCTATTGATCCGCCATGGCCTTCCTCGCCACGCCGACCCTGGCCAAGCTCCATTCCGAACAGGCGCACGCGCTCGACGGGACGCGCAGCCTCGCCGTCCGCGCCAATGCCGGCAGCGGCAAGACCACCGTCCTCGTCGAGCGCATCGTGCAGCTCCTGCACGCCCACCGCGACCTCACGCTCGACCAAATCGTCGCGATCACCTTCACGCGCAAGGCCGGCGCGCAGCTCCAGGACCGGCTGCACGCGGTCCTTTCCGCGCTCGCCGTCGGCGACGACGCGGACCACTGGCAGGCCCGGCTGGACGAACTCGCCGGCTGCCCCATCGGCACCATCGATTCGCTCGCGCATCGCCTGCTCCGCCGCGGCGTCGAGGCCGGCCTCGTCCCCGATCTCGATCCCGCCTTCGGCATCCTCGACGGCCTCGCCCGCGCCGAACTGATCGACCTCGCCCTCCGCGAAACCGAGATCGAACTGGCCGACCATCCCGATTGGGACTGGTGGCTGCGCACGCAGGGCCGCTTCGAGCTGACGGCCGCGCTCAAGCACCTGCTCGCGAACGGCCCGATCCCCGCGCACGCCGACGCGACCGAATTGGAAATGATCAGCTTGCTCGACCTGCCGGCGCTGCGCGATCCGCTGGCGCGCATGGCCGAGCGCCGGACCGCGTTGAAGGCGGAACTCGCCGCCGCGCTGGCCGAGATGCGCGCATCGAAGAAGAGCGAGGGGAAGTACGCCGGCAACATGATCGCGGCCATCGAGGACTGGCTCCCGCGCTTCGACGGATTGTCCGACTTGGAACTCGTGGGCGAAGTGCGGGCCGCCCTGTTCACCAAGACGGAGGGCACGATCCCCACGAGCGGCTTCGCGGACAAGAAGGGCGTCTACTTCCCCAAGCTCGACGCGCTCCAGCGCGAGTGGGCCGCGTGGATGCCCGGCTGGAACTTCGCGTCCGGCGAATTCGACGGGCTCGAGCAATCGCGGTCGCTCGCCGCGATCGGCGCCGTCGCGCGTCGGCACTACCGCGCGCTCTGCCGCGACGAGAACCGCTACGACTTCGACGCCCTCGCCGAGCGCGTCGGGCGGATGCTCGACGGTTCGCCCGCGGCCCGGCGACTGGTCGCGGATTTCCGCTTCGTCCTCGTGGACGAATTCCAGGACACGAACGAATCGCAATGGTCGCTCGTCGCCCGGCTCGCCGGCGTCGACCCCGCCGGAAACGTCGGCACCGACCGCCTGATGATCGTCGGCGATCCGCAGCAATCCATTTATCGCTTCCGCGGCGCCGACCCGACCGTCTTCGAGCGCACCATCGCGAAAATCCAGGCGGGCAACGCCGACCGACGCGCGACGCCGACCATCGCCGATGGGCAGCCGGGCATCGCGCCGTCGGACGAGGAGCAGCGCTCCGGCCTGATGCGCCTGCGGCGGAACTACCGCTCGCACCATCCCGTGCCGCTCTTGTGCATCAACGCGATTTCGGAGTTCGCGTTCACGAAAGTCGGCGCCGATCCGCAGCCGCTGGTGCCGGGCCGCAAGGACGACGATGCGAACGCGCAGGTGGTGTATCTCTTTCCGCCGGCGGACGAGCCGGCGAGCGAGGAGAAACCGGCCGAGGATTCCGACGACGCGCCGGCGGAGACGATCGACGGCGACCAGTTGGCGCTGCTCGTGGACGAGCTGCGGCGCCAACATGCGAAGGGATTCGCCTGGAAGGACATGGCGGTCCTGCTGCGCAGCCGCACGACGCACTTCGCGAATCTCGAAACGATCCTGCGCGCGCGGGGCATCCCGTTCCAACTCGTCGGCCTCGGCTTCTGGACGCGGCAGGAGGTGCGCGACCTCGTCGGCCTCGCGAACGCCCTCGCGAATCCGGCGGACGAGCTGGCGCTCTTCGCCACGCTGCGCGGGCCGCTCGGCGGACTGAGCGATTCGGAACTCCTCGTGCTTTCCACTCACGGCGAATGCCGCTTGCTCGAAGGCCTGCGCCGCGTCGCGATCGAAACGGCCGAACCGTTCCCGGAAGTCCGTCGGGCGCATCTGACGATCGTCGCGGAACGGTTGGGGCCGGACGGACGCTGGCGGGCGCGAGTCGATTGCGTGCCGCACGCGGATCTGCTGGCCACAGCGCTGGCCGAGAGCGGCGCGTGGGGCGTCGTCGCCGATGGGTCGGACGGTGCGGAGCGCGTCGGTACGGTCGAACGTTTCCTCGCCGAACTGAGACGGATCGAGGCGGAGCATCCAGCCCCGCTGGCGGCGACGGCGCGGCGGCTGACGGCGCTCGTCGACGGCGACGCGAAGGTGGAAATGGCGGAGGCCGACACCGATGTCGACGCGGTGCGGGTGACGACCGTCCACGCCGCGAAGGGGCTGGAATTCCCGGTCGTCGCCGTCGTCGGCCTCGAGCGGCGCTTCCGCGACGACACCGGTAGCGTCCGCCTTTTCGACCGCTTCCAGCACGTTCTTCGCGACCATCGCGAGCATCCCCTCGCGGTGCGACTGCACGGCCGGCCGGTGGTCCGCTTTCGCCATCCGACGAACCCGCTCGCGCGGGAGAAGCCGCTCGTCTTCCAGGCGCTCGAAGCCATCGAAAAACGGCGGACGAACGAGGAGGAGGCGCGCCTGCTGCACGTCGCGATCACGCGCGCCGAATCGGTGCTGATCCTCGCGGGCCGGGGCGTGAAGGAGGGGAAGGCGCCGTCCGCGCGCTCGTGGCAGGCCTGGGTCCACGACGCCCTCGGGATCGAGGCGGACATCGCGGAGGGCGTGCACGCGCTCGTCGGCGGTCCCGTGCGCGTCGTGCGCTCGCCATCGCCGGCCACACCCATCGCGCCGCCATCGGCGCCGGCGGCGCGCGCGATCGACCTCGCGCCGATCGTGGAGGAACCGCTGCGGCGCACGATCGCCACGACGTCGCTCTTCCAATGGCTGGACGCGGAAGGGGACCAACGCCGCGAGCGGGAGTTTCGCGAACTCCATCGATTGGCGATTCGCCCCGGCGCGATCGTCCGAGCGGACCGCGACGATCCGTCCGGCGAGTTCGGCAAGGCGGTGGGCACGCTCGTGCACCGTGCGCTCGAGCTGGGCGATGCGCTGCCCGCCGGCCGCGGCGAGCGTCGGGCGCTGTTCGCCGTCCGCGCCGCCGCGCTCGCGGAGGATGCCGACCGTAGGACTTCGGAGGCGATCGCCGACGCGGCGCTCGCGATCCTGGAAGAGATTCTCGTCGATCATCCGTTCCGCGAATTGCTGGACGCCGAGGGGGAGTCGGAAGTGGATTTCGCGCTGCCGCTCGGCGCGTGGGTGGTGACGGGCCGGTTCGACCGGTTGATCAAAACCGGGAACGGTTGGGCGATCGTGGATTGGAAGACCGATCGCGGTTCGCCCGACGCGATCGTGGCGAAGTATCGGGAGACGATGGCGCTCTATGCGGCGGCGCTGTGGGAATCGCTGCCGGCGGGGGAGCGGCCGGGCGCGATCGAGGTGCATCTGGCGATGACGGGCGCGCGGGTGATCCGCACCCTGCGCTTCGGGGCGGACGAGCTGCGCGCGCTGCTGACCGACCTGCGCGCGCGGCTCGAACGCCTCGGGGACGCGAGCGATGGATAAGCTCAGGCCGCCTTCATGCGGATCGGGCCGATCACGGTGGAGTCGACCGTCGGCACGAGGCTGTATAGTTCGCGCAGCGTCTGCTTCAGCACGGCGCCGACGACCGACTCGGGATCGGCCTGGCGCACGAGCGCCGCGATCTCGGCGGTCGCCCAGGCGACTTCCGCGGAATCGATGACCGGCGAGGACGGGGCGGACGGACGGGTCTGGGTCAACATGGCCGGGAACCTCCCTGTTCGGATCGGACCAAGCCGGATTGTGGACCAAACGGCGCGCGGCCGCAAGACCAATTGACGCCCGGCGGATCGCACGCTATCTCCCCCGCCGCCTGGGGGATGGGGACATGCAGCTTTCACTCGCGCGGCTCGCCCGCGCGCTCGTTCGGCGCGTGCC
>CAYVRB010000154.1:0-8418 GCA_964453375.1 uncultured Alcaligenaceae bacterium
CCCCCTCACCCGCCTCGGATGCTTCGCATCGTTCGGCGACCTCTCCCCCCAGTAGGGGGGCGAGGTGGGTGCCGTCGGTCTTCTCGGATGGTTGAAGGATGGGCCAGCCACCCCCACCTCGCCCCCCTACTGGGGGGAGAGGTCGGCACCGCGATTGATCGCGGTGCCGGGTGAGGGGGTCTTCTGCCGTTCCACACCAAGGCTCACGCACCTCGCCTGCCATATAAGACGGCGGGGAACGTCCCGGTCTTCACTCACACTCACACTCCACACTCACACTATTGGTGCGGCACCATCAGCGTGAACGGCCACAGGAACGCCTGCACGGCGGTCATCAGGCCGACGATGCTCGCCAGGATGGCGCTGTGCCACACCACCGCCTTGAAGATGTCCGCCTCCCTGCCGATCTGGTTGGTGCCGGCCGTCGCCACGCAGATGCTCTGGGCGTCGATCATCTTGCCCATCACGCCGCCAGTGCTGTTCGCGGTGCAGATCAACACTTCCGCCTGCTCGCGCGTCAGGTGCGTCAGCACGCCGGTGTCGTAGACCTGGCCGGCGGTGATCTTCTGGAGGCTGCCGAAGAGGGCGTTGCTGCCGGCGTCGGTGCCGGTGAGGAAGACGCCGATCCAGCCGAGCAGCGCCGCGAAGAACGGATAGAGCACGCCCGTCTCGGCGAAGGCGACGCCGAGCGTCGCGTCCATGCCGGCGAACTTCGTCACGTAGCTCAGGCCGAGCATGCACGCGATCGTCGGGATCGGGATCTTCATCTGAATCATCGTCTTCACGAAGACGCGCCAGAGCACGCGCGGCGGCGTTCGCAGGAGTAACGCCGCAATGACGACGGCCGCGATGCAGGGCGTGCCGGCGGCGGTCAGCCACTTCACTTCGAAGATCGCTTTTTCGAGCCGGTCCTTCCCGGTCGCGCCCGGCTTCTGGAGGCGGTCGGCGCGTTCGACCTCGAGGTGCAGGCTCGGCACCTCGATCGAGTAGTACGAATTCACGAGGCCGAGGTTGATCGGGCCGGCCTTCTCGACTTGCCGGGCGATGCCGATGACGCCGAGGCAGAGCGCCATGATGACGAACGGCGACCACGCCTTCATCACGAGGCCGGTCGTCAGCGGGCGATGATCGCTGTCATTACCGAGCAACTGTTTCACTTGGGCTTGCGCTTCGATGGCGTGGGCGTCGGTGGGAGCGGCGTCCGGCTTACCGGTCATGGGATTCGTGTCGGTCGGAAACTTCCACTCGTTCTTCGGCTTCCAGACGAAGCGCAGGAAGAGCGCCAGGCAGATCATGGAGAAGATCGAACCGCCGACGTCGGTGAGCGGCCAGAGGGCGATGCCGGGGATCCAGTTGTGCATCGTCGCGAAGAAATACTGGAAGATCGCAAATGAACCGCCGCCGACGAGCAGGGCGGGCCAGACTTCGAAGGTCTGCTTCCAGGTGCACATCACCTTCACCATGTAGAAGGGGATGAGGCACGAGAGGAACGGGAGCTGGTGGCCGCACATGGTGCTGATGGCGTCGCCGGGGATGCCGCTGACCTGCGAGAGGACGAAGACCGGCGTGCCGAGGCCGCCGTAGCAGACGGGCGAGGTGTTGGCGATGAGGCAGATGACCGCGGCGCGGAGCGGCGGCACGCCGAGGCCGGCGAGCATCGCGCCGCAGATGGCCACCGGCGAGCCGGAACCGGCGGCGCCTTCCATGAGCGCGCCGAAGCAGAAGCCGATCAGCACCGCCTGCACGCGGGCGTCGCCGGACAGGCCGCCGATGGAGCGGCGGATGATCGTGAACATGCCGGTTTCGACGGTCAGGTTGTAGATGAGCATCGCGCCGAAGACGGTCCAGCCGATGGGCAGCAATCCAAAGGCGGCGCCGTTCACGAACGAGAGCACGGCCTTGTCGGCCGGCATCTTGAAGACGGCGACGGCGAGCACGATCGCGACGATCGAACCGGCCAGGCCTGCCCAGCTCGCGAGCCAGCGCCGCTTCACGAGCAAGTAGAAGAGCACGAGCACCGGCAGCGCGGCGACGAACGTGGACGCGAACCGATTGCCGAGCGGATCGAGGTTCTGCGTGTAGAGGTCGGCGAGGAGCATGGGAAGGGAGATCCGGGGAGGGAGACCGCTCCGACGATGCTATCAATCGCTTCGACCGACGCAAGCCGGAAGATCGAAACCGGGGAAAGCTTGCCGGTCGCGGACGGTGGGCAATTCGGTGAAGCGGGGCGCTCCCGGCGGTCGAGAGAAGGAGGAGAACTGGTTTTGATCACGGGCTACGCGGGAGATCGGCCGATGGTCCGGCCGCCGAACCCCGGCCCAACCGATATTCGCGGAGTTTTCCTCATGATCCGCACCTACAAAGTGCTGCTCGTGCTCGGGTTGACGATCTTCGGCATCTGGGGCTGCGGCAAGAGCGGCACCGCCGAGGGATCGCCCGCGGCGCGCATCGCCAAGCTCGAAGAGGAACTGAAGGCGGCCACCGCCGCCCGCGACACCTTCCGCCAGCGCCTCGCCGACAGTGAGAAGCGGACGCAGGACGGCGTGGCCCGATACGAGGCGGTGGTGCGCGAACGGGACGACCTGCAAGGCAAGCTCGCCCGCAAGGCCGACGAGCACAAGGAACTGCAGGTGCAGTACGACGGCTTCCGCAAGAACTTGAAGGAGCTGATCGGCCAGGCCGAGGTGGCCCTCGCGCCGAAGCCCGCGACCCCCGCCGCGATCGGCGGCATCGTCGCCACGCCCGTGAGCCTCACGAAGGGCGAGGGGAAATAGGGGCCGAGGATTCGTCCGGTCGCGAGCGATGGGGCCACGGCATGTCGCCGTGGCCCGAACGCGTATCGGGCCACACGAGGTGCAAGGTAAGTTTATCCATCCGGATTTCGCAATTCACTCCGCGTCTTGTAATCGGCGACCCAGCCCTTCACGATTTCGGGTAATCGTGAAACGGTTTCGCGACCAAAGAGTACCTCGTCGACGTAGCCCATATGGAGCATGTCGATGATCCTGCAAAGGTACGACCGCCCCTTGATCCACCATGTGAAGTATGCATCGATCATGAGCAGGTGTTGAATGTGGACGGGCTTGTCGTCGTATTTGGCGACTTCCCGGAGCGCCCGGTCCAATTCCTCAAGTTCCATGCCGTCGAGAAGTGTTTCGTAGACGCCGTCCGCCACGCGGCTCCCGAACGTGGTCGTGTAGTAGTACTCCTTGATTTCCCACACCGCCAAGGGATCGACCGGGCCGGGAAACGCGCCGTCGATTCTGCGGGCCAAAGTCCGGAACGGTTCGCGATTTCGAGTCACCGTCGTCAGCTCTTGGGGGTTGTAGTTGCACGGCAGGCCTCTTAGATTTCGCTCGATCAACATGTTGATGATGCCGGTGAAATAGGCGGGCTTCTTCATCTCCCCGCTTTGTTTGTTCATGGGAACCACCGCCGCGGTCTTCGCCTTGCCCAAGAGTTGCAAATAGAGCGCTTTCGCTTGTTCCGCGTTCATCAATAGCGGTTCGACGACACGGTTGAGGACATCGGCCCGGTATGCGAAATAATCGAAGACCTGACGGCCGGTTTCCGTAAGACGAGTTCCATTGCCAATGAGGTGTTTCGAACCGAGGTTGATACCCTGAAACGCAATTCGCACTTCCGACGGCGTCGGAACTTTGATGGGGCCGATTTGACCCGTTACCCCAGCCTGTCGCTTTGGTCGCTCGGTGTATCCGACCTCTTGCCCGATGGTGCGGACGTTCGCCCAGAACGACTTGGGGAGTCCGACAAATGCTCGGTTGGGTCGCATATCCGTAGTTGCTCCTCGAATCGGTTCACCAAGTCGGAAAGCGTGACGCCGACGGCCGCACAGATTTGTCGAAGCTCGATCAAATCGAGCCGCCGCTCGCCCGATTCGTATTTCGAAACGAACGATTGCGGTTCGTCCAGCAGCCGCGCGAGATCCTCTTGTCGTAGCCCCGCGCCCAATCGGAGTTGGCGGAGCAACGCCTGCAAGGCATCTTGCCCCGGAGTAAAGATGCTCTTGTCCATAAGGGGATTATTCGTGACTTGATTTTGCATCCCAAATTCGGATAATCGTCATCGCCGCCTAAGGTGTGGGAATTGAACAAAAGGTCATCATGCAACCGTCGCTCTTCTCCGAGACTCACCTTCGCGAGGTCGCGCCGTTCAAGACCCAACTCCTGAAGTGGGTCGGCAACAAGCAACGCTTCGCCCACGAGATCGTCTCGTACTTCCCGCCGAAGTTCGACACTTACTACGAACCGTTTCTCGGCAGCGGGGCCGTGTTGGCGACTCTGGCGCCGGCCGCCGCGATTGGGGCCGACGCGTTCAAGCCGCTGGCCGATATCTGGCAGGCGTTGAAAGACCGCCCCGAAGAATTGAAGCGGTGGTACGCGGACCGGTGGGACCAGACGAAAGTCGACCCGAAGGAAGTCGTTTACGAACGGGTGAAATCGTCTTACAATTCACGGCCGAACGGTCCCGATTTGGTTTACTTGTGCCGGGCCTGTTACGGCGGCGTCGTGCGGTTTCGCAAGAAAGACGGGTACATGTCCACCCCGTGCGGCGTCCACACGCCGATCGGGCCCGCTTCATTTTCGCGTCGGGTCGACGAATGGAACGTGCGATGTCGGAACACGCGATTTCTCCATGCCGACTACGCCGAAGTGATGGCCACCGCGAGACGAGGCGACCTCATTTACTGTGATCCGCCCTACGTCGATACGCAAGCCATACTTTACGGGGCGCAGTCGTTCAGCTTGGCGAAGCTGTTTGAAGTCATTGACCGGTGCAAGTCGCGCGGCGTTCTCGTCGCATTGTCCATCGACGGCACCAAGCGATCGGGTGAAAAAGTCTGTCACGTTCCGATTCCGACCGGCTTGTTTGAAACCGAAGCTCTGGTGAACTGCGGCCGATCGATGCTCAGGCGCTTTCAGATGGCCGGGCAGACACTCGAGCATGAGGTTGTCGCCGACCGACTGTTACTCACATACTCCCTTCCGGAGTAATATAGGACTTGCGCAGTTGAATCACGGGGCCGGTCCCGACCCAACAACCTCGTCCCGAACCTCTGGTTCGGGACGGGCCGCCGCCTACCTCTGGTAGGCGTGCATAAGTCTTCACGGAGACTTGTGTTCGTCAACCAGAGGTTGGCGAACGCCGCATCCCGAACCAGAGGTTCGGGACGAGAATTATTTCCAACTGCGTACGTCCAATAATAGACTCGATCCCAGCCAATTCCCCGACACGCTTCCCCCCCTCTCACACCGGCTCGAACCGCGCCTGGAAAAAGCGCAGATACTTCGGCTCGTACACCATCCTCAGCCCGCGAATCTTCGCGCGCTCGTCGTGGACGGCGGCCACGCTCTCGGCCACCACGTCCATGTGGGCCTGCGTGTAGACCCGTCGGGGGATCGTGAGCCGCACCAGCTCCAGCTTCGGGTAGTAGTGGTCGCCGGTGTCCTTGTTCCGGCCGGCGCTGACGATGCCGCGCTCCATCGCCCGCACGCCGCTGTCCACGTACAGCTCCGCGGCCAACGCCTGCGCGGGGAAGGCGTCCTGCGGTAGGTGCGGGCAGAACTTCTTCGCATCCAAATAGATCGCGTGGCCGCCGACCGGGCGAACGATCGGGATGCCCCACTCGATCAGCTTGTGGCCGAGGTACTCGACTTGGCCGATGCGGGCGCGGATGTGGTCGTCCTGCACGCTCTCCACGATGCCGCGGGCCATCGCCTCCATGTCGCGGCCGGCCATGCCGCCGTAGGTTTGCAGCCCCTCGTAGATCACGACGAGGTTCGTCGCGTCCTCGAAGATCCGGTCGTCGTTGACGGCCAGCCAGCCGCCGATGTTCACGAGCGCATCCTTCTTGCCGCTCATCGTGCAGCCGTCGGCGTGCGAGCAGAACTCGAGCAGAATCTCGGCCACGCTCTTCGTCGAATAGCCGGCCTCGCGCTGCTGGATGAAGAAGGCGTTCTCGACGGCGCGCGTCGCGTCGAGGAAGACCTTGATGCCGTGCTTCTTCGCCAGCGCGCCGACGGCCTTCACGTTGGCCATGCTCACCGGCTGCCCGCCGGCCATGTTCACCGTCGCGTGGACCGTGATGTACGGGATCTTCTCCGCGCCGACCTTGCGGATGAGCGCCTCGAACTTGTCGAGGTCGACGTTCCCCTTGAACGGCAGCTCCTTCGTCGGATCGTGGGCGTCTTCGATGATGACGTCCACGAAGGTGCCGCCGGCCAGCTCCTGGTGGGCGCGCGTCGTGGTGAAGTACATGTTGCCGGGGATGGAGTCGCCGGGCTTGATCGTCACTTTGCTGAGGAGGTGTTCGGCGCCGCGGCCCTGGTGGGTCGGCACGACGTGCTGGAAGCCGTAGTGCTTTCGGACGGCGGCTTCGAGGTTGTAGAAGTTCTTGCTGCCGGCGTAGGCCTCGTCGCCGAGCATCATGCCGGCCCACTGCCAGTCGGACATGGCGCTCGTGCCGCTGTCGGTGAGCAGGTCGATGTAGACGTCGTCGCTCTTGAGGAGGAAGGTGTTGTAGCCGGCGGCGCGGATCGCCGCCTCGCGCTCGGCGCGGGAGGTCATCGTGATCGGCTCGACCATCTTGACCTTCCACGGCTCCGCCCACGATCGGCGCGCCGGGCGCTGGGATGCGTCCATCGAGTGATTCCCATCGGTATTAGGTGAATGTCGTGTTCTGGGTTAACGATCGGGTGCCATGCCCACGGCTTTGCGTGGGCATGGTTCCACTTCCAACGTCATCACCATGCCCACGCAAAGCCGTGGGCATGGCACCCAACTAACAATTTGAAGGAGCGGCATTCAGAGTTGTTGCGAATGCCAGTTCACGGTCGCGCTCATCGCATGTCCCGAACCTGGTCCCACGAAATCAAGACCGACGGATCGCGCCGGGCTTCTTCTTGCCGACGTTCCAACTCCACCGCGAATTCCTCATCGGTCATTCGGTCGAGGTCGGTTTGCGGGTCGCCGAAGCTCTCCAGCAACCGTTCCGCGAACGCGCTCCGTTCGTCGTCCGGCAATTGAAGGACTTCGTCGAGCAAGCTCGTCGTTCGTTGTGTCATGGTTCGGCCTCCTCTCCCGCGATTCTAACAGGATGACGGGAATCGACAAACGCGAACGTATTCGTTACTCCCCCTTCACCCACCCGCGCGGGACGATCGCGAACGCGATCTCGTCGTAGGCGGTCTTCGTGCCGCGCTCGTAGAGGCAGCCGACGTCGCCGTTCGGCAGCACCGTCAGGCACGAATAGGCCGCCGGCCCCGCGAACAGCTCGCGCGAGTGCGCCCAGGTTTTCCCTTCGTCCACACTCAATCGCAGCGTCATCTTCTCGCGCTTCGTGCTGGCCGGATTTGAAAAAAGTATCCCTTCGCCCGGCAATCTTAAGATGCTCGCCTGACAGACCGGTTCGATCAACGCCGCGTCCTCCTTCGGCTCCGTGAAGGTCTTGCCGCCGTCCTCGCTGATCGAGACGAGTCGGCGGTTGTTGCCGCGGTACGTTCGCATGTTCAGCATCACGCGGCCGTCGGTCAGTTCGACGGCCTGGCACTCGTTGCAGTTCGGGCCGACCACGCCGCCGAGCTGCCATGTCTTCCCGGCATCGTCGCTGAAGATCACGTGCGATTCGCGCACCTTGCCGCCGTCCGACTTGCAGTCGCACGGGATCAGGAGCCGGCCCGATTTCAGTTGAATTCCGACGCCCGGCCCGGTGGCGTACCAGGTCCATTCGGGGCGCTTCACGCCCTTCGTGATCTCGCGCGGCTTCGTCCAGGTCTTGCCGTCGTCGTCGCTGGTGCTGACCCAGACGGTGCGCACCCCCTCGCCCGTGCCGGCGACGATCTTCGCCTCCGTGTCCTTGCCGAGGTTGTGCGTGAGCAGCAGGTGAATCGTACCGGTCTTCGCGTCGATCACCGGGCACGGATTGCCGCAGGTGTTGCCGGCATCGTCCCAGACGGTTTCGAGTGGGCCCCACGTCTTGCCGCCGTCGGTGCTGCGCTTCAGGACGAGGTCGATGTTCCCGGCATCGCCGCGCCCGGCCTTGCGCCCTTCCGCGAACGCGAGCACGGTCCCCTTCGGCGTGACGATGACGGACGGGATGCGGAAGGTGTGGTAGCCATCCTGCCCGGCGACGAAGACGGAAACGTGTGTCGGTGCGGCGGCGGCCGATATCGAAAAGAGCATGAGGAGGAACAAGGCTCGCATGACGACGGCTCCGGAGTGTATGCGGTCCGTCTTATGTTTTTCTCCCTCCCCCTCGAAGGGGGAGGGCCGGGGTGGGGGTGAAGGGGAGCGCGGCCGGTCAGGCGGTTGCAACCTCCGTGGGGGGGGGGGGGGGGGGGGGGGGCGGGCGGGGGGGGGGGGGGCGCGCGGGCGGGGGGGCGGGGGACCCCCGCACCC
>CAYVRB010000154.1:8428-14582 GCA_964453375.1 uncultured Alcaligenaceae bacterium
GGCGGTTGCAACCTCCGTCACCCCCACCCTAACCCTCCCCCTTCGAGGGGGAGGGGACAAAACCTAGTCACCGCTACAATCCCCTCCATGTCGCCGCTCGAAATCCTGCTCGTCGCGCTCCTCTTCGTCGTCGCGCTGCTCTACTCGTCCGTCGGGCACGCGGGGGCGTCCGGGTACCTCGCGGTCATGGCCTTCTTCGGCCTCCAGCAGGCGGTCGCCAAGCCGACGGCGCTCGCGCTCAACATCCTCGTCGCCACCATCACCGCGATCCAATTCGCGCGGGCCGGCCATTTCTCCTGGCGGCTCCTGGCGCCGTTCCTCGTCGGGTCGTTGCCGTTCGCGTTCTACGGCGGCTCCCTCACGCTGCCGGACTACGGCTACAAGCTCGCCGTCGCGTTCGCGCTGCTGGTGGCGTCGTACCGGCTGATGATGAATCCGGTGGCGAAGGACGCAACCACGGCGCCGCCCCGGGCGGTCGTGGCCGTGCCGACGGGCGCGGGCGTCGGCCTGCTCGCCGGCCTCACCGGCACCGGCGGCGGCGTGTTCCTCACGCCGCTCATCATCTTCTTCCGCTGGGCCGACACGAAGGCCGCCGCCGGCGTCTCGGCCGCGTTCATCCTCGGCAATTCGCTCGCCGGGCTGGCCGGGTTCCTGTCGAAGGGCGTGGAATTTCCGCCGGTCGCGGCGCCGTGGATCGCCGCCGCCGGCGTCGGCGGACTTCTCGGCAGCTACCTGGGGGCGAAGAAATTCGACGTCGGAGTCTTGCGCAAGCTGCTCGGCGTCGCGCTGTTCGTCGCCGTCGTAAAGTTGGTGAAGGAGAGCATCCCTGTTTAGCCGCGACGCGGAGTCTTCGGAGCGGAGTGCGTCACGTCGATCGTTCGCGAGGGTCGTGAATAACGTCAATCGCCCACCGCGCACGGCTCCGAAGACTCCGCCCCGCGGCGAAACGATTCGAGCCACAATCGCTCCGCGCTCGGCTCCGAAGACTCCGCCTCGCCGCTAAACAGATTGGTTTTCACTCCGCACTCCGCACTCCGCGTTCCGCACTTCAGCTTAGTGGTTGAACATGAACTCCCGCGAGTTCAGCACGGCCCAGAAGGTGTCTTCGAGCGCCATGCGCGGGTCCTTGCCGGCGGCGATCAGCTTCTCCAACTTCGCCCGCTCCTCGGCCGTCGGCGATCGGCTCAGGCAGCGCAGGTAGATCGCCTCGATGATCTGCGTCGTCGTCTTCTTCTCCTGCTGCATCTTCGCGATCAGGCCGCCCTGCACCACCTTCGGGCCGACCGTGTCGCCGTTGAGCAGGTGCAGGCTCTGGCTGAGCGTCGGCTCGAGGCGCACCTCGCACGAGCAGACCGACTCGCGGGTCGCGCGGCCGAAGGTGCTGAGGAAGTACGTGCTGGTACTGCCGTCCGCGATCTGCGCGGCGCGGGCGCCCAGTGGCAGGCCGGGGAACTTGTCCTTCGAATCGGTCACGCGGCTGATGCAGTCGAGCAGCGTCTCAGCGCGGATGCGGCGGATGGCGCCGCGGGCGAAGTTGCGCGTGTCGCCGGCGTTCGTCGGCGTCGGCTGCGTGCCGCGCTGGTACGCCGCCGAGGTGCAGATATCCTTCACCAGCTTCTTGAAGTCGTAGTTGTACGCCGTGAACTTCTTCCCCAACTCGTCCAGCAGTTCCTGGTTGCTCGCCGGGTTGCTGATGCGCACGTCGTCCACTTCGTTGATGATCCCTTGGCCGAGGAAGTGCGCCCAGACGATGTTCGCGAGGTTCTTGGCGAAGTACGGATTCTCCGGCGACGCCAACCACTCCGCCAGCACGACGCGGCGGTCCTTGCCGGCCACGTCCGGCTCGACGCCGCCGAGGAACTTCGGCTTCATCGGCACGCCGCGCACCGGGTGGTTGATCTCGCCGCCGCCGGCGTTGAAGACCACCAGTTCCCGCTGGTCGTCGGTCCCCTTGCGCCCGATCTGGCTGAAGAACGACGCGAAGCCGTAGTAGTCGTTCATCGTCCAGCGGTCGAACGGATGGTTGTGGCACTGGGCGCACTGGATGCGCATCCCCATGAACACCTGGGCGACGTTCTCCGTCACCTTGATGATGTCGCGCTCGACCTGATAGTAATTCGTCGGCGGGTTCTTGAAGGTGCCGCCGTTGGCGCCGAGCAGTTCCTTCACCCATTCGTTCGTCGGCGTGTTCCGGGCGATCTTGTCCTGGAGCCACGTGTAGTAGAGCAGCATCGACTTCCGGCTGATGACCTGGTCGCCGCCGCTGCGGATCTGGAGCAATTCGGCCCACTTCAGCACCCACAGCTCCGAGAATTCCTTGCGGTCGAGCAATTCGTCCACCAGCAGTTCCCGCTTGTTCGGCAGCGAGCTGACCATGAAGCGAGCGAACTCCTCCTCGGTCGGCAGGAGGCCGGTCACGTCGAGGTAGACGCGGCGGACGAAGGTCTGGTCGTCGCAGAGCGTCGACGGTTCGATGCGCAGCTTCTTGAGCTTCGCGTTCACGAGGGCGTCGACGTAGTTGTGTTCGGCGTGGGCGCCCCAGGTGAATTGCAGGCCCTTCGGCAGCGTGATGAACGGCACGCCGATCGTGTAGGTGTGGAAGCGCGCCATGACGAACGCTTCGCCGCGCTCGCCGGCGGTGACGGCGCCGTCGCCGTCGATCTTCGCGGCCGTCTCGTTGTTGGTGAGGAAGAGCGCGAGGCTGGTGACGTCCCGGTCGGTGCCGTCGGAGTACTTGGCGCGGACGACGAGGCGTTGCTTCTCGCCCTTGCCGTCGAGCACGGCGGACGGCGGGAAGACTTCCATGCTCACGGGCGCGGCCTGCGTGGCCGGGTCGAGCGGGGCGTCGGCCTCGAGCCAGCGGATGATGGACTGGTAGTATTCGTCGCCTTCGGAGAACTTCTTGCCGCCGGTGTGGGGCACCTTGCCGAGCGACTTCTCGATGACCATCGACTCGGCCGGCGTGGCGAGGTTGATGCGGCGGCCGTTGAGTTCGCGGGTGAGGCGGTAGTGGTCGCCATCGGGATCGAAACCGAAGAGGGACAGTCGGAAGCCGTCCTTGCCGCGGGCCGCGCCGTGGCAACCGCCGACGTTGCAGCCGGTGCGCATGAAGACGGGCATGACGTCGAGCTTGAAGCTGATCGGGCGTTCGGTCTTCGCGCCGGCGACCTTCACCGGCACCTTGATCGTCTGCCCGGCGAAGGCGACGAGCATCTCGGTCGCCCCGTCGGCGACGGGCGTGACGGTGAAGTTGTCGCGCTTGACGAGCGCCGGATTGGCGAAGGTGACGGTCGCCTGCGCCGTGACGTCGCGGGTGATGCCGGACGGCTCGGTGGCCTGCACGACGAACGTCTGCTTGTCGCGGGACGTCTCGAGGTTGATGTCCGGCGGATAGACCGCGACCTTGAGCGCGGGGGCGGCCGGGGCGGCGGGAGCCGGGGCCTGCGCGGAGGCACTCGCCGCAAAGACGAGAGTCAGGAGTGTCGTCGCATGGAAACGCATATCGGTCGGCCTCGTGCGGTTGATCTCAGGGCTTTCGCAGTCGTTTCTTCCAGGAGTTCGGTCGTTGACGGTGATGCGGGAATGCCACTTCGATCAGTCGCTCCCCGTCAATGAAATAAAGCGCGCTGTACGGATACTTCCGCATGATGAATCGACGAATGCTCGACCCTCGTTCCCGGCTACCGATCTCCGGTTGACCCAGAAGCAAATTCCACATCGCGACGATCGCCTGTTGGAATTCGACCGGTTGGCTCGAATGATCGAGGGCGTTATCGATTTCCGCTTGAGCCTCAGGCTGGATGATGAGAATCATCCGTGCTTGACCTTCATCAACTCCATGAATTCGTCCGCCGGCATCCCTACGGATTCGCCCTTTTCATAAGCGATGATCCGGCGGTTGATCTCATCGATCCATTCGTCGGACAATTCTTCCGGCTCGTGATTATCCACAAAGTAAGAGAACAACTCCTCGCGTTCGTCGTGCGTGAGTTCCGCAATCAGAGGTTTCAGTTTTTCGGCTCGCTCGCTCATGGTTATGTCTCCCGGCTCACTTCGCGCAAGTCCCGCATGACTTCCTCCACGGGACGGCCCATCACAGCCCCGTTTCGAATCTCGTCGGCTCGACGATTCAATTCCGCATCGAAGGCATCTTCTCCCTCGCTCGGAGACAGCGAATCGTAGACCGCGTCTGCGATTTCCAGTCGCTGGTCTTTCGGCAATTCGAGCACGGCTTGCAACAGGGCTCTGTTCGCTTCACTCATGTCCCGGGTTCCAGTCATCCAGGCGGCGTGCGCGGGAGTCGTCGGTTCGCATCCACGAACGAAACGAGCTCCACGTTCTCACCCCGAATCCGGTAGATCAACCGCCACCGGCGAACGATCCACTCGCGAATGTCGTCCCGATCGTACTCGGGCACCTTTCCGCCGATTCGCGGCTGGCCAACCAGCAAGTCGGCCGCCGCGTTGATCTCGTGACCGATGGAATTCGCGTACGTCGCGGACGTGCGCTCCGCCGTGCGGAGGACGTCGGTCACGTCCTGCAACACTTCCAACGACCAAATTACTTCAGCCACTTCGCAAGCCTCGCCTTGGCCTCTTCGTGCGAGACGCTCTGCCCCGCGTCGAGCTGGCGGAGGCCGATCTCGATCTTCTGCCGCACGTAGAGCTCTTCCATGATGTCGTCGATCGTCGCGTCGTTCGGCATCTTCCCGACCATCTCGAGAACCGCCTCTTTCACGTTCGTAGGAGTCGCAACGGCACTCACTTCTTCTCCTCCTTCTTCGGCATCGGCGCCGGCTGGCCCGCCTTCGCGGCCTTCTCGCGCTCCTCCTGTTCGAGGCGGAGCTGCTCCAGGCGCGTCAGGCGCTTCGGCATCGGAGCGGCCGCGGGGGCCGGCGCGGCGGGCATCGGCGCGGCCGCCGGAGCGGGCGCGGCGGCCACCTTCGGCGGCAGCGGCACGTCGATCCGCAACTCGTTGCCGCCGACCGCATGATACAGCTTCTCCCCGTTCTTCATCACCTCGACCTGGATGTACACGCCATGCTTGCCCGCCGGGCTGGTCTTGTCGGTCGTCACGTCGAACACCAGTTCCTTCGCGTCCGGCTTGAACTTCAACTCCGGCGCCGTGACCTTCGCCGGCAGGCCGATGATGCGCGCCACCGCCTCGCCGTCGAACGGCGTCGCCACCGTCACCTTGCACGGCAACTGCGTCTTCGCCCCCTGCTCGACGGCGGCGCGGTCCTGCGCGAACGCCACGAACGGAGGCGCGATCTCCATCGTGAAGAGCTGGCTGGACACCCAGACGTTCCCGCTGCTCGGCGCCGTGAGCGGATCGTTCGGCTTGTGGCCGGCCGGGGTCGTCGTGGTCGTCGCGAAGGCGGTGAAGCAGGTCTTCCACTTCCGCGGCGCGGCGTTGGGGGCCGCGTTGCAGTACACGAGGCACTCGGTCGCGGTCTCGGGAATCGTCGTCTGCCCGGAGATGCCGGTGCCCGGCGGCGTAAACAGCGGATAGACGTTGATCGCCCCCTTGAAGCCGGGCGCCCGCTTCGCCACCACCTTGATGTAGTAGCTGCCGTTCTGCACCAGCGGCGCCTTCGGCTCCACGACCTCGATGCTGAACGGCACCGTCTCCGTCACGGCCACGGCGATCCGGTCGTGATAGTGCCGGTGGAACGGCACATTGTTCAACCCGATGCTGAAATTCACGTCCAAATCGGTCTTCGACTTCGCCGCCACTTTCGGGTCGGCCGGCTTCGCCAGCATGTCCGCGAGCAGCCCGCCCACCGGCGCGTCGGCCTTCGCCTCGAACACCACCGGCGTGTACGGCAGCCCCGGATCGATCGGGTCCGCCGCCACGGTCACGCCCGGCGGCAGCTTGTCGAACGCCACCGTCGCGGGGCCGCCCCAGTCGGCGCGGTTGCCGACCAGGAGCATCGCGTAGCGGTTGCCTTTCGGCACGCTCGCGGTCTGGCGGTCCTGGTTCGAGACGTTGTTGCCGTCGACCTTCGGGATCGTCGTGTTCGTCTTCGCTTCGGGCACGGAAATCTCGACGCGGTAGAAGTAGTCGAGGCCGCCCTTCTTCAGGTGGTCGTGGACCCAAACGAAGTAGTCGCCGTCCTGCGGGAGCGTGACGCGGAAGTAGCTGTCGGGGCCGA
>CAYVRB010000155.1:0-14545 GCA_964453375.1 uncultured Alcaligenaceae bacterium
GCCGTCGATCGCGGCCGGTGCAACGACAATCGCCCGGTCGGACATTTTGGTTTTGGAGTGCGGCGGCTCGACGCCGCTTTGGTCTTTTTGGACTCGTGCGACGCGGCCATGCATGGTCCAATCCGCCGTGCGAAGGTGACAAAAGACCAAAGCGGCGTCCAGCCGCCGCACTCCAAAGGAAAGACGGGCGAACGGCACGGCGTCAGCGTGCCTGTCGTGGGCGTGGGGCTTCGACCCGGCCACGTCCCGCTGACGCCGGGACGCTCTTGGGGCGCTCCGATTGACTTGACTTTTGTCCACTGATCGCAAATGCTCCGGTAGTCACTCGCTTCGGAGATACGTCATGCTTGCCACCGCGCCGGCACTGCACAATCGCATCGCCAACCATTTCACCGCGGCGCCGAAGCCGGTGCCCGAATCGCCCGACGGGAAGCAGGCCGCGTGGGGCGAGGCGGTCCTCGCGGCGGCGATGTTCTACCAGGCGCGCCTCGCGCATCCCGACGCCGACGCGGCCGAGCGCGCGGCGAAGGCGATCTTCGAGTTGGAGAAGACCCGGCTTCGCCACGGGCGGGAGGTCGCCGGGACGACCGTCGAGAAGCACCGCGACGCCGCGACGCCCGCGCTCGTGCCGGTGCCGGACTTGCCGCCGATCGAGCAGACCTTCCCCCGCGCGGCGGCGCGTCCCGAACCGGAGGAGTCGGCCGACGACGCGAAGGATCGGGCGAAGGCGGAAGCGATCGCCCGCACCGACGGGTTCGCGAAGCTCGTCGGCCGGTTCCATGCCGGGCTGGCCGAGAAGGGAATCGACGGCGACGACGCCGAGGAACTGGCCCACGAGTTCGCGATGCGCATGGTCCGCGAGCGGATTCGCGAACGGCGGCGGACGGGGCCGCCCGGTGGCGTCCCGACACGCCACGAGTAGAACGATCTGTCCCAGCGCATTCGGAGCCAGCACGATGGACGATTCGCCGCTCGATTCGGTCCGCAATCAACTCGCGGCCGCCGGACCGCTCGCCGCCGCGGACCGGCTCTGCGAGCGGCTCAAGGCCGACGGCGACTGGCACTCGTACTTCTACGCGCGGCTCCTCCGCAAGCGCGTCGAACTCGGCGTCTCGCCCTTCCCCTCCGGGCCGTCCAGCGAGCTGCCGCCCGCCACGCACGAACCCTACGAAGCCGCCATCCGAGACTCGGCCCGCGAGGTCGGCCACGCCTTGCTCGCCCAGAACGACTTCTCCCGCGCCTGGGGCTACTTCCGCCTCATCGGCGAACCCGGCCCCGTTCGCGAGGCGCTCGACAAATACGAACCCGGCCCCGACGACGACACCTACCCGATCGTCGACATCGCCTGGCACCAGCAGGTCCACCCGAAGCGCGGCTTCGACATCTACCTCTCGCGCCACGGCATCTGCTCCACCATCACCATGGTCGGCAGCACCGACCTCGGCGCCCACGCCGAGCTGAGGAACCACTGCTACGGACAACTCGTCCGCACGCTCCACGACCAGCTCGCCGAACGGCTGCGGAACGACCTCGAGCATCGCGGCCTGCCCGTCGCCGACTCCGTGCGCGGAATGCTCCGCGATGAACTGTTCGGGGACGACGCCTACCACATCGACGTCTCGCACCTCTCCAGCGTCGTGCAGATGGCGATCCAGTTGCCGCCGACGGAGCGCGCCTCCTTGGACCTGGCGCTCGAACTGAGCGAGTACGGCGAACGGCTCGCGCCGCAGTTCCAGGGCGGCGGGGACTGCCCGTTCGAGAATTCGTACGCGGACTATTCCGTGTACCTGCGCATCCTGCTGGGGCGGGACGCCGAAGCGGGTTTGAAGCACTTCGAGGACAAGATCGCCGGCGAGTTGGCGGAGGGTGTCACGTTTCCGGCCGAGGTCTTCATCAATCTGATCCTGAAGCTGGATCGGAAGGCGGACGCGCTGGCGGCGGCGCGCCGATATCTGGAACATGCGGACGAACGCAACCTGTCGTGCCCCGGACCGATGGAACTGGCGCGGCAGGTGGGCGATTTCGCCGCCGTGGCGGAGGCGGCGAAGGGGAAGGGGGACGCGGTGACGTATTTGGCCGGTTTGATCGCGGCCGGATCGCGGTAATCGACACAAGATAAGCAATTTAGGGCGTTTGCGTTCGCGATGGTCGGCCGGAGAAGGGTGTCCGGTTGCAACGGTCGTTCGGATGATGAACGTCGGGGCGCACATTCGGCCCATCTTGTGCAGGATTCCCGACCCGAAAACTTTTCGATCCGACCCGGCCGGAAAGCCGGGGTATATTACCCCTGTCCCCCGGAAAGACCCGGTCGCACCGAACCTGCCGGTTCCGCCGTTCGTCGGGTTTGATGGTTGGGGTTCGCGACTCCCCGACCGTACAATTTCTCGTTCGACCCCCGCGACGGGCGTTCGGAACCGCCCTCGCCACGATTTCCTCCCGCGCACGGATGACGTCCGCCCCGACCGACGCCGGCGGCCGAATCGGCCGCGCCGCGCCGGAGGCAGCGGTTTCCTTCGAGGTATCCGCGTCCATGAGCCGTACGCCGTTGGCCCGCCCCGATGCGTTCGCCGAGACTCCCCGCGACGCGGCCCCGCCGCACGACGAGGACGACGTGGACGAGTTGGACGAACCGGGCGAAGACGACACCGACCTCGACACCACGGACGAACTGCCGCTGGAATCCATCGCCGAGGAGTCGACCAGCGGCGTGGACGACGCGCTGGGCCTCTACCTCCGCCAGATGGGCGAAATCCGCCTGCTGAAGCGGGACGAGGAGCTGGCGATCGCGGAGCGGCTGGAGCGGGCGCGGACGCGGTTCCGGCACGCGGCGCTGTACTGCACGCGGATCGTCGGCCGGGCGATGTTCACGTTCGAGCGCGTGATGGCGGGGAACGCGCCGGTCGATCCGACGATCGACGTCTATTCCAGCCCCGAAATGCGGATGAGCCGGGCGCAGATCCTCTCGCGCATGCCGCACAACCTGCCGCTCGTCCGCCGGCTGCTGCACGAAGAATCGGTCGCGTTCGTCGCCGGGCTCGAACATGGCGCGACGGACGATCCGCTTTGGCGCCGTCTCCGCTTCCGACGGCTGCTGAAGCTCAATCGCCTCATGGCGGAACTGTCGCCGCGCACCGAGTATCTCGAGCACTGGGTGGACGAACTCGCCGATATGGCGGACGAAATGAAGCACCTCGTCCGCGCCGCCGAGGGGGATCACCCCGACTCCATCCGCCGCCTGGCCGAGGCGCAGTCGAAGATCCACATGACGGCGCCGGAGCTGGCGCGGGCCGTGCGCGTGCTCGTGAAGCGCCGCGCGGCGTACCGCGAGATCCGCCGCCACCTCGCCGAGGCGAACCTCCGCCTCGTGGTGTCGATCGCGAAGAACTACCGCAACCGCGGCCTGCCGTTCGCCGACCTGATTCAGGAAGGCAACCGCGGCCTGATGCGGGCCGTGGACAAGTACGAACACCGCCGCGGCTTCAAGTTCGGCACCTACGCCACGTGGTGGATCCGCCAGGGCGTGCAGCGGGCGCTCGCCGACAACGCCCGCACCGTCCGCGTGCCGTGCCACCAGATCGGCCTGCTCGCACGGATGGAGCGGAAGCGCAACGAGTTGACGCTCGTCCTCGGCAAGGAGCCGACGAACGAGGAACTCTCGCTGGCGCTCGGGGTCAAGGAGGAGGAGACGCGTTCGCTGCGGTTGGTCGGCCGGCAGCCGATGAGCCTGCACGATCCGATCGGCGGCGACGGCGAACGCTCCGTCGAGGACTTCCTGTCGGACGGCCAAGTGGCGAACCCCGGCGAGCATGTCGACCAGCGGTTGCTCAAGGAGCGCATCCACGAGGTGCTGCGGTCGCTGGCGCCGCGCGAGCGCGAGGTGATCGAACTTCGCTACGGCCTCAAGGACGGCACGCCGCGCACGCTGGACGACGTGGCGAAGCACTACGGCATCACGCGGGAGCGCATCCGCCAGATCGAGGCGCGCGGCCTCCTGAAACTCCGCCAACCCACCCGCATGGGCCGCCTCGAGCAGTTCACCGACGACGAATTGAACTGACCGATCCGCAAGTCCGAAACGGGCCGGGGAATATCCCCGGCCCGTTCGCATTTACTTCGAAAATGTTCCGCCCGAACTCTCCGCACCGCTGACTTGGCCGGTCTTCGTGTTGTACGTGAGCGGGTTGCCGCTCTTGTAGTCCTTCTCGCGGCCGACGCCGCCCTGGCGGCGGTAGAGCGTGGCCTGGCCGTCGCCGAAGGCTTCGAGGATGACGAGGTTGCCGTCGTACTTCACGACGTGGCCGACGCCGTCGTAGTCGTCGGTCCGCAGGCGCGCGTCGCCGACGGCCTCGAGCGTGCGGCGTTCCTCCTGCCCCGCCTTCGCCCGGTACTCCGTCGCGGTCATCGTGTCGACGCACTTGAGCACCATCGATCGCGGCGGCGCCGCGTGCTCCTGCACCGGCAGGTCCAATTGATCCGTCGGCACGTGGAAGACCCGCACGTTGCTGGTGAAGACCGCCTTCGAGAAGATCTGCTTCTTGTCCTCGATCTGCAGCCGTTCGGCGAACCGCACGACCGTGAGCTTCATCTCCTCCTCGGCCTTGGCGTTCGGGGCGGGCGGCGCGGCGGGCGCGCCCGGCGTCTGCTCCTTCGCGCCCATCTGGAGCGTGCGCGTCTCGCCCGGGCCGGTCGCGTGGATGAGCGTCCGCGCTTCCTGCACCTGCACGTCCAGGAACTTGGCCGTGATGCGCTGCGCCTTCAGGTGCTTGCCGGTCTTGCGGTCGATCGTCTCGTCCGCGAAGTAGACGTAGTTCGCCGGGCGGGCCGCGCCCTTCTCGGCGTCGTCCTCCGGCTGCGGCTCGCAGAGGACGCGCTCGATCTTCGCCGCCTCCTTCGACTCGCCGGGCCGCGCCGGCGCCGGCGCGTTCGCCGTCCGCTTCATCGTGTTGAAGTAGACCGGCCGATCGAACACCACCGACAGCCGGTGGCAGATCACGTAGGAGCGTTGCCACGCGCCGGCGTTCACCGGCACCTTCGCGGACGTGTTCGGCTTCCGCTCCGGCGGCGTCTGCACCGCCTGCACGAGGCCGGTGAACTCCGCCGTCCGCAGCTCGCCCTTGAAGGTCATCCCCTGCTGCCAGTCGACCTGCATCTCCGACGTCTCCGCGAGCGGCGCGCCGGCCAGGTCCGTGGCGCTCGGCATGCGCAGCCGGCCCGGCCCCTTCACCGCCACCGCGTTGTTCGGCTGGTTCACGTCCACGTCCGGCCCGGTGATCGTCGTCTCCTCGAACTGCACGAACGCCGGCTTCGCCAGCGTGCCGACGACCTTCATCGCGTGCCCGGCGGGCAGGTGGTCGATGTTCAGCGTGTCGCCGACGATGTGCAGCGCGTTCGGCAGGCCCGGCTCGGCGGCGTCCCGGTGCGCGATCACGCGCCCCTCGCACCGCGCCGTGTCCAACTCGTGGCGGACGCCCGGCTTCTCCTTCGGCCCGGCCGGCACCGGCGACCGCGCGATCCGCACCTCGACAAGCCGGGCCGACAGCTCCAGCGGCTTCTTCTTCGGCGGCTCGACGCGCACCTTCGCCACCGGCTCGGCGAACGGCACGCCTTTCGAGAGATTCGGTGGCGGAATAACGGGCGGCGGCGCCGCCGCGGCCACCACGCCGATCGGCTTCGCCACGTCCACGAAGAACGCGTTGAACAGGTCCGTGTCCCGGATCACCGTGTCTTCGGATCGCCCGTCGACGTGCCCGATCCCCTGCACGCGCGCCGGCTTCGCGGAATCGCCCGCCCCCTTCGCGTTCGCCTCCAGCCAGAGCTTCAATGTGTCGGCTTTCAGGTCGAAACCGGTCTTCGGATCGGTGAACCGCCCGTCGCCGGTGAAGACGAGCAGGTCGCAGTCCTTGCCGCCGACCGGTTCGCGCGTCTGGTGCAGGGACTGCCGCCAGCTCGCGGTCATCGTGTTCGTCTTCGTCGCCTCGTCGAAGAGATCGACCTTGCCGGGGCCGAGCACTTCGATGCGCGTCTGCTTCGCCTGCTTCGTGTTCGGCGGCGGGTCGATGGTTTCGAGGACGAGCTGCCCGGTGGTCGCGGGAACGGTCGGGGTCGCCGCGGCGCCGGTGACGAGACGATTCCCTTGGCGTACGGCGACGAGCGGGGCGCCGCGGAGCGTGGAGCGGACGAACCGCTTGGCGGGGTCGGTCTCGTGGATCAGGGCGGTGCCGAACGCCTGCAATCCGTCCCCTTCGGCGGAGAGGTAGACGCTCGGCCCGGTCGCGCGGAGGTTCTTGAACTGGCTGGTCGGCGGCACGGCGCGTTCGGCGGCGGAGGCGCGGGCGATCGGGCCGTTGAACTCGATCTCCAGCAACTGGCAGACGAGGTGGTCGCGGCCGCCGAGCGGGGACAGCCGCGTGACCTCGACGTTGTTCGGCAGGAGCGGATTGGCGCCGACGGCGATCTCGAACCGCGCGGTGTTCTTCTCCCAGTCGTAGTAAAACGGGCCGAGCGTGCGGATGCGGACGAGCGATTTGGACGCGAGGCGACGCGCGACGGCGACGCCGTCGGCGATCCCCCCCGCGGCGGCGAGCTGGCCGATCGTCGGATCGACCGCGACCGTCGCCCCCGGCGCCGGCTTCGCGCCCGGCTCCGCGAAGAAACTCGTTTTCCCGTCGCTCCACAGGTTGAATTCGACGTTCTCGTGCAGCACCATCCGGCCGATGCCGGAGAACCCGGCCGACTTCTCGCCCGGCTTCGGCGGGGCGGTGCTCCGCGGCTTCAAGTGGATCTTCATCCCCTCCGCCGTGATTGTCGGCGGCGGCGTGTGCAGGCCCAGCGTCATGTCCGCCAGCACGTTCCCGTTCAGCACCTCGTCCGCCGTCAACGGCACCGACGGCAGCCCCGCGCCGCGCAGCGGTCGCGGCTGGTTGTCCCGGTTCACGATCTCGACGACGGACGTGGTCCAGATGTGCGGCGCGTCGGGATTCGCCTTCACGTCGGGGTGGTCGGCCGTGCGGTAGTGGACCGGGCCGGGCGTCTTGAAGACGAAGTACCGGTTGGGGTCGGTGGTCTGCTGGTTGTTGGTGAAGAAGATGCGGCCGTTGCGCGGATCGGTGCGGGCGGTGGTGTTCGGCACGGCGCGGAGCTCCATACCGACGATCTTCGCCTTGCCGCCGATCATCTCGCGCTCGTTGCCGATCGGGCGGTCCAGTTCCAGGATCGCCTCGTCGCCGTGCATGGTGGTGATCTCGGTGACCTGGCCCGGCTTCGGCTTGCCGAACTGCGCCATGCTGAACGGCGCGAGGCGGACGAACCGCGAAGGATTGTCGATCGGGTCGGGTCGGCCGGCGGCGAAGACGATCCCCTGGTCGCGCAGTTCGAGGCGCGTCGGGTAGTTCGATTCGATCTCGACGCAGTTCTCGCCGAAGGCGTCCTTGAGTCGCTGGATCGTCGGCGATTCCTGGAAGGTGAGGGGCGGAAGCGGCTCGTCGACCGCTTCGAGATATTTCGCCGGCAGGTTCGGCAGGCCGTCGATCGAACCGAGGATCCGCGCGTACCCGGCGTAGGCGGCCCCGAACGCGAAGAGGCCGACGACGAGCATCAAGATCCGGCGCGGCGTCCACACGTCAGGCGGGTTCCTCGTTTGCGTACCGGGCCACCACGGCGTCCCACTGGCCCCGCAGCTTCAGCAGCCATTCGATCGCGTCGCGCACGGCGCCGCGGCCGCCGGGCGCCGCCGTCACATAATGCGCCGCCGCCCGCACTTCGGGGCACGCGTCGGCGACCGCCACCGCCAGCCCGACGCGTTTCAGCACCGGCAGGTCCGGCAGGTCGTCCCCGACGGCGCACACCTGCTCCGGCCGCAGGCCCAGCGCCGCTAGAACCTCGTCCAGCGCGGCCGACTTCTCCGCGCGCCCTTGCAGCACGGGGCCGATGCCCAGTTCCTTCGCGCGCCGGTCCACGGCCGACGACGCCCGCCCGGAGACGATCGCGGCCCGATTACCCAAATCCCGCCAAAACTTCAATCCCGAACCGTCGCGCACGTGGAACCGCTTCAACTCCGCGCCGTCGTCGGCGTAGAGGACGCTCCCATCCGTCAGGACGCCATCCACGTCGAGCAGGAGCAGCGAGATCCTCGAAGCCCGTGCGGCGAGTTCGTGGGAATCGAGACGCGACATTGCACTTTACTCGGTCGGCTTCGCCAGCAACCGCAAAGCGGGACGCGTTCCGCCGCCGATGCCCGGCGGTTCCAGGCCGATCAGATCGGTGATGTCGATCATGCCGATGGGGCGATCGCGGTCGTCCACCACGGGCAGCTCGCTGATCTTCCGCGCCCGCATCCGGTCGATCGCCTCGGCGACCTTGGCGGTCGGGCGGACCGTGATCGGCGTGCGGGTCATGACGTCCGCGATCGGCCGGTCGAACGCCGCGTCGTCGTTCCGCTCGAAGAGCCGCGCGAGGTCGGAATCGGTGAAGAGGCCGGCGAGCGCGCCGTCGGCGTCGACGAGCATGATGGCGCCGGTGCGGCGGCCGTCGTGGTGGGTCTTGGCGAAGACGGCGCGGACGGTTTCGGTCATCGGCGCGATGCGGAGTTCGTCGCCCCGGCGCATGAACGCTTCGACGCCGGCGAGTTTGCGGCCGAGGCTGCCGGCGGGGTGGAACTTGGCGAAATCCTCCGGGCCGAAGCCGCGGCGCTCGGAGAGCGTGAACGCGAGCGCGTCGCCGAGAGCGAGCATCACCGTCGTGCTGGAACTGGGGGCGAGCCGGTTCGGGCAGGCCTCCGCGATCGGGCCGTAGACGAGGGCGGCGTCCGCGAACTTCGCGAGGGTGCCGGCGGCGTTCCCGGTGATGGCGAGGACGCGGCCGGCGAACTCGCGAAGCGGATTCAGCAGGCGCACGATCTCGGCGCTCTCGCCGCTGTGCGAGAGCAGCAGGGCGACGTCGTCCGGCGCGACCATGCCGAGGTCGCCGTGGGCGGCCTTGGTGGCGTCGAGGGAATAGGCGCGCGTGCCGGTGGAGTTGAAGGTGCCGACGAGCTTCTGGCCGACGTCCGCGGACTTGCCGACGCCGACGACGGCGACGCGCCCCCGGCAGGCGGCGAGGTGGTTCACGATCGCCTCGAAATCGGCGCCGATCCGGTCCGCGACGGTCCGCAGCGCGTCGGCCTCCGCGAGCAGGATCTGCCGCGCGTACGCGAGCGTCTCGAACGGGAGCTTCCGGGCCGCCGACATGGCACGTCCTTGTGCGGGAAATCGCGTTCGATATACCGTGCCATCCGCCCCGGCCGCAACGGCAATCGCCCCGGCGCACCGAGTTCCGAAGTCGGGTTGTTCGACCCCGCGCGGAAAGCTATAGCGATGCATAAGATGGTACGGTCGGTTCCGTCGTTCGAGGTCTGCCGATGCAAGCGGCTCCCCGCTCCCACCGCTGGATTTACGTCGCGCTCGCCGTGCTCGGCCTCGCGCTCGACCTCGGCACCAAATACGGCATGTTCCGCTGGCTCCACAACGGCGGCGAACCCGGCGATCGCGGCGCCTTCCGCGCCTACTCCAACGGCGCCACCGTCGTCCACGGCGAATACGACCTGATCCCCGGCTGGTTCAAGTTCACCGCCGAATTCGACCCCGCCACGCCGCCGTGCGATTGCGAGATCCGCAACCCGCTCCAGACCTGGAGCGCCCCCGTGATGCCGCACGTCAACCACGGCGCGCTCTTCGGCTTCGGCAAGCAGCACAAGGGCGTGGCGAACGGGCTCTTCGCCGCCGTCTGCGCCCTCGCCGCCCTCGGCATCGCCGTCTGGGTCCTCCGCGGCGCCGCGCGCCACGACCGCTGGCTCTGCGTCGCCCTCGGACTTGTCACCGCCGGCACCCTCGGCAACTTCTACGACCGGATCGTCTTCGGCGGCGTCCGCGATTTCCTCCACTTCTATTGGTTCGAGTTCCCGGTCTTCAACGTCGCCGATTGCGGCCTCGTCGTCGGCGCCGGGCTGCTGCTGCTCCAGTCCATGCTCGCCCCGGACGAGAAGAAGGAATCGCCCGCCGCCCTCCCGCAAGGATCGCACGATGTCGCCACCCGATGATCTGGCTTGGGCCAACCCGGAATTGAAGGACCTGATCCGCCGCGATCCCGTCGCGGTGCTGAAGGATCGCGGCATCAACGTGCCCGAGCAATTGCCGCCGCACATCCTCCAGGAATTCGTGCGCGTCGCGTGGCTGCTCTGGGTCGATGGCAAGATCGTGCCGATCGACCGCTTCCAGATCGACCCGCTGGACGCCGGGCTGCTCTTCGGCCGCGGCGTGTGGGAATCCACCAAGACCGTCAACGGCGCCCCGTGGCTCTGGGCCTTCCACCTCGACCGGATCAAGAAATCCGCCGACCTACTGGGGATCGACCTCGCGCCGGAACGGCTGCCGGACGAGAAGGCGGTGCGCGACTACGTGCGGTCGCTCACGTCGCAGGACGTGATCGTGCGGCTGAACGCGACGGCCGGGCGGCCGGGCCGCACGGGCCTGGTCTGGATGAGCGCGGCGGTGCAACCGATCGCGCCGGACTCGCTGCGGCTGCAATCGTTCCGCAACCCGGTGAGCAAGGGGCAGGCGACGCTGACGCTCAAGACGTTCCAGTACGCGACGCGCCTGCAGATCGGCCAGCTCGCGCACCAGTCCGGCTTCGACACGGCGCTGCTGCTGGACGAGGCCGGCAACCTCCAGGAATCATCGCACGCGAACATCTTCGTGCGCCTCGCCGACGGCTGGTTCACGCCGACGGCCGACGGCGGCCTCTTGCCGGGAACGGTGCGCCAGCTGCTGTTGAACCAGTCCCCAATGCCGGTGCGCGAGCGCGTCCTGCCCTACGACGCGCTCAAGGAGGCGACCGAAGTCTTCCTGACCAACAGCAACGTCGGCATTGTGCCGGTGACGCAGATCGACGGGCAGCCGTTCGCGATCGGCGAGGAGACGAAGCGGCTGATGGCGTGGGCGAGTCCGCAGATCGTGTCGGGCACGCAGTACCGCTTCCGCGAGCAGCGGACGCCGCCGCGCCAATAAAGGGGACTGTCACCTTTATTCGATCAGCAACGCGTCGGCCCAGTTCACGTCCGCCTGCACGTCGCCGTTCGGGCCGAAGTCCACCACAAGCGAGAGTTCCTTCGCCTTCGCGAGGTCGATGCGCACCGCGACCGGTTCGGTCCCCGCCGCGAGCGCCGCCAATTCCGGGATCGCTTGAAGTTTGCCGTCGACGAGGATCGACACGCTCGCCTGGCCGCGCCGGCCGCTCGCGGCGTCCAGCCCGACGAGCGCGGTGAAGGTCCGGTATTTTCCATCGAGCACGTAGGTCAGCGTCGTTTTCGGGTGCGTGCCGAGGCCGATGTCGTACGTCGAGACGCCCGCCTTGGATCGCAGTTGGATCGGCCGATGCTTCACGGTGCGGTTCGCCTGCCAGGGCCACGCGAGATCGTTGTAAGGCTCGACCTTTTCCACCTTCGGCTTCAGGTCCGCAAGCGCCGTCGCCGTTCCTTGCAGGACGTCGAGCGCGACGAGATCGCGCACCGGCACTTCGAGGGCGGCGCCGAACAGGGCCGCGCCCTTCAGCGCCGTCGCGTCGGCGGTCGGGTTCGCCACCGTGACGCGCGTGCCGTCGGCGAGGACGAGCCGCGCGAGCGGCCCCTTCGCCTTGCGCACCGCGCCGAGCGCGGGGTTGAACGCGACCGCGGCGATCGCCGTCGGTTCGAGCGTCGCCGTGGTTCCGTCGGCGGTCGTTTTGATCCGCAGTTGGCCCTTGGGCGTGAATGCTTCGATGTCGCCGGCGACGGTATCGCCGTTGCGCAAGAGCACCACGTCGGTCTTCCGGTCGGCGTCCAGCCAGGCGTAGCGGTCGGGGAATTCGGGCGCCGTCGCCGGCGGCGCGGCGATCCAGAGGACGCGAATCGCCGGCAGCGGCACGCGCAGGCCCTTCGCGTTCAAACTCGATTTCAAGATGACGGCCGCGTCGTCCCCCAGCAGGAACTCGCCGGGGAGCCGATCGCCGTTGACGAGGATCGCCCCCGCCGCGCGCGGCCACGCCGGCCGCGGCGCGGTGCGACGGATCGAGACGATATTCGCGAACGCGGCCTTGTCGAGCGACGACCACGGACCGGACTTGGTTTCCGTCGCGGTCGCGATTGTGTACGCCGGCGCTTGCGCGAGCGTCATCGCAAGTAGCAAGATCACCATCAAGTCACCCCCCGTTTAGCGGCGAGGCGGAGTCTTCGGAGCCGAGCGCGGGACCGCGAATTCCGCGCACGACATGCGCATCGTGTCGCGATTCTAGGCCGGTGGGGAATCGGCGGACACCGCGCCGCCGCGCACGCATAGAACAATCCTCCCCCCTCGGAGCGAACCATGAACACCCGGCCCTTCGGCGCCGATCCGGTCCGCGTCTCGGAGATCGGCCTCGGCTGCTGGCAGATCGGCGGCGATCAATGGGGCAAAGTCTCCGACGCCGATGCCCTCGCCACCCTCCAGGCCGCGCTCGATTCCGGCGTCACGTTCTTCGACACCGCGGACATCTACGGCCTCGGGCGCAGCGAGAGCCTCATCGCGAAGTTCCTGCAAACCGCGAAGCCGAAGAACGCCTTCGTCGCCACGAAGCTCGGCCGCTGGCCCCAGCCGGGACTGCCGGAGAACTGCAAGCCGGAGCACGTCCGCAGGTTCACCGAGGAATCGCTGAAGCGCCTCGGCGTCCAGGCGCTCGATCTCACGCAGCTCCACTGCGTCCCCCTCGCGGAACTGGAGCGCGGCGACGTCTTCGAGACGCTACGTCAACTGAAACAGGAAGGGAAGATTCGGCGCTTCGGCGCGAGCGTGGAGTCCACGGCCGAGGCGAAGGCCTGCCTCGCGCAGCCCGGCCTCGCCAGCCTGCAGATCATCTTCAACGTCCTCCGGCAAACGCCGATCACCGCGCTCTTCGACGAGGCGCAGAAGAGGGGCGTCGCGATCATCGTCCGCCTCCCGCTCGCGTCGGGCCTGCTCACGGGCACGTACTCGCACGCCACCAAGTTCGCGCCGACCGACCACCGCAGCTACAACCGCAACGGCGAGAAGTTCAACGTCGGCGAGACCTTCGCCGGCCTCGGCTGGGAGAACGGTCTGGAGATCGTGGACAAACTGCGTTCGCTGGTGCCGGAGGGGTACATCATGCCGCAGCTCGCGCTGCGCTGGATCCTGGACTTCCCCGCCGTGACGGCGGTGATCCCCGGCGCCCGCAACGCGAAGCAGGCGCAGGCGAACGCGAAGCCGAGCGCGATGAAGCCGCTCAGCGAGCAGACGCACGAGAAGCTTCGCCGCTTCTGGCAGGAGCAGGTGACGCCGCTGGTGCGCGGACCGGATTGAGCCGGCGGTTATGGCAGACGGATCCCCTCGAACGAAACGATGCGCGAGAGGGACTTGCCATCTCGGATCAGATGGAAGGTGCCGGCTTCGCGGACGAAGGCCGTGCGCGTGGCGCGGCGCAGCCGATCGGGGGTATCGATGGCGGTGTCATCGATCTTGGTGACGATATCGCCCACTCGGATGCCATAGAGTCGGTACGGCGAGAGAAGTCCCAGGGACGTGATCTCCGCTCCGCGGGCGTGGGCTTTGACGCTCACGCCGATGTCGGCGAGATCGAAGAACTTGAACCCGAGCGGTTCGGTCTTGAGGTTGGTTTGGAGTGGCGTGCGGTACAGGTCTTTGTAGATGTCGGACTTCGGACCGTTGATCGCTCCACCGCTGGCGAACGAGTTGTTGGTGTAAAATTTGTCGGGAAGATCGATCCCCTCCCGAGCCCAGATGTAGCTGCCGCCGATTGAGACGCGATTATCCTTGCTGGCGGTCAATCGACCGTTGACGATGACGATCGAATTGATGATGCTGAAATCGTGCACGCCGAGTTCGATGGAGCCATCAATGACGATGAGACAGTTATGGATCATTCCCCACCTCACATTCCGGACCGGCTCGTTTGCGAAGAGGGCCGTTCTGAACCACTCCGCCGTGGTGGGAGCGGAGTCCAAGATCGACTTCCGGGCGGATATCAACGAGTAAGTTCTGAGGAGTTTGGAAAAACGGATTTCATCGGCGAGAACGATCTAGTAATCGTTGTTATGGACATAATTATTGATTGAACTGAAATCCGCACCTCGAAATCGTGATGGTGCATTCAATCCGCCAGGTGCAAAAGAGCGAACGAGCGAGTTGCAATCGTAACCGTGGAACCGCTCGACCGCGCGCGCCGATTCCGGGACTGCGGTCATGATTTCGAGAAGACCTTGGACCACGGTTCTGGAATCGCGATCCGTCAAGCCGAAACCGGTCAACTCCACGATCGCGTCGACGCGCGAAGACCGAGTCCACTCGGCGACCGATGGGCGTCGCGCGAGCTGCAGATTGCGATCGCGTTGAGTTTGAATCGACGCCAGGGCTGCGGAACCGACCTCCTTTCGCAACCCCGGATCCTGCCGAAGGTATTCATAATCGAGAGGGCACGGCCAGCGCGTATTCATTCGCCTTGAAATTCCAGCACTTCCGCGAGGAAC
>CAYVRB010000156.1:0-14400 GCA_964453375.1 uncultured Alcaligenaceae bacterium
CCGTCTACCGCGGCGTGCCGTTCGGTGCCATCACCGACTGGGCGCAGCAAGGGCGGCTCTCGCCGGACGACAAGGTCAAGGACGCCGGCCCCGGCGAGAGCTGGGTCCGCGTCGCCGACCATCCCGTCGTCGGCGACTACCTCTTCGTCCGCACCGCCGACAACCCCACGATCCCCACGAAACCCACCGAAGCCATCGAGCCGATCGAGATGGACGTCGGCTGGAAGAAATCGCATGGCGACGACGACGACGACCCGGACATGATCCCGCTCATCGACATCAGCCTCGTGCTGCTGGTGTTCTTCATGATGACGGCGTCGGTGGCGTCGACCTCGCCCTTCCCGAACCCCGGCATGGTGAACGCCGCGAACCTCGTGGAGGACCCGGAGGCGTTCACGATCGAGATCGACAAGGACGTGAAGGACGAACCGAAGTACACGCTGCGGATCGGCCAGGCGTCGCCCGACCCGAGCGCGGACAGCCTGCCGGCGCTCGCGGACTTGTTGAAGGTGCTGGACGCGAAGGTCAACGAACTCCTGGCGCGGCGCGACCCGGCGCCGTCGGTGCACGTGGCCTGCCACAAGGAGCTGCCGAGCGAGAAGCTGCTGGAACTGGTGGGCGAACTGGAAAAGCGGAAGCGCGACAACAAGATCCGCTCCTACTCCACGATCGTCAACGAGGAGAGCAAATGAGCTGGCGCGTGCGGATGGAGGGGTCCGGGAACGTGGTGGAGCTGCCGACGGCGCAGAAGGTGCTCGAAGGCATCCGCGAGGGCGACTGGGAACCGTCGGACGACGTGCGCGGGCCGATCGACCGCGACTGGACGCCGATCGAGGAGCACGCCCAATTCGCCGACGTCATTTCGGAGATGGGTCCGCCGCCGGCCGAGGAGGTGGACGAATCGCGGTTGGACATGAATCCGCTCATCGACGTCGCGCTCGTGCTGCTGGTGTTCTTCATCCTGACGACGTCGTACTCGATCCTGCGGCGGACGATCGACGTGCCGGGCGAGCCGGACTCGAAGGAGGAGGGGAAGCAGGCGAAGCCCAAGCAGCAGGTGCAGGAGCAGATGTTCAAGGTGGAGTTGTGGATGGTGGACGAACGGCCGCGGCTGAAGATCAACGGCGATCGGATCGTCGAGTTCGACGAAGCGACGAAGGCCTTGACGGACATCGTGAAGGCGACGGGGAAGCGGGAGATGATGCTGGAGTTCGAGGGCCGCGTGCCGTGGGGCACGGTGGCGAGCGTGATCGACGCGGCGAAGGCCGCCGACGTGGTGAACGTGACCCTGAAGCGGAAGAAGCCGGGGTGAACGTTTAGCCGCGAGGCGGAGTCTTCGGAGCCGAGCGCGTCACCGACGTCACTTGCTCAGGCCAGAAAAGGGGACTGGCACCTTTTCCCAGAGCGGAAAAGGTGCCAGTCCCCTTTTCTGGCTCACCGCAACTTCTGCTCCACCACGATGAAGTCGTAGTTGCCGCCGCGGACGATGACCTTGAACGCCGTCGAGCGGATCTGCTCCGGGTTCTTGTTCTGGTAGTTCTTCTCCAGGGCCGCGAGCTTCTCCTCGAGTTCCCGCGGGAAGTAGGCGAAGAACGAGCGCGGTGTGAAGGTCAGTTTGAGCGCCTTCGCGACCATTTCGACGGCTTCCTTGCGCACTTCGGCGAACTGGATCATCTTCGTGTACTTCTGGATGTCTTCGTCGGTGGCCGGGGCCGACTGGGCGTTGCGCGGGTTCTTGAAAATCAGGGTGTTCTTGTTGTCGGGCGGGACGGCAACCATGACGACGCCGCCGATGCCCGACATCTGCGCGACGTAGTCGTCGCCGGAGGAGGTGTCGAAGCGGAGGATCCAGCGGAGGGCGCGGGCGTAGGTCGAGCTGGCGCCGAAGCCGCCGGGGCCCATTCCCCCGGTCGGATCGCCGCCGCTGGTGCCGTTGCCGGTGCCGGTCTTGGCGCCGAGGAGTTTCTTGCGCAGTTCGGAGTCGAGTTGGGCGAGGGCGATTTGCTCGTTCTCGGGGATCTCGATGTCGCCGCCGAAGTCGAGTTTCTCCTTGAGGTCCTTCGGTTCGCTAAGCTGGAGTTCCTTGAGAAGTTGATCGCGTTCGGCGGCGGTCAGCGGCTTGCCGACGACTTCGTCCTGTCGCCCGCCGTCGCCGGGGCTGCCGTCGCCCTCGTCGTCGTCGCCGCCGGCGAAGTTGAGCGGCATCGCCGCCTTGTCCGCCGGGCCGTAGTTCGAAATGGCGTAGTAGAGGGCGATCGTCGCCGAGAGCACGAGCGCCGCGATGGCGACGCTGATCGGGAATTCGAGCTGCCGGTTGTAGCGCTCCCAGAACGGCTGTTCGATGACGCCGGTCGGGTCGAGATCGCGGAAGCCGGGGTTCTCGATCGGCTCGGCGGACGGATCGGCGAGGGGTGCGGCGGTCATGGGTTCGCTCCGGGACTGTCCCCCTTCAACGTAACCGATCCGCCGGTGTTTGCAAATTCCATTCCGGGTTCACCGAAAACCATCGCCACGAAAAGGCACGAAAAGGCACAAAGAGGAAAGACGGGAAACCTCTTCTTTTCGTGCCTCTTCGTGTCTTTTCGCGGCCATGGATTTCATTGATCGGTCAGTCGTCCTTCTTCTCGTATTCGCCTTCGACGACCGCCTTCGCGCCGTCCAGTTCGCTCTTGAAGTCGTCGATCGTGGCCTTTTTGTCCTTGATCGTGATCTTGAAGCTGAACTCGAACCCTTCCTTCGGCTTGGCCGGGAATTCGCCCTTCTCGACGACCTTCGTGACCTTGGCGGTGACGACGCCGTCCTTGACGGTGTAGTCGCAGGTGGCGGTCATGCCGTTGTCGCCGTTCTTGGCGCCGACGTCGAGGGTCTTGTCCTTGAAGGTGAACTTGATCTCGGTGCCGTCGGCGTCGCGGACCCAGCTCCCGGAGAGCTTGGCGTCCTTCTTCTTGTCGTCCTTCTTGTCTTCGGCGAAGGACAGGCCGACGGCGAGCGCGAGCACGGCGCATGCGAGGCGGAACATGGGGATCGTCTCCGTGACATGTGTGGGGCGGATTGCCCAAAATCAGCGTAGCGGCCCCGCCGTCGGCGGACAGTGGAACCGGCATGAAGAATGGCCCAGGGACGACGCGGATCGAGTGGGTCCGAAAAAATGAGTGGGTCCGCCAGGGGGTGGCGCGGAGTCGCCGGACCCACGATTGCGGTTCCGCCTCAATTCAGAATGCCGGTCCGGCGCGCCGACGATTGCGGTTTCCCGCGCGGGACGGTAAACTACCATTCCCACCCCACCGCATCTTGGGTCGCGCACGATGACACGCGGAATCGGCATCCATCGCCGGGAACTGTTGCAGGTCGGCTATTCGGGCCTGCTGGGGCTGAGCCTCGCGGGCGTCGGCCGCGCGGCGCCGGCGCGCCAGCCGAAGTCGGTGCTGATCGTGTTCCTTACCGGCGCCGCCAGCCAGTTCGAGACGTTCGACCCGAAGCCGGATGCCCCGGCCGAGGTCCGCGGCGAGTTCCAGAGCATCCCCACGAAGCTCGCCGGGGTGCGCTATTGCGAACACCTGCCGAAACTCGCGGCGCGGGCGGACCGGTTCTCCCTCGTCCGCACCTTCGCCCACAAGGACAACAACCACACGGCCGCGACGCACCATGTCATCACGGGCGCGATCCAGCCCGGCGTGCGGTTCGATAAACCGATCTCGCGGCAGGACTGGCCCTGCTACGCCGCGGGCTTCGATTACCTGCGACCTCGCAGCGACGGCATCCCGAACGGCGTGAGCCTGCCGTTCTTCCTGTCCGATGGCAATCTCCACTGGCCCGGCCAGCACGCCGGTTTCCTCGGCCCGCGCCACGACCCGTGGCAGCTCAACGCCGACCCGAACCGGCGAGACTTCAAGGTCGACAACCTCCGCATCGCGCCGGGCCTCGACGCGGACGAGTTGAACAATCGCCAGGCGCTGCTCGCCGCGATCAATCAACAACAGATTCGCCTCGCCGAGTCGGCCGAAGCGAAGAAGCTGACCGACACGCAGGACACCGCCTTCAAGCTCCTGACTTCCGGCAAGGTGTCGAAGGCGTTCGACATCGCGCAGGAGCCGGCGGCCGTGCGCGAGAAGTACGGCCGGCACCAGTTCGGCCAGTCACTGCTTTTGTCGCGCCGCTTGCTCCAGGCGGGCGTGACCGTCGTGCAGGCGAACATGGGCCGCGTGCAGAACTGGGATTCGCACTCGAACATCTTCGACCGGCTGAAGCGGGACCTGCTGCCACCGCTGGATAACGCTGTGAGCGCCCTTTACGACGACCTCGCGCAATCGGGGATGCTCGACGACGTGTTCGTGGCGGTGATCGGCGAGTTCGGGCGCACGCCGAAGCTGAGCTTCCAGGACAAGAACGCGAAGATCGGGCGCGACCACTGGGCGGCGTGCTTCAGCGGCCTGTTCTTCGGCGGCGGCGTGCGGCCGGGGCAGGTGATCGGCGCGTCGGACGCGCTCGGCGCGTATCCGAGCACGACGCCGTACTCGCCGGACGATTTCGGCGCGACGGTGTATCAAGTCCTCGGCGTGCCGGCCGACGCCGAAGTGCGCGACCGCACGAGCCGCCCGTCGCAGCTCAACCGGGGCCAAGCGATCGCACATCTCTTCTGATTGAGAAAACCGTTCCGAGATCGCGAAAGCCCGAAACGACGAAACCCCGAAATAGAATGAATCCGTTCTTCGGGTTTTCGTGATCTCTTCGGATCGTCCCCACCCATGAAGCTTCCGATCCTCCAGCGTGTCCGCCAGACCGCCCCGCAGCCGAGTCGAGTGAATTCCCTTCCGTGGAACGACTTGGTTCAAGAGATCACGAAAGCCCGAAACGACGAAACCCCGAAATAGAATGAATCCGATCTTCGGGATTTCGTTCTTTCGGGTTTTCGTGATCTCTTCGGATTTCCCTCACCTATGAAGCTCCCGACCCTCCAGCGCGTGCGCCAGACCGCCCCGCAGCCGAGCGTCGCCGACGTGCCCGGCGAGACCCGCCGCGCGTGGCTCGCCTCCAAACTCGCGAAGCGGATCAAGCCCGGCATGTCGATCGCCGTCGGCTGCGGCAGCCGCGGGATCAAGAACTATCTCGCCATCGCGAAGGCGACCATCGACGCGCTCAAGGAACTCGGCGCGAAGCCGTTCGTCGTGTCGGCGATGGGGTCGCACGGCGGCGCCACGGCCGAAGGACAGCGCGAACTGCTCGCCAGCTACGGCATCGACGAGGCGCACCTCGGCGTGCCGGTGAAGACCGACATGGACGCCATCAACGTCGGCACGAACTCGTGGAACCTGCCCGTCTGGTGGGACAAGAACGCCCTCGCGGCCGACGGCGTCGTGACCGTCTCGCGCGTCAAACCGCACACCGACTTCCGCGGCGCGTTCGAGAGCGGCATCCTCAAGATGCTGACCATCGGTCTCGGCAAGCGCCACGGCGCGGACCAGGTCCACTCGTGGGGCGTCCGCGGCCTAGCCGAGATGATGCCGGAATCCGCGAAAGTACTGATGGCGAAGACCCCGTTCCTCGGCGGCCTCGCCATCGTCGAGAACACGAACGAAGAGACGGCGATCCTGAAAGTGGTCGACAAGGACGACCTCTTCGAGGAAGAACCACCACTGCTCGTGAAGGCGCGCGAGCTGATGGGGAAGATCCCGTTCGATAAGCTCGACGTGCTCATCGTCGGCGAGTGCGGCAAGAACTACTCCGGCGCCGGCCTCGATCCGAACGTCGTCGGCCGGCTGCTCCTCGAAGCCTCGCCGGAGATGGAACTCGCCGCCGCGAAGCCGCGCATCACGCGCATCGGACTGCTCGATGTGTCGCCGGAGAGCCACGGCAACGCGACCGGCATCGGCATCGCCGACCTCATCACGAACCGGGCGCTCGCGTCGATCGACCAGAAGCCGTTCCGCATGAACAACCTGACGGCCCGCTTCCTCTGGCGCAGCAAGCTCCCCATCGGCTTTGAGACCGATCGCGATTGCGTCCAGGCGTGCGTCGATACCTGCTGGAACCCGGAAGAGGCGAACGTGAAGCTCGCCGTCGTGCCGAACACGCTGGAGGTGGCGGAGCTGTGGGTGTCGCCGGCGCTCCTGAAGGAGGCGAAGGCGAATCCGCACCTCGAAGTCGTCGGCGAGCCGCGGGAGTTCCCGTTCGACGCCGCCGGCCGACTGAATCAGGAGAGCTTGTTCCCGCTCAGCGTCCGCGCGAAGCGGAAGCCTCACTAAGGAGATTCCCATGCCGTCCGTCGCGATCGTCTACTTCTCCGCCCAGGGGCACACGCACCAGCTCGCCGAGGCGGTCGCCGAGGGGGCGAAGGGCGTCGCCGGCACGACCGTCGAATTGGTCCGGCTCGTCGGCACCGACATCACCGAAGGCCGCTGGAAGAACGACGCCGCCGTCGCCAAACTCGCTGCCGCCGACGCCATCGTCTTCGGCACGCCGACCTACATGGGCGGCTACTCGGCCCAGATGAAGGCGTTCGTCGACGGCTGCGCCGGCATCTGGTTCCACCAAGGCTGGAAGGACAAGCTCGCCGCCGCCTTCACCCACTCGCAGGGCCTCTCCGGCGACAAGCTCAACACGCTCCAGAGCCTGCTCGTGAATGCGATGCAGCACGGCATGGTCTGGGTCGGACTCGGCCACCTCGCCGAAGGCGCCGGCCCGGAGCACGCGAACCGGATCGGCGCCTACCTCGGCGCGATGGCGCAGACCGACGGCAACCAGACTACCGTGAACCCCGGCGATCGGAAGACCTGCGTCCTGCTCGGGAAGCGAGTCGCCGAGGCGGCGGTACGGTGGAAGCGCTGAGTGGAGCATGACCGACGATTGGGTGGTTATCAAGTCGCTCGACGACCTCGCGGAAGCCGAGTGGGTTGTCGTCGCCCTGCGCGATGTGGCTATTCCCGCCCGACTGGAGGATCGGGGGGAATCGCTTTCGATTTTCGTCAAAACGGAGCAAGCCGACGCGGCGCGAGAACGACTCCTTTCGATCGACGAGGACGATGAGGGCGAGTCGCCGGTTCCGGCAGATACGGCGGAGGAAGAACCGGCGTCGTCTCGACTCGTTTCAAACTCCCGCGAAAGGGAACGCTATTTCTATATCGCTTATGGTCGGGCGTTCCTCGGAATCTTCTTTCCGCCTTGGATCGTCTCGGCGATCGTTCATCTTTGGAAAGGATGGCGCGAACCCGAACCGATCGCCACCGAAGATCTTCATCAAATGCTCTACCCGATACTGCTGATTCTCACGGGGTTGGTCTTCTGGATCTCCATCGCCGTGAGCGCGGTGTTGTCATGAACCACGTGGTCATCACCGACTTGTTAAGCTCGGACGAATGGTCGATCCCGGACTGGGACGCGATCGCGGCGCGCGTGCACGCCTTGCCGGCCGCGCGCCGCCGTGCCGCTTGGGCCGACGCCACGCGTCAGTGGCTCGAGAATTGGAAGGCGCACTTCGGCACCGATTTCGCCGTCTTCGAATCCGACACCGTTCAAGTCCTCACCTTCAACGACGACGAAGTCGGCAACGCATTGCTCGGCGCGGCGCACCACTGCCGCGAGCTCCACCGCGACCTGCTCTCCGAAATCGGCCGGTTCGACGCCTTCGGCAAAGACGTGATCCTCGGCCTTTCGACCGACTTGTACTACTCCTACGTTTCCGCGTTCCACCCCGAAGACGGCGAAGCCGGCGGTTCGAGCGGCATGTTCGTCGGCACCGGCTACCCGCACATTCTCCTCAACGGCGTGAGCCTGTCATCCCTCGGATCCACGCTCGTCCACGAAATGACGCACGGCGCGCTCCACGGCCTCGGGTCGCCGCTCTGGATCGAGGAAGGAATCGCGCAATATATCGAACGCGCCGCCGGCTTCACCGCCAACGGCGACTTCTCCGTCGCCGACGCCAAGGCGATCACCCGGCACTGGACCCGGAGCGGGCTCGCCGCCTTCTGGTGGGGCACCGGTTTCGCCGCGCCCGGGCCGGAGCAATCGCACAGCTATTCGCTCGCGAGCCTGCTCCTGCAACTGCTCGTCGACGAGCATCAGCCCGGCATCTTCGGATTCGGCGCTCGCAAGCGGGAGCGGTTGCGCGAGTTCATCCGCCACGCCCGCGCGGAGGATGCCGGGCAGGCGTCGGCACGGGACCACCTCGGCTACGATCTGGGCGAAGTGGCGGCGAAATTCCTCGGCCCCGGCGACTGGAACCCGACGCCGCGAAGTTGAACGACCGGTTCACGCCGCGCGCCGGAGCGGCAGCACGTCGGCGGGCGGGTCCGCTTTCCTCGGCTTCCCCCAGCGCACGATCCGGTCGCGCATCGGCCGCTCGACGAGGTGGTGCGCGGCCGTCGCCGCCGCGAGCGTCGCGGCCACGAGCAGCGCCGCGCCGGGGTAGACGCCGACCCACGACGCGAACGGCGCTCGCAGGTGGGTGAACACGATCGCGTGCAACAGGTAGAACGCGAAGCTCAACTCGCTCAAGTAGACGATCGATCGCGACGCCAGCAGGCGGGTGAGCCGGCCGCGTTCGCGGGCGAAGACGGTCACGAGCAGCGCTACGGCCGGGATGTAGTAGCCGTTCATGCGGAACAGCAGGGGTACGCGGTGCGACCGGAAGATCAGGAGCGCCACGAGCGCGACGGCGGCGATTTCGAGGCCGGTCCAGAGGCGGCGCGTGCGGGGGAGTTCGAGCGGCCCGGAGCGGACGCGGCCGCGCAGAAAGGCCGCGCCCAGCAGCACGCCGACGAGGAATTCCCCGCAGCGCACCGCCGGGCAGACGTTGCAGACGTACAACGGCCAGAAGCCCTCGTGACTGGCAAAAGGAAGGACGACCGCGATCGTCAGGAGCCAGACGCCGAGCGCCGCCAGGTGGAGCTGGCGCGGCGTGGCGGTTTTCCACCGGCCGATGCCGACCAGCGCGAGCGGGCAGAGGAGGTAGAAGAACCATTCGAGCGAGAGCGTCCACGCCACCGAGTTGTACGACTGGATGTACGCGAGGCTCGGCACCCACGAATGCACGAGGAACGCGTTCGCGAGGAACGGGCCGATCCCGCCGGGCGCGGGGCCGATCGGGAACGCGAGGACGAGGCCGAGCGTCAGCAGATGCAGCGGCCAGATGCGGGCGACGCGGGCGACGAAGTAGCTTCGGAGCGAGGTGCGCGTCGGCTGGGCGAGTCGGTCGAGGTAGCCGTAGGCGAGGACGAAACCGGAGAGGACGAAGAAGAACGTGAGGCCGTACACCCCTTCGCTCAGGAATCGCTGGGCGACGCGGCCGAGCGCCGGATCGCGGCTGATTTCGGGCAGGTGCGCGAGGGCGACGACTGCGGCGGCGACGAACCGCAGGCCAGCGAGCGCGTCCAGGCGGGCTTTGGCGTCCATGCTCCGACGATCATCGTCCGAACGCCCCCGCGATCGCGGGGCATTCGGCGAATCCGTCGGTTTCGCGCCGTGCGGGCGATCCGATTGCGCCGGTGGCGCGGGTCCGGCCGGCCGGTCACTTCACGCCGCTCGTCTGGCGGGCCGGCAGGAACTCGTCGCCCGCGTTCCACGTCGGCAATCCGTCCGCGTTCGCGGCGCGGCGGCCGGCCTCCACCGCGAACTTCACCAGCGTCGGGAACCCCGAAAAATCCCAATCGGCGCGCAGCTCATCCTGCGGCGTGTGGTACGCCTTCTCGTTGAACTCCTTCATCGCCGCGCGGGCGAAGTCGGCCGGCTTCCCCTTGATCTTCGTCCCGGCCGCGACCGAGAACGCCGGCACGCCGGCCCGCGCCAGCGAGAAATGGTCCGACCGGTAGTACGTCCCCGCAGCCGCGCGCGGGTCCGGTTCGATCGCGAGGCCCTGGCTCTGGGCGATCTCGTTCATCGTCGGCCAGACGGTCGTCCGCTCCGCCCCGTTCAGCACGATCGACTCCAGCGGCCCGAGCGGCAGGATCATGTCGACGTTCAGGTTCAGCGCCGTCTTCCCCAGCGGGACGATCGGGTTCTTGGCGTAGAACTTCGAACCGAGCAGCCCCTTCTCCTCGGCGGTGATGGCGAGGAAGATCGCGGAGCGTTTCGGCTTCGGCGATTGCTTCGCCCAGGTCCGGGCGAGTTCGAGCAGGATCGCGCATCCGGTGGCGTTGTCGGCGGCGCCGTTGTGGATCGCATCGCCGAGCGTCGCCTTCCCGACGCCAAGGTGGTCCCAGTGGGCGGTGAAGACGATTGCTTCGTCCTTGAGCTTCGGGTCGCTCCCCTCGACGCGGCCGACGACGTTGTTGCTGGCGAGCGCCTCGACCTTCGTCGGGAAGCGCCCGGTCAGCCGCGCGCCGAGGGAATAACCATTGAACCCCTTGGTTTGCGCGGCCTTGAGGGCGCCGTCGACGGTCTGGCCGGCGAGGCCGAGCAGCTTCTCGCCGGCGCCGCGCGAGAGCCATCCGGCGAAGGCGAGGGCGGGCTGCGAGGGGTCGCGGGGGAGCTGCGCGCCGTCGAGCCGCTTGACCACCGAGTAGGGATAGCCGGCGGTTTCGTTCGTGTGGATGAGGACGCAGGCCTTGGCGCCACGGCGGGCGGCCTCCTCGTACTTGTAGGACCAGCGTCCGAAGTACGTCAGCGCCGTGCCGCCGAAGAACTTCGGGTCGTCCGACGGCGGTTCGTTGGTGAAGCCGACGACGATCTTGCCCTTCACGTCGAGGTCGGCGTAGTCGTCCCAGCCGAAGGCGGGGGCGTGGATGCCGTGGCCGACGAACACCGCCTCGGCGTCGATCGTTTCGAGTTCCGATTGGGTGTGGACGATGCCGGCGAATTCGTCCTCGATCTTGAAGTTCATCCGTTGATCGCCCTTCGTCGCCGCGAGGGTGGCGGTGGCGTCGGTGGTGATCTTGACGAGGGGCACGGGCTGGAGGAACGTGCCGCGCGCGCCGGCGGGGGCGAGGCCGGCCTTGGCGAATCCGGTGGCCAGGAAGTCGGTCGTGAGTTCCTCGCCGCGCGTGCCCGGCCCGCGGCCCTCGAAGCGGTCGCTGGCGAGCACGGCCACGTCCGCCTTCATCCGCGCCGCCGCGTCGGCGTCGGGGTCGGCGGCCGAAGCAGAAGCCGCGAGGGCGAGCCACACAGGCAGGGCGCGCAATCCGTTCATCATGCCACTCCGCGAACGCAGGGGGATACCCGGCCATGATAGGATCGGGCGACGGTTCCACCGCGCGCAATTCGTTGGCCGCGCCGCGGCGCGCCGCGCATACTGGACCGCACCTCCCCGAGTCGAACCATGAAGTACATCCTCTCCCTGGACGAAGGCACGACGAGCGCCCGCGCGATCGTCTTCGATTCCGACGGCCGACCGGTCGCCGTCGCGCAGAAGGAATTCCCGCAGCATTTCCCGAAGCCCGGCTGGGTCGAGCACGACGCGGAGGAAATCTGGGCGGCGCAGATCGGCGTGGCCGTCGAGGCGCTCAGCCGGGCGAAGATCGCGGCGAACGACCTGGCCGCGATCGGCATCGCGAACCAGCGCGAGACGACGGTGCTCTGGGACCGCGCCACCGGCGCGCCGATCGGCCCCGCCATCGTGTGGCAGGACCGCCGCACCGCCGAGCGCTGCGAGCGCCTGCGCGCCGACGGCCATTCCGACCTCGTGCGCGGCCGCACCGGCCTGCCGATCGACGCGTACTTCTCCGGCAGCAAGATCGCCTGGCTGCTCGACCACGCGCCGGGCGCGCGGGCGCACGCCGAGGCCGGGCGGCTCGCCTTCGGCACCATCGACACCTGGCTCGCGTGGAAGCTCACCGGCGGCGCCGTCCACGCCACCGACACCAGCAACGCGTCCCGCACGATGCTCTTCGACATCCACGCGCTCGACTGGAACGACGAATTGCTCGGGATGCTGAACGTGCCGCGCGCGATCCTGCCGGCGGTGCGCTCGTCGAGCGAGGTGTACGGCGTCGCGACCGCGCCCGGCCTCGCGGGCGCGCCGCTCGCCGGCATCGCCGGCGACCAGCAGGCCGCGCTCTTCGGCCAGATGTGCTTCGCCCCGGGGCTGACCAAGAACACCTACGGCACCGGATGCTTCATGCTCCAGAACGTCGGAACCGCGCCGGTCGCCTCGCGGAACCAACTCATCACCACCGTCGGCTGGACGATCGGCGGGACGACGACCTACGCGCTCGAAGGCGCGGTCTTCGTCGCCGGCGCCGCCATCCAGTGGCTGCGCGACGGTTTGAAGATCATCCGTACCGCCGACGAGATCAACGCCCTCGCCGCGACGGTGCCCGACAACGGCGGCGTCTACTTCGTGCCCGCGTTCACCGGCCTCGGCGCCCCGTACTGGGACCCGCACGCGCGCGGCACCGTGGTCGGTCTCACGCGCGGCAGCACCGCCGGCCACCTCGCCCGCGCCGCCCTCGAGGCGATCGCCTTCCAATCCGCCGATCTCCTGAACGCGATGGCGGCCGACACCGGCCGCCCGCCGCTCGAACTCCGCGTCGACGGCGGCGCCGCCAAGAGCGACCTGCTCATGCAGACACAGGCCGACCTGCTCGGCATCCCCGTGGCGCGGCCGGCCATCACCGAATCGACGGCGCTCGGCGCCGCCTACCTCGCCGGCCTCGCGACCGGCGTCTGGAAATCGACGGACGAGCTGGCGCGGCAGTACCGCGTCGAGCGGCGCTTCGCACCGACGGGGACGCCGGACCCCGCCGCCGCCGCCGGCTGGGCGAAGGCCGTCGACCGCGCCCGCGGTTGGGCCGCGCCGTGAGGGAGAAACAAAGTGGGTCCGCCGCCCCTGCGCCACCCCCCGGCGGACCCACTCTTTTTCCCGGACCCACGCAATCCGATCTTGACTTGAGACAATTGGACAGTCACGGGTCAGCTTCGCGGGATTCGTGAACCGTGGCACGTACGATGGAACCACGAAGATCGGGGAGCGGACGCCATGAACGACGAGCCGGGGATTCGCGACGCGTTCGACGAGACGCCGGCGAAGCCGCCGATGAAGCCGTGGAAGAAGTGGCTGCTGCGCACGGCGGCCGTGATCGTCCTTTCGTTTGGCGTCTACTTCGCGCAGGGATGGTGGCGGCAATCGAGCGCCCGCGAGCGGCTGGAGGAAGCGCGGGCGCACCTGGACGCGACCGACCCCGGCTGGCGCTTGGACGAAATCCAGGCCGCGCGGGCGAAGCGGTTCCCGAAAGCCGACGCGAACATCACGGTGCTGGCGGTGAAGATCAAGGACGATACGCCGAAGGAGTTCGAGGAGTTCCTGCGCCGGGCGGACGAACCGGAGCCGTGGCTGCCGGAGCGGGACTACAATCGATTACCGGAAAACGAGAAGCTCGCGGACGCCCGCCGGACGCGAACGCTGTGCAAGGATGTGATCGAGCGGGCGCTCAGGCTCGGCACGCTGACGGACGGCGGCGTGATCCCGCCGCCGGTGGCGAATCCGATCAGCATGAACTTGAATCACACGCAGAGCCTCCGTCATCTCTCGGCGTTACTGAGCGTCAACGCGGTGGTGCTGGCGGCGGATAAGGACGGCGATGGCGCGGTGGCGAGCTGTCGGGCGGGCTTGAACCTCGTGCGTGGGATCAACGATGAACCGTCGATGATTTCCCTGCTCGTGCGCGTGGCCTTGGCCGCCGTCGCCGCGCAGACGACCGAGCGCGTGCTGGGCTATTCGGAACCGAAGATCGGATTGGTGGAGCTTCAGGCGGAGTTGCTTCGCGAGGGCCATGCCCCATCGCTCTTCGACGGCCTGCGCGGGGAACGGGGCGTCATGGACGCCATTTTCGAATACCTCCCCAACGATCCGACCGCGATCCAGCAACTCGGCGTCGCCGCGAATCCGTTGGTGCTCATCGGTAAGTTCGCATTCCGGGCACGGTTGTTGGTCGAGCATCGGGAAGCTTTGATACTGTTGACGCGTTGCCTGGAGATCGCACGCGGTCCGTCGCATGAATGGACCGCGCGAATGAAAGCGGAGGTCTTCGATTTGATCGAAGGCTCGATCGTCCGGATGCTGCTGCCTTCCATCGAAAAGATCGTGCAGGCCGCCCTGCGGTCGATGGCCCGCCTGCGCAGCCTTGCCGTCGGGATCACGTGCGAGCGCTTCCGGCAGGCGAACGGGCGCTGGCCGAAGGAGTTGGCGGAGATTCCGAAGTCGATCCTCGCGGAGATTCCGCGCGATCCATACGTGGATGCGCCGCTGAACTACAAGGTGCTGCCGGACGGGATCGTGGTGTATGCCGTCGGCGAGGATCGGACGGATGACGGCGGGAAGTTGACGTACACGAATCCGAAGCCGGACGAGGACGTGGGGGCGCGGTTGTGGTCGCCGGAGTCGCGTCGATCGCCGCCGAAATAGTTTAGCGGCGAGGCGGAGTCTTCCGAGCCCAGCCCGGGACCCGGGGGACGCGCTCCGCAACGCAA
>CAYVRB010000157.1:0-14291 GCA_964453375.1 uncultured Alcaligenaceae bacterium
GAAGGCGTCGGCGATCAGTTCGGGCTTCGGCGCCGGATAGCCCGCGACGTGGCTCCAGACCGGCGAACCGGTGAACCCGCTGACGATCCCGGCGCCGAGCTTTTCGGCGAGCTTGAACGTCGCGATCATCTCTTCGGCGGCGCGCTGGTGGACGCCCGCCGGCTTGCCGTCCCCCCAGACATAATCCGGCACGAGAGACTGGTGGCGCTTGTCGATAGGGTCCGAGACGCAATGGCCGACCTTGTGGTTGGCGATCACCGGCAACTGCAGGTCGTGCCGCGCGAGCATCTCGAGCTTCGCGGTGACGGCATCCTCGTCGCCGAGGCTGCGCTGGACTTCGAGGTGGTCGCCCCAGCAGCACAGCTCGACGCCGTGGTAGCCCCACTCGTTCGCCTTGATCGCGAGCGTCTCGAGGGGCAGATCCGCCCAGGGGCCGGTGAAGAGCAGGACGTGTCGGGGCATCGGCGGCATCCGTGATCGCGGGAATTCCTCCCTTCTGTCTTCGCATGGCGGGGCGATCGCGACAAGATTGGCTGCCGGAATCGTATCAAGAGAACGTGGACCCGATTCCCGCGATCCTTGGCGGCGCCCCGGCGTTTCCCGCCGGCCCGCCGGCCTGGCCGGCGTCCCCGCGCGACGTCGCGGACGCCGTCGCGCGGGCGATGTCCGACGGCACGTGGGGCGGCTACCACGGGCCGCACGTCGAGGAACTGGAACGCCGGCTCGCCGCGCGGTTCCTGGTGCCCCATGTCCTCACCTGCGCCAGCGGCACCCTCGCGGTCGAAGCGGCGCTCCGCGCCGTCGGCGTTGGTCCCGGCGACGAAGTCGTCCTCGCCGCCTACGAATTTGAATCGAATTTCCTCACCGTCCACGCCATCGGCGCGACTCCGGTGCTCGTGGACGTCTCGCCCGCGAACGCCAACCTCGACCCCGCGCGACTGGCGGCGGCGATCGGGCCGAAGACGAAGGCGATCCTCGCCTCGCACCTGCACGGCGGCGTCGTGCCGATGGCGGACGTGGCGGCGCTCGGCGTTCCCGTGGTCGAGGACTGCGCCCAGTGCCCCGGCGCCGCGATCGGGGCGAGGCCGTGCGGCGGATTCGGCACCGTCGGCACGCTCAGCTTCGGCGGCTCGAAGCTCCTCGCGGCCGGTCGCGGCGGAGCGTTGATCTTCCAGGACGAACGCGCCTATCGCCGCGCCAAGCTCTGGCTGCACCGGGGCGTGCAAGCGTGGGCGGCGTTGAGCGAATTGCAAGCGGCCTCGCTGCTCCCACAACTCGATCGATTGGACGCTGACAATCTCGAACGAAAGAAATCGGTCCAACGGATTGTTCGCGAAGCGATCCCGGGGCTGACGGCGTTCGCGAACGCGCCGGACGCGTCGCCCGCCTATTACAAAGTGGGATTCTGGTTCGATACGGTCGCCTTCGGTCTTCCGCGCGAGGCGTTCCTGCGTGCGGCGCGGGCCGAAGGAATCGCCTTCGACGCGGGCTTCGACTCCCTGCACGTCGGCCGGTCCCCATCGCGCTTTCGCGCCGCCGGATCGCTCGCCGAGGCGGCGCGGGCCGGCGCGTCGATCGTCAAGCTTCATCATCCCATCCTGCTCGCCGGTAACGGGGCGGTCGAAATCGTTGCCCGGACGCTCGCGAACATCTACCGTAACGCGAACGAGATTTCCGCCGCGCTCCCGCCGTCCTGAAAGGACTTCGCATGTTCCGCTCCGCCGCTCTCGCCGCGCTGCTCCTCTTCGCGGCTTCGCTCCCCGCCGCGGACCCGCCGGCCGGATCGTGGAAGCTGACGCTGCGCCTCGGCGAACGGCCAGTGATGTTCCTCCTCGCGTTCTCCCACGCGGACGGCAAGTGGGTCGGCGACATCGTGGACGCAACGGCGCAGTTCAAGGCCGAGCCGAAGATCGAGGCGGTCGCCGTCAACGGGACCGCGCTCAAGTTCTCGATGACGCTCGACAAACAGCCGTTCCTCACGTTCGACGGCGTGGCGGCGAAGGACAGCAAGAAGATCGCCGGCTCGATGAGCCTCGGCGGCGGGCCGCTGGAGCTGACCGACCTCCGGCCGAGCACGCTCAAGAAGCTGACCGATCCGTTCGAGTTGACCAAGGAGACGCTGGCGCAATCGGACGATCCGCAAACGGTGTTCGATACCTCCTTGGCGGTGCTGGGCCAGGCGGCGGCGAAGAAGATGAAGCCGGACGAGGCGCGGGCGATCGTGGACCGCGCGACGAAACTCTCCGCGGACTACGGCGCCCGCTGGGAGCGCAGCGCGGCGCTCCGCTTCGCCACCGTGCTGCTCGATCAGGCCGGCTTCGAGGACGTGGCGCTCGCCCAGGCGCGCAAGGCGGAGCGGCTGCTCGCGGACGACGACGAGGCGGTCGTGCGCATGGAAGTGCTGGAATCGCTCTCCCGCATCCTGGCGAAGGCGGGCAAGGCCGACGACGCCAAGAAATACGACCTGCAGATCCAGCGGCTCGAGGCCCGCGACTACCAGGACTACGCGAAGAACAACCCGCCCTTCAAGGTGGAGGAATACAAGGGCCGCAAGGCGAAGGGGGACCGCGTGGCCGTCGTCGAGGTCTTCTCCGCGAACGAGGCGGTGCAGGCGGCCGCGTTCGACTACGCCCGCGACGCGCTCCTGAAGGCGTACAAGCCGACCGACGTGATCGTGCTCAACTACCACATGAGCATCCAGGGCGGCATGGACGTCTTCTCGAACAAAGGGTCGCAGGACCGGGTCGAGTTCTATCAGAGCGGCGTCGCGCAGGGGGTGCTGGCGTACGTGAACGGCAAGCGCGCCGTCCGACTGCAAAAGGAGACCTCCGCGTCGGCCTCGAAGGCAATCTTCGATTCGCTCAAGGAGAAGGTGGACGAGGAGTTGGAGAAGCCGTCGGGCGCGAAGCTCGCGCTGGCCGTGACGACGGGCGAGAAGGGGTTCGTCGGCAAGGCGATGATCGCGGACCTGGAGAAGGCCGGCGAGCAAACCTTCCTGCGCTTCGCCGTCGTCGAGGAACGCATCCGGTACGCGGCGAGCAACGGCGTTCGCTACCACCACAACGTGGTGCGCGCCGTGCCGGGCGGGAAGGGGATCGCGCTCAAACAGAAGACCGCCGAGCACACCGTGACGGTGAACGCCAACGAGATCCGCGACGGGCTGACGAAGTTCCTCGACGACGCCGCGCGGGAAGCCGAAGGCCCCCGCGGGGAGCGGCCGTTGGCGCTCAAGAACCTCAAGCTCGTCGCGTTCATCCAGCACGATTCGACCGGCGACATCCTGAACGCGGCGCAGGTCGACCTCGCCGCGAAGTGATCATTCGACGGTGACGCTCTTGGCGAGGTTGCGGGGCTTGTCCACGTCGCAGCCTCGCAGGACGGCGATCTCGTAGGCGAGCAACTGCAACGGAATCGCCGCGACGATCGGCTGGAGATGCTCGGGCACGTCCGGGATCTCCACGATCTCGTCCGCGACCTCGGCCACCTCGCGATCCCCTTCGCCGCACACGGCGATCACGGGGCCGCCCCGCGCCTTGATCTCCTGCATGTTCGACATCACCTTGTCGAAGACGCTGCCGCGCGGCACGAGGAACACGCTCGGCGTCGCCGCGTCCACGAGCGCGATCGGGCCGTGCTTCATCTCGGCGGCGGGGTACCCCTCCGCGTGGATGTAGCTGATCTCCTTGAGTTTCAAGGCCCCTTCGAGCGCGAGCGGGTAGAGGTACTGTCGGCCGAGGTAGAGGCAGTTTCGGCAGTCGGCGTAGCGGGCGGCGATCTCCTTCACGCGGTCGTGACAGGCGAGCGCGCGGCGGACGGCGTCCGGCAGGGCGCGTAGTTCGGCGACCATTCGCTGGCCCTGCGCGATCGAGAGATGCCGCATCCGGCCGAAGTAGAGCGCGAGCATCGCGAGCACGGTGGCCTGGCTCGTGAACGCCTTGGTGCTCGCGACGCCGATCTCCGGCCCCGCGTGGAGGTAGACGCCGCCGTCCGCCTCGCGCGCGATGCTGCTGCCGACGGCGTTGCACAGCGCGAGCGTCGGGTGGCCCATGCGCTTCGATTCGCGCATCGCCGCGAGCGTGTCGGCCGTCTCGCCCGATTGCGTGATCGCCAACAGGATCGTGTTCCGATCCATCGGCGGGTTTCGGTAGCGCAGCTCGCTGGCGTATTCGACCTCGACGGGGATGCGCGCGAATTCCTCGAAGAGATATTCGCCGACGAGGCCGGCGTGGTAGCTCGTGCCGCAGGCGGTCATCACGATCCGGTCGACGGCGCGCAATTGCTTCGGAGCGAGGTTCAGCCCGCCGAAGTGGGCGGTCCCCTCGGCGTCGTCGAGCCGGCCGCGCATCGCGTTGCGGATGGTCTCCGGCTGCTCGAAGATCTCCTTGAGCATGTGGTGGGCGAAGTCGCCTCGGCCCGGGTCGCCGGCGCCGAGGTACGGTTCGATGTCCCGCGGTTCGGCGGGGACGGCGTCGAGGTCCCGGTCGCGGATGCGCCAGGACTCGCCGTCGAGGATGCAGATCTGCCGGTCGTCGAGGTGGACGACCTTTTCGGCGAAGCCGGCGAGGGCGTTGGCGTCGGAGGCGAGGTAATGGCCGTCGGGACCGATGCCGAGGACGAGCGGGCTGCCGAGCCGCGCGCCGACGACGACGCCCGGCTCGGACTTGGCGACGACGGCCAGCCCGTAGGCGCCCTTGACGTGCTCGAGCGCGCGGCGGACGGCGTCCACCAGATCCCCAGCGTAGTATTGGCCGATCAGTTGTGCGATCGCCTCGGTGTCGGTGTCCGAGCGGAAGCGGACGCCCTCGGCTTCGAGTCGATGCTTGAGCGCGAGGTAGTTCTCGACAACGCCGTTATGGACGACGGCGATCTCGCCGGCGGCGTCGAAGTGCGGGTGGGCGTTTCGATCGGTCGCCCCGCCGTGCGTGGCCCAGCGCGTGTGGCTGATGCCGAAGGTACCGGGGGCGGGCGAAGCGTGCACCGCCTTGGCCAGTTCGGCGACGCGCCCGGCCTTCTTGCGCGCGTGCAGGCTACTGCCGGTGCCCGTGACGAGCCCGGCGCTATCGTACCCGCGATATTCCAAACGCCGCAGGCCTTCGAGCAGCACGGGGGCCGCCTCGCGACGGCCGGTGAATCCGATGATACCGCACATGGTGCGCGCCTCCTGCGCGACGGGGATGGATCAGAGTTGCGACGCGAACGAATCCGAGACGACCGCGAAGCCGCAGCCCTCGTAGAGCGGGCGCAGCGATTCCTTGCAGGTGAGCATGACGTAGGGCGCCGCGTGCAGGTAGGCGTGGTGCAGGGCGGTGCGGACGAGCCGGCTGGCGACGCCCCGGCCGCGCGCGGCGGGCTTCACGACGACATAGTCGATCTGCCAGTTCACCGGCGCGGAGACGAGCAGGAATCCGTCGGCGACGCCGGCATCGTCCCGGTGGACCGCGACGTGGCGCACGCAGGGCCAGATGGCGAGGAATTTGCTCCGCGTGCGGAACTGCTCCGTCATCAACGCCCAGAATTCCTTGCACGTCGGTTCGTCGGCGAGGAATTCCTGGACGGGCAGCATCTCGCAGAGCGTCCCGGCCGGCTGGGCGCCCGTCGGCTTGCAATAGCAGTGGTGTTCGGTGTCGGGAGTCATTCCCACCCCGCGCGTGAAGGGATCGTTCCGCCGCCGGCTGGGGCGAGCCGGCGACCGAACGGTTTTACAACGGGGGGATCGGTTCGGGGAAGGCCAATTCGCCGGGCGTCGCCATGCCTTTTGCCATGTTCGCCGGCGCGCTTGCCGACTATGGATAACGGTACCGAACCACGCCAGAGCATCGGAGCCGCGCGATGGCCCGCGATTCGTTTGCGAACCATTACAACGCCGACCTCGTGGACGACGCCTACAAGCGTTGGAAGCACGACCCCGACAGCGTGGAGCCGACGTGGCAGGCCTTCTTCGCCGGGGCCGAATTCGCCGGCGTCATCGGCGGGGAGACGGTCGCCGGACCTTCGATCAACGTCGAGACGCGCCTGCAAACCGGCGCCGTGCGGCTCGTCACCGCCTACCGCGACCTCGGCCACCTCGCCGCCCACCTCGACCCGCTCAACCCCGCGCCGAACAAGGAACCGTGGCTCATCAGCCTCGGCCGGTTCAAGCTGACGCCGGCCGACCTCGACTCCGACGTCGACGCCTCGATGTACTTCGGCATCGACGGCCCACTCAAACTCCGCGAACTCTTGAACATCCTCCAGGAGACGTATTCGCGCACCATCGGCGTCGAGTACATGCACATCCAGGACATCACAGCGCGCTCGTGGCTGGCGAAGAAGATGGAGCCTCGGCGGAACCAGCCGATGCTCGCCACGCGGCAGAAGATCCGCACGCTCATGTCGCTCCACTACGCGGAACTGTTCGAGAAGTTCCTGCACACGAAGTTCGTCGGGCAGAAGCGCTTCTCGCTCGAAGGCGGCGAGACGCTGCTGCCGATCCTGGAGGCGATCGTCGAAAAGGCGCCGTCCTCCGGCGTGAAGGAAATGGTCATCGGCATGGCGCACCGGGGGCGGCTGAACGTCCTCGCGAACATCCTCCGCAAGCCGTTCGAGGAGATCTTCAACGAATTCGAGGACCGGTTCTACGTGGACGCCGACGGCGGCGACGGCGACGTCAAGTACCACATGGGCTTCTCGGCGGACGTGACGACCACCGACGGGAATTCGCTGCACCTGAGCCTTGCGCCGAACCCCAGCCACCTGGAAGCGGTGAACCCGGTCGTCGAGGGGCGCGTCCGCGCCAAGCAGCGGCTGCACCGCGACGCCGAGCGCACCATGGGCGTGCCGATCCTGATCCACGGCGACGCCGCCTTCGCCGGCCAGGGCCTCGTCGCCGAGACGCTGAACATGGCGAACCTGCACGGCTACCGCGTCGGCGGCACCATCCACGTCGTCGTCAACAACCAGATCGGCTTCACGACGAACCCGCGAGACTCCCGCAGTACCCAGTACTGCACCGACATCGCCAAGTTCATCCAGGCGCCGGTGTTCCACGTGAATGCCGAGGACCCCGAGGCGTGCGTGTACGTCGCGGAGCTGGCGCTCGAATACCGGCAGCAGTTCAAGAGCGACGTCGTCATCGACATGTTCTGCTACCGGAAGTGGGGCCACAACGAAGGCGACGAACCGTCGTACACGCAGCCGCTGGAGTACAAGCTTATCCGCGCCAAGGAGAGCGCCTCGGCGGTGTACACGAAGCAGCTGGTGGCGAACGGCACCCTCTCGCCGGAGGAGGCGGACGCCATCGACGCCGACTTCCGCGCCAAGCTGGACGGTTCGCTCACCGAGGTGCGGTCGTCCGCCCCGCGCAAGAAGGGGATGAAGGGCTTCAGCGGCGTCTGGTCCGGCCTGACGCGCCAGTTCACGCACTCCGCGCCCGAGACGGCGATCGCCTACGAGACGATCGACCGGATCGCCGATCAGATCGCGGCCGCGCCCGACGGCTTCACGATCCATCCGAAGCTCAAGGACATCCTCGAGAAGCGCCGGGCGGACATCCGCGCGCGGAACAAGATCGACTGGGGCGCCGGCGAAGCGCTCGCGTTCGGCTCGCTCGTGCTCGAAGGCCATCCGATCCGGCTGAGCGGCCAGGACAGCCGCCGCGGCACGTTCAGCCACCGCTTCGCCTTCCTCTACGATTTCGAGACCGGCGCGCCCCACTGCCCGATCGCCAACCTCGATCCGAACCAGGCTCCCTTCGACGTCTTCGACAGCAACCTCAGCGAGGCGGCCGTGCTCGGCTTCGAGTACGGCTACTCGCTCGACGACCCGAACTCGCTCGTCCTCTGGGAGGCGCAGTTCGGCGACTTCGCCAACGGCGCCCAGGTCATCATCGACCAGTTCATCAGCTCCGGCGAATCGAAGTGGACGCGCTCGAGCGGCCTCGTCATGCTGCTGCCCCACGGCTACGAGGGCGCCGGCCCGGAGCACTCCTCCGCCCGCTACGAGCGGTTCCTGCAGCTCTGCGCCGAGGACAATATCCAGGTCTGCAATTTCACGACGCCGTGCGACGTCAACTCAAGCGGCGATTCCGCAAACCCCTGATCGTGATGTCGCCGAAGAGCCTGCTCCGCGTGCCGCTCTCGCCCGTATCCGATTTCGTCGAAGGAAAATTCCAAGAAGTGATCGACGACGACGTGCCGGCCGACGGCGTGCGCCGCGTCCTGTTCTGCTCCGGCAAGGTCTACTACGACCTGCTGGCGAAGCGCACCGAGCGCGGCGTGAACGACGTGGCGATCGTGCGCGTCGAGCAGGTCTTCCCGTGGCCGGAGGCGCAGCTCGCGGCCGTCGCGGCGAAGTACCGGCGCGCCGTCGAGTGGCGCTGGGTGCAGGAGGAATCGCAGAACATGGGGGCGTGGTTCTTCGTGGAGCCGCGGCTGCGGGCGCTCGGCCTGCCGGTCGAGTACATCGGCCGCGACGCCAGCGCCAGCCCCGCCACCGGGTCGCACAAGATCCACGAGCACGAGCAGAAGGAACTGATCGAGCAGGCGTTCACGGCCACCGGCGGCTACGCGGTCGCCGCCGGCAAGAACGGCTCGAGCGTCATCGCCCACGGCGTCAAAGTCTGACCACCCTTCGGGAACGATTCATGGCCATCGAACTGAAAGTCCCCTCGGCCGGCGAGTCCGTGACGGAAGCCCGCATCGCGCGCTGGATGAAGGGCCACGGCCAGGCGGTGAAGGTGGACGAGCCGCTCTTTGAACTGGAAACGGACAAGGCCTCGCTGGAGATCGCCGCCCCGAACGCCGGCGTGTTGTCGATCGCGGTGGCCGCCGGGCAGATGGTGAAGATTGGCCAAGTGGTCGGTTCGATCGACCCGAACGGCATCCCGACGGTCGCGCCGGTGGCGACCCCGACGGTCGCGCCGGCGCCGAAGGACGAGGGCCGGCCGGACGTGATCCTGTCCCCGGCGGCGCGGGCGATGGTGGCCGAGTCGGGCGTCGATCCGAAGACGATCGCGGCGACGGGGCCGGGCGGCCGCGTGACGAAGGAGGACGTGCTGAACCATTCCGCGCCGAAGCCGGCCCCCGCGCCGGTGAAAGCCGACGGCCCGCGCGAGACGCGCCAGCCGATGACGATGATCCGCCGCCGCATCGCCGAGCGGTTGCTCGAGAGCCAGAACACGACCGCGACGCTGACGACCTTCAACGAGGTCGACATGACCGCGGCGATGGACCTGCGGACCAAGTACAACGAGAAGTTCGAGAAGAAGCACGGCGTGAAGCTCGGCTTCATGTCGATCTTCGCGAAGGCCGCCGTCGAGGGCCTGAAGGCGTTCCCGCTCGTCAACGCCCGCATCGACGGCGGCGACGTGGTGACGCAGCACTTCTACGATCTCGGCATGGCCGTCAGCACCGAGAAGGGGCTGATGGTGCCGGTGGTGCGGAACATCGACCGCCTTGGCTTCGCCGAGATCGAGAAGGAGATCGCCGCCGTGGCCAAGAAGGCCCGCGACGGCAAGATCACGCCTGCCGACATGACCGGCGGCACCTTCACCATCACCAACGGCGGCATCTTCGGCTCCATGCTCAGCACGCCGATCCTCAACCCGCCGCAATCCGCCATCCTCGGCATGCACAGCATCCAGAAGCGCGCCGTCGTCGTCAACGACGCCATCGTGGTCCGCCCGATGATGTACCTCGCGCTCAGCTACGACCATCGCCTCATCGACGGCCGCGAAGCGGTGCAGTTCCTGGTGCGGATCAAGGAATGCGTCGAGAACCCGGAGCGGATGCTGTTCGACATTTAAGATTTTTCACTGCAGAGGACGCAGAGATCGCCGAGAAGACGTGAAGATTGGTTTCAAATAATGATCTTGGTTTTTTCTCCGCGTCCTCCGCGATCTCTGCGGTGATTATTCTTCGAGGATTCCATGCCCGACAAGTTCGATCTCGTCGTCATCGGCGCCGGTCCCGGCGGGTACGTCGCCGCCATCCGCGCGGCCCAACTCGGCAAGAAGGTCGCCGTCGTCGAGCGGCGCGCGAACAAGGCGCTCGGCGGCACCTGCCTCAACGTCGGCTGCATCCCCTCGAAGGCGCTCCTCGACTCCAGCGAACTGTTCGACGTCACGCTCAACAAGCTCAAGAAGCACGGAGTCCTCGTCAGTACCGTCGGCCTCGACCTGCCGACGATGATGGCGCGCAAGGACGCCGTCGTGAAGTCGCTGACCGACGGCATCGCGTTTCTCTTCAAGAAGAACAAGGTGGCGTCCGTCTCCGGCACCGGGAAACTACTCGCCGGCAAGAAGGTGGAAGTCACGGCCGCCGATGGCACGAAGAGCGTGATCGAAGCGGCGAACGTGCTGCTCGCGACCGGCAGCGAGAGCACCGAGCTGCCGTTCCTGAAGTACGACGGAAAGTTCGTCGTGAGTTCCACCGAGGCGCTGGCGTTCGACGCGGTGCCGGAGCATCTCATCGTCGTCGGCGCCGGATATATCGGGCTTGAACTCGGCAGCGTCTGGAAGCGGCTCGGCGCGAAGGTGACGGTGCTGGAGTTCCTGCCGCGCATCCTGCCCGTGACCGATGGCGAGGTGGCGGCGAGCGTGCAGAAGATCCTGACGAAGCAGGGGATGGAGTTCCACCTCGAGACGAAGGTGACCGGCGCGAAGATCGACGGGAAAAAGGTCGTCGTGAGCGCGGAGCAGGGGGGCAAGGCGGTGTCGTTCACGGGCGACAAGGTGCTGGTCGCCGTCGGTCGTCGGCCCTATTCGGCCGGGCTGGGATTGGACGAAGCCGGCGTGGCCTACGACAAGAAGTCCGGCAAGGTGGCGGTCGACAAGCGGTTCCAGACGAACGTGCCCGGCGTCTTCGCCATCGGCGATCTCATCGACGGCCCGACGCTCGCGCACAAGGCGATGGAGGAGGGCGTGGCCGTGGCGGAGATCCTCGCCGGGCACAAGCCGCACCTGAACTACGACCTGATCCCGAGCGCCATCTACATCTGGCCCGAGGTCGCCGCCGTCGGGCAGACGGAGGAGCAGGTGAAGGCGAGCGGCCGGCCGTACAAGACCGGAAAGGTTCCGTTCGCCGCCAGCGGCCGCGCGAAGGCGATGGACGAGCCGGACGGCTACGTGAAGATCCTGACCGACGCGAAGACCGACCGGATCCTCGGCGTTCATATCCTTGGCCCGCGCGCCTCGGACCTGATCGGCGAGGCCGTGACGGCGATGGAGTACCACGGCAGCGCCGAGGACCTGGCCCGCTGCGTCCACGGCCACCCGACGCTGACGGAAACGGTCGGCGAAGCCGCCCGCGCCGCGTGGCTCGGCGCCGCCATCCACGCGTGACCGATGGCCGCCTTCACCAACATTGCCGCGTACCGGTTCGCACCGCTCGCCGACCTCAAACCCCTCCGCGAACGGCTGAAGGCGTTTTGCCTCGCGCGGAATCTGAAGGGCACGATCCTGCTTGCCACCGAGGGGGTTAATCTCTTCGTCGCCGGTCGAGTGGAGCCTATCGAGGAACTGCTCGCCGAGCTGAGTTTGATTCCCGGTCTGGCGGAATTGGAAGCCAAACACAGCGAGAGCGAGCAGCAGCCGTTCACGCGAATGCTCGTGAAGATCAAGAAGGAGATCATCGCGTTCGGCGTCGACGGCATCGACCCCGACCGCGAACCGGCGCCGCGCATTTCGGCGGTCGAACTCAAGCGATGGCTCGACGAGGGCCGGCCCGTCACGCTCCTCGATACGCGCAACGACTTCGAGATCGACCTCGGCACCTTCCGAAATGCGCGCCGGGCCGGCGTCGCCCACTTCCGCGAGTTCCCGGCCGCCGTCGAGAAGCTGCCGGCGGAGATGAAAGCGCAACCGGTCGTCACGTTCTGCACCGGCGGCATCCGCTGCGAGAAGGCCGCGCCGTACCTGCGCATGAAGGGCTTTGCGAACGTCCTCCAACTCGATGGCGGCATCCTGAAGTATTTCGAGGACATCGGCCGCGAACACTACGTCGGCGAGTGCTTCGTCTTCGACAAGCGCGTCGGCCTGGACCCCGAGCTGCATGCGACGGGCCGGGCACTTTGCTTCGCCTGCCAGGCGCCGCTCGCGGACGCGGACCTCGCGGACGAACGGTACGTGGAGGGCGTGTCGTGCCCGGCGTGCCACCGTTCGGCGGAGGAAACGCGCTCCGAGCGGATCGCGGCTCGCCGGGCGGCGCTCGCGAGCGCGGTGGTCCCGTTGCCGGGGAGCGTGCCGTACCGGAACGAACGACCGTTGATCGTTTCGGGCCGATTCGATGGCCGCACGGCGGTCGACTTCCTCTGCGGAATCCTTCCGCAATATCCGCGCGAGACGTGGCTCTCGGAATGCGCCGACGGTAATGTCCGCGACGCGTCGGGCCTTGCGGTTTCCCCGAACCGGTTCGTGCGGTCCGGCGAGCGGTTCGTCCACGTCCAGCCGCTCGCCGCCGAGCCGACCGTGAACGCGGCGATCCGCCTCCTGCACGAGGACGACGCGATCATCATCGTGAACAAGCCGGCGCCGCTGCCGGTGCATCCGTGCGGGCGGTTCAACCGGAACACCTTGCAGGCGTTTCTGCGGACGGTCTACGCTCCGCAGAAGCCGCGGCCCGCGCACCGGCTGGACGCGAATACGACGGGCGTGACGGTCTTCACGCGCGAGGCACGCTACGCCGGCTTCGTGCAGAAGCAGTTCGAGTCGGGCGACGTCGAGAAACTCTATCTCGCTCGCGTGTTCGGCCATCCTTCGTGGGACGCGATCGTGTGCGAAGCGCCGATCCGCGAAGCACCCGGCCCGGCCGGGGCGAGGGACGTGTCCTCCGACGGCCTGCCGGCCCGCACCGAGTTCCGCGTGATCGAACGGCTCGCCGACGGCACCGCGCTCGTCGAGGCGGAGCCGCGCACCGGTCGCACGAATCAGATCCGCGTCCACCTCTGGCACCTCGGCCACCCGATCGTCGGCGATCCGATGTATCGCGCGGACGGCGCGCTCGGCGCCACGCAAACGCTCGCCGTCGGCGATCCGCCGCTCTGCCTGCACGCGCGGCGGCTGAGCTTTATTCATCCCCTCACACGGCAACGAACCATGTTCGAAGCCGATCCGCCCGCGTGGGCTTCATAAGATTCCCGCATGTCCGCTCCGCTGCCGCTCGTCGATGCCCCGCCGTTGCCGGCCATTCTCGATCTGTCGCCCGAAGCCCTGCGCGCCTGGCTCGCGGAGCGCGGCGAACCGCCGATGCGCGCGAAGCAGGTTCGCCGATGGATTCTGCAAGGTCGGGCGACGAGCTTCGAGCAGATGTCCGACCTGCCGAAGGCGTTGCGAACCGACCTCGCGGCCGCGTTCTCCGTCTTCGGTTCGTCGATCGACAAGCACCTCGCCTCGCGCGACGACACGCACAAGCTGCTCGTCCGCCTCGCCGACGGTCGGCGCATCGAATGCGTGCTCATCCAGGACGACGGCCGCGCCACCGCCTGCATCAGCACGCAGGTCGGCTGCGGCATGGGCTGCGTCTTCTGCGCCAGCGGCCTCAACGGCGTCGATCGCAACCTCACGGTCGGCGAGATTCTCGAACAGCTCGTGCTGCTCCGCAACCTCACCGTCGAACCGGACGGCCCGCCGCAATTCGGCCAGACCGGCCCGCTCGCCACGCGGCTGACGCACATCGTCGTCATGGGGATGGGCGAACCGCTCGCGAACCTCGAGAACCTGCTGGCCGCCCTCGCCGTCGCCGGCGCGAAGGACGGCCTCGACATCGGCGCCCGGCACATCACCATCTCGACCGTCGGCCTGCCCGCGAAGATCGAACGCCTCGCCGAGTCCGGCAAGCAGTACCACCTCGCCGTGTCGCTCCACGCCCCGAACGACGAGTTGCGCACCGCGATCGTGCCGACGAACGACAAGACCGGCATCCCCGCCATCCTCGCCGCATCCGATGCCTTCTACGCGAAGACTGGCCGGCAGGTGACGTTCGAGTACGTCGTTCTCGGCGGGCTGAACGATCAGCCGGCGCACGCCCGGCAACTGGCGGCGCTCCTGAAGGGCCGCAAGGCGCACGTGAACCTGATTCCGTGGAACGACGTGGAGGGCCTGCCGTACCGCCGCCCGCGCGACGAGGACTTGAACGGCCTGATCGACGAACTCAAGCGCAGCGGCACGAGCGTAAAGGTCCGCAAGCGCAAGGGTTCCGAGATCGACGCCGCCTGCGGCCAACTGCGCCGCCGAGTAACGGAGCCGACGGAGGGGTTGCAATCCCTGGGGATGGTGAATCCGGCGTAGCAGAGGGATTGCTGTTGGCATTCAGCCCTGA
>CAYVRB010000158.1:0-5435 GCA_964453375.1 uncultured Alcaligenaceae bacterium
TGATCGTCGGCGCCGAAGTCGGCGGCGGACCCCGCATCACCACCTTCAGCGGGGCGAATGGCGCGATCCTCAACAACTTCTTCGCCTTCGATTCGAACCAGCGCGGCGGCACCCGCGTCGCCGCCGGCGACTTCAACAACGACGGCCTCGCCGACATCGTCGCCAGCACCGGCCTCGGCGTGCCCACCCGCATCCGCGTCTTCAACGGCGCGAACGTCACCAACACGCTCCAGGACTTCGCCCCGTTCGAGCCGGGCTTCACCGGCGGCATCACCGTCGCCGTCGGCGACGTGAACGGCGACGGCCGCGCCGACATCATCACCGGCGCCGAGGTCGGCGGCGGACCGCGCGTCCAGGTGTTCGACGGCGTCTCGCAGCAGCCGATCAACAGCTTCTTCGCCTTCGAGCAGGGCTTCACCGGCGGCGCCCGCGTGGCCGCCCAGGACGTGAACGAGGACGGCCGGGCCGACATCATCGTCGCGACCGGCGTCGGCCGCGCCGCCGAAACGCGCATCTTCAGCGCCGCCGGACTCACCATCCTCGACGACTTCTTCCCCGTGGACACCGTCGGCGGCATCTACGTGGGTTAACGCGGCACCGCCAACCCCGGCGCGACGCGGGAGGCGAACGCCTCCCGCGTCGTCGTTTCCGGCCCTCCATCGGCTTCTCGATCGCGGAGTCGCCCCATGCTCGTCGGCTACGTCTCGGACGAACGGTACGTCGCCCTCGCGGACGTCGCGATCGAGTTCCTCGACGCGAACGGGAATTCGTGGGACGCCCGCTCCCGCGCCGGCGGATCCGTCCACGCCGACCTGCCGCCGGGCGAGTACGTCGCCATCCTCCAGAAGCCCGGCTACGGCGCGAAACGATCCCGGCGCACGCTCCCGTCGAAGGAACCGCACCATTTCCGATTGCTCGCCGACGGACTCCTCGGCTACGCCTGGCCGAAGTGGGTGCGCGCCGGCGAAGCGTCCGAGTTCCGCGTCCATTCCACCGAACCGTACCAGCTCGAACTCTGGCGCTACGGCGCGGAGCCGGAGTTCGTGAAGTCCCTCGGCTGGCACGACGAACACGGCCCCCGCGCCACGATGCAGGTCACGCCCGACGGCGACTACACGCAATCCGGCGCCGAGTGGAACAAGACCGGCTACGCGAACTCCGTCCACTCGCAGCACGTCCCCGCGCCCGCACGCTCGGGTCTCTACTACTTCCGCGCCTCCACGAAATCCGGCCGACGGTTCGCCTTCCCGTGGATCGTCGCTCCCGCGAAGCCCACGGCGCCGCTCGCCGTCCTAGCCTCGAACCTCACCTGGAACGCCTACAACTCCTTCGGCGGCCGCAGCAACTACATCCACGCCGACGGCCTGCCGCCGACACCCACGGTCAACTCCCGCCAGGAACTGAAACGCTATTCCGACGCCGGCTTCTTCACCTGGAACGCGCCGCACTACCCGCCGCTCTCCTTCGACCGCCCCGAACCGTTCAACGACATCGACTTCGCCGAACGGCTCGACGACCCGATCGAAGGCCGGCAGGCGTGCCACCTCGCCCCGGCCGAATGGCGCTTCCTCGGCTGGCTCGAACGGCAAGGCCTCGCCTACGACACCTACGCCGAAACGCAACTCGACGACGGTACGCTCGACCTCGCGGCGTACACGGCGCTCGCCATCACCGTGCATCCCGAATACTGGACGCGGCGAATGTACGACCGACTCAAGCGATGGGTCTTCGAGGACGGCGGACGGCTCGCGTACCTCGGCGGCAACGGATTGAACTGCGAAGTGACGATCGACGGCGATGCGATGACCTGCGTCAACGGCCGGCTCACGAGCCTCTGGCCGGCCGGGATGGACGGCAAGGAGAGCCGCATGCACCTCGCGCACGAATCGGAGGCGAACCTGCTCGGCGTCGTCTTCACGCCCGCCGGCGCGATGACCGGCGCCCCGTACCGCGTCGTCGATTCGGCCCATTCGTACTTCGCGGGGACGAACCTGAAAGCCGGCGATCTCTTCGGAGCCGCGAGCCTCCACCGGCGCTGCCCCGGCGGGGCATCCGGCCACGAGACGGACAAGCGCAGCGCGAGTTCCCCGGCCGGGACGACGTTGCTGGCGAAAGGGACGAACGCGGACGACGGCGGCGCGGAGATGGTGGTGTTCGACACTCCGAACGGCGGTCGCGTCTTTTCGGTCGGCTCGATCAACTACGCGGCGTCGCTGCCGGTGGACGAGGCGATCTCGAAGGTCACGGCGAACGCGTTGAGGGATTTGTTGTCGTAACGGTCACTTGCGCCACGACTGACGGGCGCCGGGGGCGGTCGCGCCGGGCGGGCCGGTCTTGACGAGGCCGAGCGGCGGCGGGGTTTCGGGCGGCAGGCCGGGCATCGCGAGGCCGGGGGTCGGGCTTGCCGTGAAGCCGCCGCTGCGGGCGGTCGCCCATTGCAGGACGCGTTTGACGATGTCGCCGGCGGCCTTGCTCTGGAGCGCGAGGCGATCGGCCGGCACGCCCATGTCGAAGCCGAGCTGCTGCTGGAGCACCTTCGCCACGCCGAGCGCGAGTTCGCGGTTCGGTTGCCGGCCGAGGCCGCGCAGCACGTCGAGCGCGTCGGAGTCGGCCGGGTTCTGCGCGAGCATCGCCTCCGCGGCCAGCAGGCGGATCGGGCCGGGCTGGTCCGAGTTCGTCATGCGGTCCAGCAGGTCGGGCGTGAGCAATTGGAAGGTGCGCATCAGGTGGGCGATTTCGACGCGCAGGCCGGCGGGCGTGTTCGGGTCGATGATCTGGCCGGAGAGGTCGGAGACGAGGTCGTAGTCGATCTCGCCGCGCAGGCGGTGGGCGAAGTGTTCGATGAGGGCGCGGATGGCGCGGCTGCCGAGCGGTTCGGGTTCCATCGCCCAGGCGGTGAGGTCGCAGACGGCGACGGCGGGGAGGCGGCTCGCGGAGCCGGGCAGGCCGCCATCGGAGGCGAAGCGCGGATCGGCCAGGTAGGCGCGCACGCTCTCGCGGACGACGGCCCAGCGCTGGCCGGGGTTCGTGAGCGCCGCGCGGATGGCGGCGAGCCGCACCGACGGCTCGGGATCCCGCAGGAAACTCGCCAGCTCGAGCGCCGTGTTCGGCTCGCTCGCCGGGGCGAGCGCGGTGATGGCGACGGCGCGCACCGCCGGCTCGGTCATCTGGTGCAGCTTGTGCAGGACGATGGCGATCTCGGAGGGGCGCCAGTGCTTGCGGCCCTCGAGCGCCGCGAACGCCGCCATGCGGACCTCCGCGCGCGGATCGTTGAAGAGGCCGAAGAGCGGGGAGGGATCGCGGGCCACCACGTCCCGCAGGGCGCGGACGTCGGGCAGGCGCGGGATCTGCGCGGGGTCGTCGGGCCAGTCGCGCCGCCGGCGTAGGCGGCTCACGTGGCGGCGTGCCTGCCGGCGCGCCTCGGCGCCGGTGCGGGCCAGATCGTGCGCGAACAGCAGGCCGACGGGCACGAGCAGCAGCATGCCGCGGGCGAACGCCGCCGGCGGCTCGTGCAGGTCGCGCGTGTGGAACCAGCACCACCCGAGCGCCATCACGTACAACAGGATCACGGAGGCGCTGACCGGCGGCTTCCACGCCAGCCCGCGCCGCAGGAACAGGGCCGCGCCCAGCAGTTCGCCCGCCGCGCCGATGGCGAGCAGCCGCGAGTCGTAGCGCAGCGCGAGGCCGCCCAGGAGCGCGGCCGGACCCGCCAGTATCCCGTAGTGGATCAGCCGGGCGATCGGGGATGGTGCGAGATCGCTCATCGCGGAAATCGGCGTGGCCTCTCCGGCGCGGGCGAAACTTTCGCCGCGGAAGCCTAGAAGACGATTCCGGCGGGGTCAAATGAAACGGTTCTCGCGGCCGCGCCGCGTTCGCAGGAGTTTTCCGCATGAACGGAATGACGCGCCGGGAATGGTTGGCGGCCGCCCCCCTCCTCGCCGGGACCGCGCTCGCGGCGGCCGAACCCGCCCCCATTCCCCTCGGATTCAGCCTCTACGGCATGAAGACGCTCCCGCTCGCCGACGCCCTCGCCGCCTGCGCCAAGATCGGCTACGACGGCGTCGAATTCGCCCTGATGCCCGGCTACCCGGCCGAGCCGAAGCTCCTGACCGCCGACGACCGCAAGGACCTGCGAAAACGACTCGCCGATCACCGGCTCGCGCTCCACGGCCTCATGGAGAACCTTTCCGAGCCGGCCGCCGACGCCGTCCACCGGGCGAACCTCGACCGCCTCAAGGCCGCCTTCGAGCTCGGCCACGCCCTCGCCCCGGATGCGACGCCCGTCGTCGAGACGATCCTCGGCGGCAAACCGGCCGACTGGGACAAGGTGAGGGACAAGCTGGCGGATCGCATGCGAATTTGGACCGATGTGGCGAAGGCGGCGAAGGGCACCCTCGCGATCAAGCTCCACGTCGGCAACGCGCTCCACACCGTCGACGACGCGAAGTGGCTCGTCAAGCAGGTCGACAGTCCGCACTTCCAACTCGGCTTCGACTTCAGCCATCTGGTGCTTCGCGGCGTCCAACTCTCCGACGCCGTCGATGCGCTCGTGCCACTCGCCGCGTTCGTTCACGTGAAGGACGCGAAGGGCGCGCCGGAGAAGTTCGAGTTCCTCCTCCCCGGCGAGCACGGCATCGACTACGCCGAGTACGCGAAGCGTCTGCGCGCGGCGAAATACACCGGTCCGGTCGTCGTGGAGGTGAGCGGGCAGATCAGCAACAAGCCCGGCTACGATCCGGTCGCCGCCGCCGCGAAGAGCCACGCGAACCTCGCGCAACCGTTCGGGCGGCCGATGAAGTAAAAATCGAATGGACTTGCTCTACGCGCCCTTCTTCAGGGCCAGGCGGGCGCCGCCGGCGGCGCCGATGAAGCCGGCGTCGGAGCCGAGCTTCGCGAAACCCACCTTGACGGACTTCACCGGGTGCGGCAGGCCGAAGCGGATGACGTACTCGTGGATCTTGGCGCGGAACCACTCGTCCTTCGCCATGCCGCCGCCGAAGACGATCATTTCGGGGTCGACGGTCGCGATGGCGGCGCAGGCGCCGAGGGCGAGGTAGTAGGCGGTGTCGTCCACAATCTGCTTGGCGAGTTCATCCCCCTGTTCGGCGAGATCGAAGATCAGCTTGGCGGTGAGGACGTCGTTGTTGGCGGTGTAGTAGGCCTTCAGGGCGGAGGGGCCGCGGTAGACGGCGAGTTCGTCGCGGGCGCGGCCGACGACGGAGGTGGCGCTGCCGTAGGCTTCGAGGCAGCCGCGGGCGCCGCAGCCGCAGCGGCGGCCGTGGCGCGGCGACTCGATGCGGAGGTGGCCGAGTTCGCCGCCGTGGCTGTGTTCGCCTTCGAGGATGTAGTCGCCGAGGACGATGCCGCCGCCGACGCCGGTGCCGAGGGTGAAGAGGACCATGCTGGCGGCATGTTGGCCGGCGCCGACCCAGAAC
>CAYVRB010000158.1:5445-14207 GCA_964453375.1 uncultured Alcaligenaceae bacterium
TGGCGACGCCGATGGCGGCGATGTCCGGCAACGTCTTGCCGGCGGCGGCGATGGCGCGGCGGATCGTCTCGCACATCGTCTCCAGGCCCGCCTCCTGCCCGCGCTCCGGCAGCGTGTCCATCACCACCGGCTTGGACAGCGGCTTGCCGGCGTCGTCCACGACGGCGCCCTTCATCGTCGTGCCGCCGACATCCAGACCGACGTAGAGCGCTGCGGACATGCGGAACCTCGTTTTCCAATCTGTACCGGTCCGGCTGTTGTAGCCGTCGGCGATCCTATCGCCAGTTTGATTGGAAGGGAAGAGAACACGAAAGCCCGAAAGGACGAAACCGCGAAAGGAATGCGTTCGATTTCGAGCTTTCGTTCGTTCGGACTTTCGCGATCTCGAAGCCGCGATCCGAGAAGGCCATCTCGAACTTCGTCTTTTGCCCGAGGTTCGGGACGTGAACGGGTGGGGGCAGAGATCACGAAATCCCGAAAGGGCGAAACCCGGAAGAGAAACCGACAATGGAAATTCGTGTTTTCGTTCTTTCGGGCTTTCGTGATCTCGAAGAAGTGAAGCGAGATGTCATACGCTCCACAGGATTATTTTGCCGGGTGCCATGCCCACCGCTTTGGCTGGGCATGTTTTGTTTTGAGGAATGCGAGCATGCCCACGCAAAGTCGTGGGCATGGCACCCGGTCGTTAATTCCTGGGAAGTGTAACTGTCCACGTCCTCGTCTCGAACCCTGGCTCCACTCGAGAACGGATTGGGAAGAGATCACGAAAGCCCGAAAGGGCGAAACCGCGAAAGAAATGCGTTCCATTTCGAGCTTTCGTTCGTTCGGGCGTTCGTGATCCCGTTCACCCGATCCGAGATTGCAATCGGATCGCGTTTCGGGAATGCTCGGCGGATGGACTTCTCGCAGGACGACCTGTTCGACGCGATCGACGCGGCGGTGCGCGACCTGTTGGACCGCGCCGGGGACGCGGGGCCGGCCGTGGATGCGCTGGAGCTCGCGCAGGCGCACTATCGCATCCCGGTGCAGATGGCCGAGCCGGAGGACGAGGAGCCGCGCCGCTACGGCGACGCGCCGCGTCGACGGCCGCCGTCGGACACGATCGTGTTAAAGATGGAGCAGTCGGAGGAGACGCATCAGGCGCTCGCCGGCCGCGCCGTCGCGAAGCGCCTCGCCCCCGGCATTCTCGCGAAGCTCGGCATCGTCCCCGGCACCGAGCACCGCGGCGCCGAGAAGCAACTGATCGCCGCCATCCTGCCCCGGCTGCTCCTGCCGACGCGCCGTTTCGCCCCGGAGGCGCGCAAGGCCGGCTACGACCTCTTCGCGCTCAAGGCGACCTTCGGCACCGCGAGCTTCGAGACGATCGCCTGGCGGATGCTCGACGTCGACGACGAGGCCAGCGTGGTGGCGATCGTGGACGACGGCAGCGTGACGGCGCGGCGCGGCAACCACTTCCCCGTCGTGAAGAATCTCACCGAGGCCGAGGCCGAAGCGGTGCGGCTCGCCGCCGCCACCAAGGACCCCGCCCGCGCCCGCCGCGACGATTGGACCGCGACCGCCTGGCCGGTTTCCGGCATTCCGTTCCGCCGGATCATTGTGCGGGCGGTGCCCGATGGGATATAATCCCCACACTCACCATCCCGGCGGCTGGGCAGCGACGCCCGCCGCCGGGGTTTTTTCCGTTTGGTGATCCTGGTCGGTGAGCCGACGATCTCGACGATGGATGGAGAGGTTCCGATGGACGACCGCATCCCGATGACCCGCGACGGTTACGACAAGCTCCGCGCGGAGCTGGACAAGTACCGCGGGCCGATGATGATCGAAATCACGAAGCGCGTCGCCGCGGCCCGCGAGATGGGGGACCTCTCCGAGAACGCCGAATACCACGCCGCGCGGGAGGACCAGGGCCAGCTCCAGGCGCGCATCAACGAGCTGGCGGACCGCCTCGGCCGCGCCGTCATCGTCGATACCTCGGCGTTGCCGAAGGACACGGTCGTGTTCGGCAGCAAGGTGACGGTGAAGGACCTCGAGTACAACGAGGAGGAGACCTACGAACTCGTGGGGCCGGGGCAGGAGAAGCCGGAGAAGGGCCGCATCCTCACGACCAGCCCGATCGGGCAGGGCCTGCTCGGCAAGAAGAAGGGCGACATCGCGGAAATCCAGGTGCCGAGCGGCACGCTGCGGTTCCAGGTGCTGAGCATCGCCGCGGCGGTCATCGATTGAGGCTTCGGATGGAAAGTCCGTTAAACCGGGAAAATTCGGGCGTTCCGGCGAATTGTTGTGGACTTTCCCCCCGGATCGGGTATTGACGATAAGGATTCCATCACAAACGCTGTAGATATCCCATCTGGCGTCGGTCTTCGAGGCCGGGCATGAGCGAAGCGCACCTGCAAAGCATCCACCTGACCGACAACCCGCGCCGCGAGTTGTTCCGGCAGGCGCGCCTCCAATTGGAGGGCGCCTGCGGCTTGCCGACGTTGCTCGGCGTGGTACCCCCGCCGGGCGCGGAAGCGGCCGCGGACAGCGTCACGCGCACGCTGCCGCCGATGACGCCGGGCGGTCCGTGCCAGTTCCTGCTCAAGGACGGCGAGACCCTTTATCCCCTCACCGTCGGCGTCAACACCGTCGGACGCCTGCCCGACAACAACGTCAGCATCCGGGACGAGCACGTTTCGCGGCGGCACTGCGCCGTCGTCGTCCACACGAACGGCCAGTGCGAAGTCCACGACATCGCCTCGAAGAACGGCACGCTCCTGAACGGCAAGAAGATCGCCGGCCCGACGCGCCTGCGCCTCGGCGACCAGCTCACCCTCTGCACCCGCAAGCTCACCTTCGTGGCCGAATCGAACGAACCCGCGAAGGCCGCGGTCTGACCGCCCCTGGGACCGCGGGCGTCTCGCCCGCATTCGGTGGTCGGTTCGGGACGAAGGTCTTCCCGCGATCGAAGCTCGGCGGGCGGGACGCCCGCGGTCCCGGGAAGGGGCCATCAAACGCCGGGACGGCGGGCGTCCCGCCCGCATTCCGGCGTTCCTGGGACCGCGGGCGTCTCGCCCGCATTCGGTGGTCGGTTCGGGACGAAGGTCTTCCCGCGATCGAAGCTCGGCGGGCGGGACGCCCGCGGTCCCGGGAGGGGGCCATCAAACGAATGGGGCCGGGCGTTCCGCGAACGCCCGGCCCCGCTGCTTACCCACTTGTCGGATCACTTCGCCCGTTCGAGTTCCTTCAGGCCGCCGGTGTCGCGCTTGTAGAGCGGCAGGTGGCGGTAGTAGACTTCGAGCGTCAGCACCGCGAGGCAGGTCGTGCCGAGGCGGCCGCAGTGGCTGCCGATCATGGCGCCGTCCGGGTCCCAGCTGCCGCCGAGGTCCTTGTTCTTGTCCGGGTCGACCTGCATCTTCACGAGCATGTCGCGCATCCGCGGGTTCCAGTCCTTGTGCCAGGCTTCGCCCTCGTGGAAGTGCGTGACCTGCGTGGCGTAGTAGTAGTAGTACATGTCGAAGCGGTTCGGCATCGGCATCCAGGCGGTCATGTACTTCTTGACGCCGTCCTGGAAGCCGGGGTGGTTCGGGCCCCAGCCGGTGTAGTAGCGGCAGAGGAGGCCGACGGTCGAGAGCGTCGGGGTGGTGTTTTCGTTGGAAGTGTAGCCGTATTGCGATTTCAGCGAACCCTTGGCGACGCGGTCGAGGAACTCGACGGCCTTTTTGAGGGTGGCTTCGGGCACGGAGATTTCCTTGCACATCTGCGCCGACTTGAGCGCCTGGATCTGCCAGCCGACGATGGAGGTGTCGCCGGCGGTGCCGGAGGAGTAGCCCCAGCTTCCGTTGGAGGCCTGCGCCTTCACGATGTACTCGATGGCGCGGCGGGCGGGCAGGTGGAGTTGGCTCTTGTCGCCGGTCATGCCGTAGGCCTCGCAGAGGGCGACGGCGGCGATGGCGTGCGAGTACATGCCGCTGGACCCCTTGAAGGTGCCGCTCGGCAGTTGGTTGGCGATGAGGTACTTGAGGCCCATTTCGACGGTCTTCTGGTACTTGTTGGCGTCCTTGCCGCCCTTGCCGTCGCGGGGTTTGACGTGGGTCTGGCCGGCGGCGAGGAACGGAAGGAGGCCCATGCCGGTGGCGGCGATGGTGTCGCCGCGGGAGGTGCCGTCGTAGGTCCAGTTGCCGTTGGCCTTGTTCTGCTTCTTGTCGAGCCAGAGAAGCCCGCGGGCGACGGCGAGTTCGGAGTCCTTGTTGCCGCCGCCGGCCATGAGGCTCTTCTCCTTGGTGGCGCCGGAGCGGCCGGAGAAGCCGGAGTTGCCGATGCCGCCGGCGCCCTTGTCGCCGCCCATCACGCTGCCTTCGGTGCCGAGGACGCCGAGTTCGCTGCCCGCGCCTTGGCCCAAGAGCGCCGCCGCGTCGGTCGGGTTCGCGTCCGGCACGTCGTTGCCCACCGGCTGGTCTTCCACGACCTTCGCGTCGACCGTCTGGTCCTCGACGCGGTCCACCGGCAGGGCGTTCGCCAGTTCCGAATCGAGGCCCTTGTCGACGTTCGTCAGGTCGAGCTTCTTGTCCTCCTCCTCGGCCTTGTCGACGAGCGCCTCGGCGATCGATTCGCTCGCCGCCGTCGCGGTCGGCTGCATCTTGCCGATGAGGATGAGCACCACGAGGATCACGACGTGGAACGCGCCGCTGACCACCCAGGCCGGGATCTGCTTCTTCAGCAGCCGTTCCTGCGCGGTCTCCTCGGCGCCGTGGACGAACCGGATGACGTTGGCGCCCGGTTTGGCGTCGGCCATCGTCGCGGTCGGGGCCGTCTCGTTCGCTTCGCTCATGGTCGAACTCCCCATCGAGTGTTCGTCACCCGTTCTCGAACGGGTTGGTGGTCCGGTTGCGGTCCAGTTCCTTGCGGATCGCGGCGTCGCCGCGGCGGAAGTACCAGGACAGTCCGAGGATCGCGAGCGCCATCGCGGCGGCGCCGCCGATCACCAGGGGCAGGAACGATTGCCGCCACGCCGCGCCGGCGCTTTCGGGATCGTCCAGCACGGTGAGCGAGCGGCCCATCAGCACGGGGGCCCGCCGCGTCACGTGTTCGCCCTTCGTCTCGCGACTGATCTGGTTCGACTCGTACCGCATCGTCTTGAAGTAGTAGCCGCCGATCGACACCCAGCGGTTCATCGTGTCGGTCGGCCGCGCCTGCGGGGCGAGTCCCGGCGGCAGCTCGGTCACGAAGACGCAGATCGGGTCGATGTTCCCGTCGGGGAAGATCCAAGCCTCGTAGACGTCGGGGATGCCGCTCGCCTTGAGGATTTCGGTCGGTTCCGCGCGGCGGAGGCGGCGCAGCCAGCCCTCGAAGTAAATCAGTTCCAGCTTATACGATGCGCGGCCGTTCTGGTACAAATCTTTCGGTGCGATGTCCCGCCGGGCGTTCGCCTCGAGTTCGGCGACGGTGAACTGGCGCGCGTGCCGCAGGACTTCGTCGTAGGCTCGTTCTTCCATCTGGTCGGCCGGGGAATCGGCGAGGTCGCGCGGTCCGGTCTCGGTCCAGGGGAAGATCGCGTCGTCGCGGATGCCGGCGAACATCGAGAGGCCTTTCTCGATGCGGTATTTCGCGGCGCCGGTCGGCGCGGCGGGTTCGGCCGGCTTGCCGGAGGGCGATTCGGTCGCCAGCGGCGGCAACGCGTCGGTCGGCTCCTGCGCCATTGCGGAGGCCCCGAACGCCAACAGCAGCACCGGCAAGGCTTTGCGAATCGGAATCCAGCATCGACGGGCGGCGAATCGCGACATGTTCGGCCTCCCATCGGGTTGGACGACTTGGATCGGTCGGAAGTTCCGCCGAGTTACTTCTTCTCGTCTTTGAGCACCGGCGCGACGGACGAATAGCCCGCGCGGTTCGACTCGTCCATGAGGGCGATCAACAATTTATACCGCAGATTATCGGGCAATTCGAGCTTGATCTTCGGCGGGGCGAACGCGGCCTCGCCTTTTTTGGACGCTTTCAGGGCCGCCAGTCGCTTTTTCAGTTCCGCGAAGAGATTGGTCCGCGCCTGCGTGGCCTTGCCGGGGATGGCCACTTCGGCGCCGCCCTCGCCCTGCGTCAGCGCGATCCCGGCGATGTCGCCGTTCTCGTCCGATTCGACGCGGACCGTGATGTCCTCGATCAACTCGGCGTCGGTCGGGTCGGGCAGTTTCGTGGACGGGCCGCCCTTCTGCGCCGGCAGGCCGACGTCGATGTGGCCTTCGGTCGGCGTCGGATTGAAAGTTGTGATGAAGAACGCCAGCAGTTGGAACGACATGTCCAGCATCGGCGTGATCGGGAGATCCGGCTCGACGAAGGCGTTCTTGATTCCGCGATGGCGGCGATGCATGGCGATTCCCGGTCAGTTCGAGGCCTTCACGACGGCGCGGAACTGGATGTTCAAGTAGCCCGCTTCCTGGCAGCCGAGCAGCACGTTCGCGATCTGTTCGTAGGTGCAGTCTTCGTGCGCCCGCAGCACCACGAGGCTCGGCCGCGGTTCCGGCTTGTTCTTCGCGAGCGCCTGCGCCTTCAGTTGGTCGTCGATTTCCTTCATCCGCTTCATGTGCTGCGCCACCATGATCCGGTTCCGCAGCGCCACCGTGTTGCCGCGGCCGGTCGGCAGCACGTGGCCCGACTTGTCCACGTTGAGGAAGATCACCCGCTCCTCGGCCTTGTCGAGGGGCCGCGCCTGCAACGCCGTCGGCAGCTTGATCGTCGCGTTCACGTCCTCGGCGATGAAGTTGGCGCAAAGCATGAAGAACATGACCAACTGCAGGACGAGGTCCAGCATCGGGATCATGTTCGGTTCGCACTTCTCGACGCTGCCGTGACTCATGAGCAGTGGCTAGTGGCTAGTGGCTAGTGGCTAGTAAAGCCAATCCGAAACCCGATGACGGCGTTACTTCGCGGGCGGCGCGGTGGGCGCGTTGACCGAAGCGGGCGCGGCGGCTCCCGCCGGGGGCGCCGGCTTCTTCGAGTTGTGGTACATCTGCGTGAGCAGGTCGTCGGAGATGTGGCCGACGTCCATCGTCACCTTCGAGATCCGGTTGCGGAAGAAGGCGTTGAAGGCGATGGCGGGCACGGAAATCGCGATGCCGACGAGCGTGACGGACAGGGCGTGCGCGACGTTCTCGGCCAGCTTCGCCGGGTTCGGCGTGCTGCCGCTGCCCAGTTCCATGAACGCGCCGATCATGCCGAAGACGGTGCCGACGAGGCCGAGCATCGGCCCGAGGCTGGCGATGACGGCGGTGTAGTTGTTCTTCGCGTCCTTGTCGCCCTTGATGCTTTCGAGCGTATTGAGGGACGCTTCGCGGGCATCTTCGAGGCCGTATTGCAGGCGCGCCATGCCGGAGGTGAGGACGCGGCCGAGGAACGACGGATCCCCGCGCGCCATGTCGTAGGCTTCCTTGAACTTCCGCTTGTTGACGATGTCGGTGAATTCGTCGACGAAGCCGACCGGGATGGCGTTCTGGATGCGGAGGTCGAGGAAGAGCAACACGCAGATGGCGACGAGCCAGACGGAGCAGCCGAGGAGGACGAGCCCGAAGACCCAGCCGATCGACGTGATGATGAACACCATCTTGTTGGTGTCGGCGGGCTTGGTCGCGGCGGCGGGGGCGGCGTCGCCGTCCTGCGCCAGGCCGAGTTGGGCGCACGCGAGGAACAGGAAGGTCGCGACGAAGAGGCCGAGGAGGAACCGGCCGTGGGGCACGAAAACGGAGGACAAACGCTTCATGGAAAGCTTCCCGGTGTCGGTCGCGGTCGAAGGGGTACGCAGCGCGTCGGAGGCCGGCCGGATTCGCGAAGGCGAACGGGACGGCGGGCCGTTCCCGTTGGATGCGTCGCGGTCGGAAAGAGTTCCGGACAATCCGTTCAAAAGGTCCGTCGCGTGTCCCATCGGTGTACGCTCGCGGCCGAGGATTGGTCAGCCCCCGCGCGGAAAAATGTCCGATTCGCGCCCCGCGACTTGACCCCTTCCCGCCGGCGCACCGGTCCAACCGTCACGATCCGCCCGTACCATCCCTTCGCTTTCCCCAGTTCCCGCACTCGCCGAATCTTGACTTGTCTCCTCCCCCGTCGCGCGTAACAATCACTAGCGCTGGATTTTCCGTACTCGCGGTCCCTCTGTTTCCCGTCCGCCGCGGTCCGGGTCCCGGGGCTATCTCACCATGGCACAGACGTACACCCTCGACGAGGCCGCCCAACGACTGGGAGTCCCCCTCGACGAGTTCAAGCGCCGCATCAAGGACGATTGGAAGACGCTGCGATCCTTCCGCGACGGGGCGACGCTCCGGTTCCGCTCGTCGGACATCGACGAGCTGGCGCGCAGCCTCGGCGAAGCGAGCGACCCCGGCCTGCAACTCGGTTCGCCGGGCAAATCCATGCAACCGGGATCGTCCGAGGAGTTCCTGCTCGCGCCCGAGGACATGACGCCGACGGACGACAACGACGACATCTTCTCCGTCGCGGCCGGCGATTCCGGGAAGACGAAGAAGCAGAAGTCGGCGTCGGACAGCGACGTGCGGCGGGAGCCGGACCCGGGTCCGAAGGCGCCGCGCGTGAAGAAGCCGGGCAAGAGCAGCGACCGGTTGAAGAACCTCGCGAACATGACCGACGAGATCGACTTGGACATGCTGGCCGGGCCGAAGAGCGGCGTGCTGCGGCCGGGCGCGGATAGCTCGGCGAAGCTGAAGGCGCCGAAGTCGGGCCCGAACCTCGCCGGCCCCGGCGCGGCGAACAAGATCCCCGGCCCGCCCCCCACCGACGACATC
>CAYVRB010000159.1:0-14201 GCA_964453375.1 uncultured Alcaligenaceae bacterium
GCAGGCCGAGGCTCGTGCGCGGCGCCGCGGCCTTCGGGCGCAGCTCCGTCGCCTTCTTGAAGTACCCTTCCGCCTGGAGGTAGAGCCGGCGGTCCTCCAGGTATTCGGCGAGTTCGTGGTAGAACTCCGCCGGTTTGGAATCGTAGCCCGCCGCCTCCTTCGCGAGCGCGTCGAACTCCGCCGTCTTCCGCTGGAGGACATAGCAGCCGGCGAGCTTGCCGAGCGTGGCCGCTTCGCGAGGGTTCACCGCCTTCGCCGCCAGCAGCAGCTTCTCGGCCCCGGCGTAGTCCCCGCCCATGAACTGGATGTTCGCCTTCAACCGCAGGGCGCCGCGCAGCTTCGGGTTCTGCTTCAGCGCCTCGTCGGCGAACTGTTCGGCCTCCTTCAACTCGAACTTCTGGAGCGCCGCCTCGCCCTTGCCGACGATCGCCTCGGCCGCGTTCGGATTGATCTTGAGGGCGCCGTCGAACCCCTCGACCGCCTGCGGGCGGTTGTACTTCTCCAGCAGCAACTGCCCCGCGTACAACTCGGCCCGCCAGCAGTCCGGCTCGGACTTGAGCGCGTCCCCGTAGATCTCCCGCAGGATGAAACGGAACTGGTTGCTGATGCTGTTCCAGCGGGCGTTCTCAGTGGCGGCCTGTCCGATCACCAGCAGCGTGTCCGGGTCGACGATGTCCTTGTCCGCCTGGCTCGCGGCGTTGTACGCCCGGATGAACCAGCGCATCTGGTCGTAGGCGGCGTCCGTGTCCCCCTTGTCCCGCGCCACGCGCGCCTTCGTCCACCGCGCGAGGAAGTGGTCTTCTTGAATCTTGAGCGCCGCCTCGGCGTCGGCGGAGGCCTCGTCCCACCGGCCGAGGTCGAACGCGAGATCGGCGCGGGCCGCGAGCAGGTCGGCGCTCTTCGCGTGCGCCTGCAAGCCGTCCGTCAGCGCCGCGAGCGCCTTGGCGTACTCCCCCTCCTCGCGCCAGGCGGCCGCCGTGCCGATCGCCGCGGCCGGGCCGTGCTTCGCGTCCGCGAGGAACTTCGCGTATTCGGCGCGCGCCTCGGCGTGGTTCCCCTTGTTCAGGCGCAGCCGCGCCTCCGCCAGCGGGCTTTTCGGGGCGGCTTTCTTGTCCTGCGAGTTCAGGCCCGCCGCCGCGAGGACGAGCAGGCCGAAGGCGATGGCGTGACGCATGGAACGTTTCCGGCGGAAGGGACACACTCACGGTACCGGCGAAACGCCCGCGCCGCAACTCTCCGCCCGCGCCGTGACGCGATAGCGGGCGAGCCGGTTCGGCCAATCCCCCGGCGGCACCGCCGACGGATCGCGGAACCATCGGGCGTAATCGTCCACGACGAGCGCGAACAGGCTCGCGTGATCGCGACGGATCGCGTCCGGGACGACGAGCCGAATCGCGTCGGCGTCCCGGATCGCGCCGATCCCCGGAAAATCCGATTGCGAGCGAGCGCACCAGTCTTGAACCGATCGCAGGAGTTCGTCGCCGAAGGGGCGAATCGCGAGGTTGCGCGAGCCGTCGGTCGATTGATCGGAACGAATGGTGCAGCGGGTTCCGGTGGCGACGATCTCGTGCCAGTCGCCGCCGGGGTGATCGAGCTCCCAGCGCGTCGTGACGCGGACGGGCACGCCGCCGAGCGTGAAGTCGACAATACCGTTCCCGTCGTAGTCCAATTGCTCGCCGGCGAGGGACAGTTCCGGCGGGACCCCGGCGAGGCCCGTGATCGCCTCGAAGTCCGCGCGGCCGACCAGCAGCGGCCAGCGACGCGACGACTCGACGCGAACCTCCGCCGGACCGAGGGCGAGCAGCGCCAGATCGACGAGGTGCGTGCCGACGTCCGCGAGCGAATCCCCGGCCACGCGCGCATCGAACCACCACGCCGGCCGCCGCAGCGGCGCGCCGGCCACGGTCTTCTTCAAGCAATGGACCGACTCCAACGACAGCGCCGGCGTTCCGCTCCATGCGCCGAAGATCACCGGTTCGCGCACGAGCGCCAGCAGCAGGCGATTCGTCGTCTCGTGCCGCTCCGTCATCATGTCCCACGCGACAAGGCCCTTCGATTCCGCCAACACGCGTGCCCGCTCCAGCTTGGGGAAATCCGTCGCGTCCACGATCCACGGCTTGTCGGCGAGGACGTTCGATCCCGATTCGAGCGCCGCGAGGATCAGGTCGATCTTCGGCTTGTTCCGCCCCGCGATGATCGCCGTGTTCCCCGCCGGTTCCGACCGGAACCGTTCGAGCCAGTCGCGGCCCGAATGGATTTCCAAGATCCAATCCGTCGGCGCCTCGGCCCGCATGTTGAACGCTTCGACCTGCATCTGGAAGCGTTCTAGATCGTCCCCCTCGGGCGCGAAGACGTGGACTCGCGGATCGACGTCCGGCCGACGGCGCTTCAGCGCGAGCGCCGCGTGGAAATGTCCGGGGTCGAGGATCGCGAAGCGGATCGGTTCGAAACGCTTTTCCCGCATGGCCGTCGCCGCCCGAAGTAGAATGCCCCGATCCGACGGAAGTCTTATTCGGGGAGCGTGCGATGGGCGTGCGATTCGTGATGGTCGGCGGATTCCTCGGCGCCGGCAAGACGACCACGCTCGCGCGGCTGGCGCGACACTACCAGGCGCGCGGGCACCGCGTCGGCCTCGTCACGAACGACCAGGCGCACGACCTCGTCGACACGAACAACCTGCGCTCGCAGGGCTTCGCCGTGCAGGAGGTGCCGGGCGCCTGCTTCTGCTGCCGGTTCGACGACCTCGTCGGCCGCATCGGTTCGCTGGAGGCGTCCGAACGGCCGGACGTGATCCTCGCGGAGCCGGTCGGCAGTTGCACCGACCTCGTGGCCACGGTGGTGCAGCCGCTCAAGGACCTCTACGCCGGCCGGTTCAAGGTGGCCCCCTACGCGGTGCTGTTCAAGCCGAGCCACGGATTGAAGATCCTCGCCGGCGGCAAGTCCGGCTTCTCGCCGAAGGCCGCCTACATCTTCACCAAGCAACTCGAAGAGGCCGACGCGATCGTCGTCAACCGGATCGACGAGATCGCGCCCGCCGAGCTGGACCGGTTGTCGAAACTCCTCGCGGACCAGTGCCCCGGCACGCCGGTGCTCAAGGTCTCGGCGCTTTCCGGCGCCGGTTTCGAGCCGCTCGTCGAACTGCTCGACCAGGACGGCGGCTTCGGCCGGAAGATCCTCGAGATCGACTACGACGTCTACGCCGAAGGCGAGGCCGAACTCGGCTGGTTGAACGCCTCCGTCGGCCTCGCGTCCGCCGAAGGCTTTCCGCTCGATGCGCTGTTGATGGCGGTCGTGCACGGCTTGCACGCGGTCTTGAACCGCCTCGGCGGCGAAGTGGCGCACCTCAAGGTGATCGGCCAGGAGGCCGGCGGCGCGTTCGGCGTCGCGAACGTCGTCAGCGGCGACACCCCCGCGCAGCTCTCGCTCGCGTCCGGCTGCACGGCGCGCGAGGCCGACCTGATCGTGAACGCCCGCGTGGCGATCGACCCGGACACGCTCGACGCGGAGGTGAAGCGGATCGTCGCGGCCGAGTGTTCGAAATTGAGCGTGACGCCGTCGTTCCGGCAAAGCCAGAGCCTCCGCCCCGGCCGCCCCGTCCCCACGCACCGCTACGCGACGGCGAAGTGATCGGCTTCCAAGATCGTCCGCCGCCGACGCCAGAGAAATCCGGGTAGCGTCTCACATGAGTTCCTGCCCTATTAGCTCTTTCCGAACCCGATTGAGAACGGCGTCGAGGAATTGGTCCCGCTTCAACCACCAGGCGCGGCGCAGCAGGAACTTGACGGCCGCGCCCTCCGTACCGGCGATGAGTCGTTCGACGACCAGCTTGCTCCGCGATTCGACGCGGGCGCGGAGATCGGCGAGTTGGGCCGCCGTGAATGCGGGCCAGGGTTCGGTTGGCTCCGGCTCCTGTAGTTTCTCCGACAGCGGAACGATGGGCAGGTACGAGGTCAATGCGCCCTCGGGCGGCTGTTGCTTGCCGTCGGCGTCGTAGACGAACGAGCGATCGTCCTCGGTCTCCACAACCCGGTGCTGGGCGTCGCGCCGGACGCGGAGCGGGCGTTTTTGGTTTTCGTCCGTCCATTGAGCGAACAACGGGTCCGACTCCGGCAGCACGAAGTGCCGGCGCAGGAACGCCTGCATGTTCTGCCGGCCGAGGAAGTAATCGTGTCGGCGGAAGTCTTCCGAGAGAAAGCCGGCGAAGCCGCCCAGTCCGCCGCACGCGATGGGGTGTTTCTCCGGCTTCGCGAGGCCCGGCCGCCGACGCGTCGGGTTGAGCATGAATTGATTGAACACGGTCGGATCGGCGGCGCGCGTCAGTTCCTCGGGTTTGAAGCGGGATTGCGCGATCAGGGCGCCGATCAGCGGCATCGCGAGTTTGAGGAGGTTGAACCGGTCGGGGAAATCGTAGGGGTCGACGAAGGAGTTCTCGTTGGGGAACGGATCGATCATCAGGATGGCGGACGGCCGGGGTCCGATTTCGGGTCGGTTCCAATCGAGGTGGTCGCGCGCGATGCCCATCGGCTCGTTGTCGATGACGCCGCCGTCCACGCACGCGAACCGATACGGGTAATCGGGCCGCACCGGCATGGCGTGCGGCCGGCGTCGGAAATAGCTCACGACGGCGTTGCGGTCGCCGTCGTACGCCACGAACGGGTGTCTCCACTCGCGGTTCGCGTAGTCTCCGGCCGGCCGGCTCAGGGTGCGCGGCGCGAGGCCGAACGGGAAGGCGCCGGTCGCAAGCGCCGCGTCGGCGAGCATCGGCCAATTCGTCCCGCCGACCGTCCGCGCATCGAGCGGCACGGCATGGTCCGCCGTGGTGATGGAGGCTTCCAAGCCCACGACGGGCGCGGGCGGGCCGCCCCCGGTCACCGCGAACGTAACGTCGTCCGCATGGAGCGTCATTCCATAGGGGATGTGCGTGCCGCCGAGGCCTTGGAATTGGACCTCGTACGGCACGCCCCGCAGGTTCGTCACGGTAAGCGCGACCACCAGCGGGTCGGCGACGTACGGCCGCGGCGCGGCGAGCTTCGTCGGGCCGGGCCGGATCAAGCCCTTCGCGATCTCGTCGAGCACGGTGCAATCGAGCGCGGAGACGACCCGTTCGGTACCTTGCGCCAGATCGCGGCCTTGCAGCAGTTTCTCGATCGAGATTTGCCGGACCCAGGCGTCGTAGAACTTGTTCGCGCCGCGGCTCGCCGCGGGCGTGGCCAGAGTCACCGGCGGCACCGGTTCGGCGAGGGCGGTGGCGAACATCGCCGCCGTCATCCCGCCGGCGGACGCGCCGGTCACCACCTTGATCGTCACCGCGTACGGCGGACCGGCGCCGTCCGCTTTCGCGGCGGACCACGCCTCGAGGGCCTGGAGCAGAAAGTCGATCGCCCCGCCGGTGTAGGCGCCGGCGGAGACGGCCCCGGCCATGACGAGGCCGAGGTCCAGCGTCGGGAGATCGGCCGGTTCGGTTTCGGGCATCGACATGGGAACCCTCCGGGATCGCGGTCGATTCGGGGAGATCGATCAGGGCATGGCGCCGTGCCGAAGGACCGGACGGTCCTTGTCGGCCCGCATCGCGGCCTTGACGTTTTCCGCCAGGCGGTCGAGCGCGTCGAGTTCCGAAAGGCCGACCATGCGGGAATAGAGCCGGTAGTGGTCGGTCAGCGCGTCGAGGCTGGCGATCCGCGTCGGGAAGGATTTGCCGTGGCGCGGATCGTGGCGTTCGAGGAGGTTGCGGCGGTAGGTCCGAAAGAAGTCCTGGAAGGCGTAGCGCGGGAGGCCGTCCTCGATTTTCGTGAGTCGATCCCCGAACTTGGCCATGGCGGCGGACACTTCGAAACTTTCGACCAGTCCGAGATCGCCCCAGTAGTTCAGCCAGAATTCGCGGACGTAGGGGGCGGCGTCGTCGAAGCTCTTTTCGACGCCGACGGTGCCGATGAACTTGTTCAAGCAGAGCCCGACGCGCTGGTAGGCCGATTCGCGGATCGCACGGAGTTCGCCGCTCGCGTACGGATCGCCGCGGTTCACGAGTTCGTTGCGGAATTCGTGCGCCAGCGCGAGGACGCGGTAGTTGAACTTCCGCCATTCCTCGCCGTTGTACCACGGGATCTCGCGATCGAAGAATCCGAAGGGGAGGAAATCGTTGCGAACGACGGACGGCATGGCGCGGGCGCTGCGGGCCATGGCCGCGAGGCCGCCATCGTCGTGGAAATGCTCGTTGAGCGTGCTCAAGAGGCGCGTCGGCGTCGGCGTTTGGCGTTCGTACCGATCCAGCAGGGATTTCCATCGGTTCAAGCCGACGATCAGGTCCGCGTCGGAGCGCGCGGCGCCGATCTCGGCGAGCGTGCGCACGCACTCCACGCGGCTGATGAGATCGCGTTGGGCTTCCAGGTTATCCTTCGCGGCCTTGGCGGCGGCTTCGGCGGTCCGGGCCTCGGCCGCCGCCTTTTCGGCGGCATCTTCGGCGTCGCGAGCCTCCTTCGCCGCCTGGGTCGCCAAGATCTCCTTCGCCTCCGCGTCCTTGAAGTTCACGTCCGACTGCACCCAGCCCAGCCACGCCGTGATCGCCAGCGGCATCAGGACCAGGACGAAGCCGGCCGCCAGGACGAATCCGAATCGGATCAAGTCGCGGCGCGTCTGTTCGCCGTTGCGGACGGCCTTGAGGAAGTCCCATTCGGCCCGGTCGCGGTCGTGGTAGAGGCGCGCGTCCTCGAACGCGGCGGCGTCCAGGTCGGCACGGCCGCCCTTCCGTTTCCAGTCTCCGGCCTTCCGGCGGAACTCTCGCCGGACCTCGCGCCACCGGGCGAACGTCGGCCAGAGCGCGTCGAACGACTTCTCGAGCAGCGCCGGCGACCGCAGCGCGACGGAATCGAGTTCCGGCCGGGCACCGCAGACGATGCGGACCGCGCCGGCGTCCTCGAACGCCTTCAAAATCACGTTCACGTCCTCCGGCTCGGCGAAGTCGAAGAACGCGGAACGGAATGTCGGAAGCGTCTCGAAGGTGATGCCGTCGGGTTGGAGCCGGACGAGGCGCAGGAGGATGCGCCGCGCCGTGGCGGCGCGATCGGTGTGCGAGTCCAGCCACGCCTCGGCCGCGCGGGCCGCCTGATCCAGCGCGGCGGCGTCGAACGGGGCGAGCACGGTCTCGGCGAAGCGCGGCGTCCCGCCGGCGCGGGGGCGGGGTTCGTCGTCGTCCGGCGCGCCCAGGCGCACGGCGCTGGCGACGCGGGAGACCCAATAGTTGATGTAGTTCTGCGCGGCGACGCGGTCCTCGGGAGCGTCGAGGCGCCGGCCGGCGGCGACCGCGTTCGCCACGAAGTCGGCGATGGTGCGGAAGGCCTCCGGGTCGGCGACCTCCTTGCCGACGGAGCGGACAAGTTCGAAGTAGCGTTCCTGGAGCGGCCCGAGGCCGACGAAACCGTTCATGCGGGACTCCGGAGATGCCGGCTCAGCCGGGCGGCGATGCGGACCAATTCGCGCGTGACCGTGATGAGCGTATCGTCGATCTGGTTGAACTGTCGGCCGAATTGGCTGCGCAGCAGCACGAACGCGCCGGGCGATTGCGGCGGAACCGCGGCGGCGAACGTGTGCGCGTATTCCGACAAGCGAGCAATGCCGACATCCTTTTGCCGGCGCGCCGCGAGGCGCAGGAGCGCCGCGTAGACCGCGTTCCAGTGCACGATTCCGGTCGCCACCGCCGAGTTCGGATCGGCGACGGCCAAGGACTCCTCGATCTCCTGGCAGAGGTTGTGATCGGTGGTGAGCGTGTTCAATTCCAGGCAGAGCGCGCGGAACGGATCGAGGTCCGCGAGGAGCAACGCGTGGCCGGACTGCGCCGGGCCGGACAGGATGCGCGCCACCTGCCCCGGGGCGTCCCATCTCCTCAACAGCTTCTCCGCGGTGCGGACGAGGACGACGTTCAGCTCCGACTGCCGCGACGGGATCGCGGCGAGCGCGTCGAGGGCCGCGTCGATTTCGTCGTGATTCGCCGCCGGCACCGCGGCGCGCATCTGGTCGAGCGCGGCCGCGAGACTGTCCACCCAGTCGAAGTCGTCGGGGTATTCCGCCAACGGCCGGCTGCGCCGGGCCGACGCGAGCTGCTTGTCCGTCAGGTCGTCCAAAATCGACACGAGCACCGGCGCGAACTGTACCGGAACCGCCGTGGACCGATACTGGCTCGCCGTCAGGCGCAGCGCGCCGAGTTGGTCCTGGAGTTTCTGGATGACGTCGTGGAGCGTCTTGTAGGCGTCCAGGTACTGGAACAGATCGTGGCGCTGCTCGAAGATCGTTCGGAACGCGACGATCTCGTCGTTCACCTGCGCGGCCGTGAGCGGCGCCGGCCCCGGCGGCACGTAGTCCCGGCCCTGCTGGAGGATCGGATCGCAGAACGCGGCGATCTCCGCGACGGCCTTCTTGTGTTCGCGGAACGCCACGAGGAAATCGAACGTCTTGTCGCTGAACTCCAGCCACTCCACCGTGTCGCGGGCCACGGCGTCGAACGGCTGCTTGACAAAGACGACGTTCGCCAGCGGCTTGCCCATGGGGGCGCGCGCGAAGAAGACCTCGAACTGCGCCGGGTCCAATTTCGCTATCAGGGCACGTAGGCGTTCGGCCTGGGCGCCGTCGAGTCGGGGCATGCTCGCCTCGGTCAGAAGACCACGCTGTCCGGTCCCAGGATTTCGACCGCGGGCACGACGGCCTCGGCGCCGTCCGGGTTCAGCGGGTCGTGCGCGACGAGATCGTGGAAGTCCAGCCCGGTCAGCTCCGCGATCGTCGCCAGCGGCACCTGGTACGTCTTCGGTTCGTCCGCGTAGACCCATTCGAGCTGCGGCAGCCACGGCTTCTGGCTCTGGAGGTACGCCGTCACCGAGAGTTTCCCCGTCTCCGCGTTCGTCATGACCGCGACCTTCCAGAACTCGCGCGGGATCTGCACTCCTTTCTTGCGCTTGTCGTCGGCCCGCAGAACCGGGCCGGTGAAGACGCACGCCTTGAAGTCCCGGTTGTTCGCGTTGCGGAGGACGAAGTCCTCCAGTTGCAGCCAGATGCCGGCGTTGTGCCCCTGCATCTGCGGCACGGCGTTCGGGTACGCGTGCGTGTCGTCCTCGCCGGCGACGGCGACGGCGCGCGTTCCCCAGACCGGATCGAGCCGCCGGACCATGTGGCCCTTGCTGAAGCCGCTGTTCGAGTACCAGCTCGTGCCGACCTGGGCGCCCTTGGGAATGCGGTCGTCGTTGTGCCAGCGACGCTTCTCCGGCACGTCCTGCTCCTTCGTGCCGTCGATGTTCACCGCGGAGTAGAACTGCAGCCGCCGCGGCCGGTTCATGACCACCGAGAAGTGCACGTAGGGCAGCACGTACTTTCCAAAGTCGCTCCGCGACGGATCGACCACCAGCGCCGCGTCTTCCGTCGCGTCCGTGAAGCCCGGCAGCGGCACGGTCAGGGCACCGTCCCCCAGGAAGTCCGCATCGTAGCCGGTGCCCGCCGAGACGTTCGTCCCCTCCGCCGACCCCGCGTCGCGGCGCTCCTTCTTCAGCTTCTCCTTCAACTTGGCGATCGCCTTGCCGGTGTCGACCAGCGCCTCGGTCCCGCCGCCGTCCGCGTCCCCGCCGCCCATGCTGAGGCGGACGAGCACCGGCCGGTGGTCGCTCACGTCCCGCACGTACTTCGGGATCGTCTTCTCCGCGGCGACGACCACGAACTCCGTCGGCGTCGTCGCCACCAGGTTCGGCGACAGGAAGACATGGTCGATCAGCGACTTCGGCCCCTTGATGTACGAGAACGCGCCGCTCGCGGCGTCCTCGGCGCCGACGGCGACGAGGCCCGCGTCGGTGAGATTCGCGAAGTCGCCACTGCCGAGCGGCGCATTCGCGTCGCCCCCGATGACGAAGTCCTTCAAGTCGCCCGACGTGGCCTTCTCCGCCGCGGCGACCGCGAGGATCTTCGACGCCATCCGCCGGCGCCGGCTCCCCTCGTCCTTCGCCTTCAGGTGCAGCGGCACGAAATAGAACGCGATCGGCTCGCCGGTCGGTCCGGCGGCCATGCTCGTGACCCGGAAGAGCGTCGGGTAGCGGTCGAAGATCTTTCCCTCCACCGCCTCGAAGCCGCCAAGGCCTAGGTCGTCGAAATCGCGGCTGTGCGCCTTCAGCCAGGCGTCGATTTCCTCGCCCCAGTCCTCCTTTTCGACGGACACGGTGTTCGTGTTCCAGACGACGACGCAGCTTTGCAGGCTCTCCGGCTTGTCGGGCTCGGCGGGGAGGCCGTCGTAGTCGAGGCCGTGCCGCTCGCGCAGTTCCGTGAGGAGCGCCTCGAGCGCCGCCGGGGACGCTTCCTCCAACGACCAGAGGTCGAGGTTCATCTCGCGAATGATCCGGGCGACCGCGGCGGTCTTTGTGCGCCAGCGGTTCGCGAGCCACTCGACGTTCCAGAAGCCGATATCGAGGTCGTGTTCGGTGCCGGTGAAACTCGCGACGACGGCCTCGGCGGCGTCGCCGCGGACTTCGGGCCGGCCGAGGCGGCCGAAAAACCCGAGGCGTTCGTCGACGCCGCCGAAGAGGGCGAGCGCCTCGCGCGCCGAAGAAGTGCCCCGGCGTTCGAGGTCCGCGGCGATCGCCGCGAGCTTGATCCCTTCGTTCAATGTCCCGCCGGCGACGGACGCCTTGCTGGCGTGGTGCAGCGCCACGAGGGACCAGGCGTTGTCGCACACCGCCGCGCCCGAACTGCCCGGCTCCGTGTCGCTGGTGTAGTGGACGACGAGGTCGTCCTGCCAGCGCACGAGGTTCTCCTGGAGGGAGACTTCCTTCATCCGCCCGGCGGGGTGGCTGACGATGTTGGCGAATTCCCCCTCCGCGATGCCGAAGGTGCCGCGCGAGGCGCGGACGGCGCCGAACCGCCGGCCCGGTTCGCCGTCGACCCAGCAGAAGGTGTAATCCAGGCCGCCGACGATCGGGCTGGTGACGAAGAGCCGTTGCGGGTTGAGGCGGAACGAGGCGGTGGCGCCGGGCGTGCCGTCGGGTTCGGTCTGGAAATTGAAGACGGCCGTGGACGCCGCGGCGACGGCGGGGCTGTTCAGCACGTGGTGGTTGGTCAGCAGGATGTTCGGCGAGAGGAGGAATCCGGTGCCGGACCAGCTTCCGGTGCGGCCGCGGAAATCGGTGCCGCTCGCGCGGACGATGGCCGTGGCGCTCGCCGTCGCCACGCCGACGGCGAGGAACGAGGCCGGAAGGAGATTCGACCGGCCGAGGATGATTTCCGGGGAGCCGCCGGCCGCGATGGTTTCGGCGACACCCTCCGCGACGGTGCCTCCGGCGACGGCGGCGCCGAGGCGCGACCGTTGCGCCGGCGTGAGGTCCTCGACCGCTTCCGCCACGCCGCCGCCCTCGGGCCGGAGGAACGGAACGTCGTCGGTGAGCGCCGGCACGCTCGCCACCGTCTCGCGACGGGGTACGGGCGCCGGGCCGGCGAGGACGACGCCGTGCTTCTCGAGGATCGCGAAGAGCGTGTCCGCGGCGCGGCCGTCGGTCTCGCCCCAGACCTTTTCGAGCCAGTGGCACCAGTTCTCCGCGGGGGCCGACGGCCGGCCGCCGTAGTGCAGCCCGAGCGCCGCGCCGGCGGCGTCCAGCAAGACCACCACCGATCCCGAGTTGCCGCCGAGCGTGGTGGCGTCGTGTGCGAGGGTCCACGCCAGCCGGCTGCTCCGGGACGGGATGATCTCTCCCGGCGCCAAGCGCTTGCAGCCGTAGGTGTTCTTGAAGAGCCGTTCCAGGAGCGTCGGCGGGTAGGTCCGCTCGGGCGGCGGGCCGGAGTAGCCGACGGTGACGATTTCGGCCCCGTCCGCGGCGATCGAGCCGTGCAGCTTGAATGGGACCTGGTTGAAGTTCTCCGCGTCTTCGAGTTCGATCAGCGCGAGGTCGAGCTTGGCATGGTCGATGGCATGGAAAACAATCGGCTTGGAGCCGGCGAAGAGCACGCGCTTCAGCTTGCGGCGGTTCCGGCTCGGATTCGCCGATCGGAATTCGTGACCGAAGTCGATGGCCGCGTCCGTCGAGAGCTTCCATCCGTCGGCCGTCGGGCGCGCCACCATCTGCAGCACGTGGCGGTTCGTCAGGATCAGGTTCGGCGCGATCAGGAAGCCGGTGCCCTGGTACTCCGAGAATTGCGCCGGCGTGTCCATGCGGCCGACGCTGGCGATCGCGGCCTTAGGGCCGCCTGGCGAGCCGGTTTCTCCAGTTCGTCCTTCCACCGGCCCGCGGGGCTGCTCGCGAAGTCGGGGAAATCGTCCTTGACCATGAACAAGGGCCGCGAGCCGTCCGTGCGGACGATCGCTTCGAGGGCGGCGCCCGCGTCGGGATTCCGACGCAGGCCGTCGTCGTCGGCCCGGTTGTACATCTCCAGTCCGTCGGCGGCGTGTCGGAGAAATTCCGCCATCAGGCCCAATTGGCTCGCGTCCGTTTGGTAATACGCCATCATCGCGTCGAGCGCGTCGGAGCACGCGCGCACGGTCGCGTCCACCTCCACCGTCTCGCGCGCGTCGGCGCGGGTTTCCAGGACCGACGCGCTCGGTCCGGGCTTGCGATACACTCGGCCCAAGGAGCGGAAGAGAGGCGAGGCCATTTCGGGACACTCCGGAATTGCGATGGAGTCCGATGGTGTAAAGTGTTAGCGACGACCTTCGATTTGTCGAACGACGACAAGGATTTTTCACGCTTCCACGACGATTGACGGCTTTCGGCGGCGGCCCCGAAACCCTGGGAGGTCGAAGCATGTCCATTCTCGACGCGTTTCCGTTCCCGTTCGAGCGGCCGGAGGCGCAGGAACTTCAAGGCACGCTCGCCAAGCTCTACGCGTCGAAGCCCGCGCAGGACTACTGCGCCAAGACGCCCGGCTTCGCGATCGAAAGCATCCATTGGGAGCAACCCGCGTACCTGCTCTGGTTCGACATCCTCAAGTACACCGGCGAGAACGGACTGACGCGCAAGCTCGTGGAGACGATCCTCGGCAAGCTCGGCGACCTCCACCCGGCGCGGCGCGTGCTCCAGGACCTCGTCGACGATAAGCCGGTGATCGCGTGCGCAGATCCGCCGCGGGGGGAGGACGGCGCGCCGGGCTTCGACGACACCGTCTTCGAGCACGAGGCGAAGCTGTACCACGAGGACTTGATGATCTCCACCGGCGACGTGCCGGCGCTCATCGCCGCGCTCGGGCACGTCGTCCGGCTCGCGCCGGCCGTCTGCCGGATGCTGGTCACGACCGCCGCGGGATCGCGCAAGGGCACCGGATTCCGCATCGGACCGGACTTGCTCCTGACCAACTGGCACGTGCTCGCCGGCGCCACCGGCGCGGTCGCCGAGTTCCACTTCGAGACCGATGCGGCCGGGCGGCCGCGCGGGACCGTGGCGGTGCCGTGCGACGTGGCGTCGATCAAGACCGACGAGAAGGACGACTGGGGCGTGATCCGCGTCGCCGCCGCGCTGGACGCGGCGATCCCGATCGTGCCGGTCGAGGACGTCGAGCCGAAGGTCCGGCAGGCGACGTACATCGTGCAGCATCCGAACGGCGACTACAAGCGCCTCGGCTACGTGCGCAACACGATCGCGATGGTGGACCACCGCGTCGTGCACTACCTGACCGACACGCAGGAAGGCTCGTCCGGCTCGCCGGTCTTCAACGGCGAAGGGAAGCTGGTGGCGCTGCACCACGCCGGCGGCCGACCGCAAACGGTTCTCGGCAAGCCGCCGGTCGCGAAGAACGAAGGCATCCGCGTCGGCCGCATCCACGCGGGTTTGAAGGCCGCGCAACTCCTCTGATTGCCAATGATTTCCCATCCTGAAATGACACGAGCCGACGGAAACCCTTGAAACCAAGGATTTCCGTCGGCTCGTGCGCATCCCGACGGACACGGTCGGGATGCCAATGTGACCCTGCGGGGATTCGAACCCCGGTCTCAACCTTGAAAGGGTCGTGTCCTAGGCCTCTAGACGACAGGGCCATTCGGTCATCGAACACACTTTGTATGTCGCCGTTTCGTCGGCGTCAATGGTTTCGGGCGATTCCCATTCGACACGACACCGCGAATGGCCGTCACGTTCGCGCCCGCTCCATCGCGGCGCGGAAATCCTCGAATAAGTAGGTGCTGTCGTGCGGCCCGGCGGCCGATTCCGGGTGGTACTGCACGCTGAACGCGTTCAACGGATGGCTCCGTAGGCCTTCGA
>CAYVRB010000160.1:0-8188 GCA_964453375.1 uncultured Alcaligenaceae bacterium
TCCGCCGGTTTGGCGGGCTTTGCCGGTGGGACGCGAGGCCGCCGGTCAATCAATCGGGCCATTCGGCGGGTACTTCCCGATTAGCGGGTATAGTGGGGTTCCGCAGCATTCCCCGGAGCTCCCTTGGCCAAGCCAAACTACAACCAGCAGAAGAAGCAGAAGGAACTCGCCCGGCAGGCCCGCCAGAACGAGAAGCTCAAGAAGCGCCAGTCAAAGAGTGCCGTCGCCGCCACGACGGAAGCGCCGGCCACGCCGACTCCCGGCGCCACGCGCGTCCTCGCCGGCCCGGCGGCGCCGTCCTTCAACCTCGCCTCCGCCGGCACCTCCGCGCGCCCCGTCGAACTCCCGAACATGTACGGCGACTTCCAGGAACTCGCGTCGCTGGCGCGCGGCACCGCCTCGAACATCGGCGTCCTCCTCAACGAATCGTCGCGCCAGCCCTCCGGCCGGCTGCCCGTTCCCGTCATCCGTGGAGCGTACAAGATCAGCGAGAACGAAGCCCCGCGCCCCGTCGATCGCGTTTACCTCACGTACCACTTCTTCTACGACGTGAACCCCGGCCAGCGCCAGCAGCTCGACCTGCCGATCACGAACGTCCACCGGCAGACGTTCGGCCTCGAAAAGACCTTCCTCGACGGCGACGCCTCCATCGGCCTGCGCCTGCCGTTGCTCCAGCTCACCGGCCCCACCGCGCTCGATCGCGCCACCGTCGGCGACCTCAGCATCATCCTGAAGTACGCCTTCATCAACGAACCGCTCGACGTGGCCGCCGACGGTTCGCTGCTCGGCGGGCGCGTGCTGTCCGCCGGCCTCGTCGTCACTGCGCCGACCGGCGGGGCGGCCGCCTTCACGGTGCAGGACCCGATCGTCCACCCGACGCTGTTGCAGCCGTTCGTCGGCGGCACGCGGACCTTCGGCCGCGCCTACGGGCAGTTCATCTCGTCGATCGCCGTGCCGACGGACGATCGCGACACGACGTACATGTTCAACAGCGTGCAGGTCGGCTACCTGCTGCGGAACGACGTGACCGGTGCGCGCTTCGTGCGCTCGGTGGCGCCGATCGCGGAACTGCACGTGAACGTGCCGTTCAACAATCGGGACATCAACAAGTTCCCGGTGGGCGCGACCGACATCGTGAGCTTCACGGCGGGCACGTCGTTCGGCCTCGGCAGCCGGTCGTGCCTGAATATCGGCGTGAACGCGCCCGTCACCGGCCCGCGCGTCTACGCGCTCGAAACGCTCCTGCACCTGAACGTGCGGTATTGAGGATCGCCCGGTACGCGCGATAGCATGATGGCATCCCCGTGGGTGCCGCCATGCGTTGTGTCGTCGTCGTTGCATTTCTGGCCGTCGGTTGCTCGAAGCCGGCCGCCGCGCCGAAGCCCAGCCCGTTCTACCAGTGGTGCGTCGCCGAGAAGTTCGGCGAGATGTCGCCCGAAGGGTGGCATGCCACGCGAAGCGACAGCCTAATCGTCGGCCAGATGGAAGTCCGCCTCTGGACGCCCTGCAAATCCAAGGAAGAGGCCGACGCGCACCTGAAGGCCGCGGCCGGGCGACTGATGCGCGAACTGATGGCCAAGGCGTGCCAACTGAAGGAAGCGCACATCCAACCCGACCGATTGAAGCTCGAATACGATCACGACGCGATCGTCGGCGTTCTCGAAGGTTCGATGGAGCCGGCCGAGATCGACCTCGGCGGCAAGCCGACGCCCGCTTGGTACATCCACCTGAAACTGGTCGAGACCGCCCGGCCGAACTGACGGCGTTCGACTGTCACTTCCGCGCAACGAACGGGATTTCCCGCCGGAAATCGCTTACGATATCCCCATCGCCGTCCGGCCCTCCCCGAGTGCTGCCATGCGCCGCATCGCCTGCCTGCTCCTCTCGTGCGCGTTCGCGCTTCCCGCGTTCGCCCAACCGCAGAAGGAACCGCCCAAGCCGGCGGCGCCCGACGAAACGCCGATGCCCGTGGGCGCGAAGCTCCGCCTCGGTTCCACGCTCTTCCGCACCGACGGCAACAACCGCTACAGCACGCTCACGCCCGACGGCCGGCAGCTCGTGCAATTCGCCTACCCCGATCAACTCCGATTCGTCGCGATCGAGACCGGCCGCGTCACGAAGACCGTGAAATTGAAGGAGGCGACCCAGCCCGGCTATGGCATGACCTTCTCCCCGAACGGCGAACGCCTCGTGATGACGGCGTACAACGTCGCCACCGTCATCAACCCGTACACCGGCGATATCACCGGCAAGCTCGTCCCCCGGAACAACAACAATCAACCCTTCGCCCGCAAGCTCGAAAGCCTCAGCGACGGGCAGGTCTCCATCTCCGCCGACGGCAAGCGCATCGCCTTCGGCACCCGCTACCAGCAGCAGGAAGGCCAGACCTTCGGCTACGTCTTCGACTTCGACAAGAACGATTTCATCGCGGAGGTGAAGGTCCTCCAGACGCAGTACGTCCAATCGGTGCTGAGCGCCGACGGCAAACGGCTGGCGACCTTCGGCCAGTACTACGTCCGCAACAACGAGGAGAACGTCGCGCCGTACGTCCAGGTCTGGGACGTGGACACGAAGAAGGAACTCGCGAAGCTGAAGACCGGCTCGGCGCAGGTGATGGCGGCGAAATTCTCGCCCGACGGCAAGACGGTGTACACCGGCGGCCAGGGCGGCCCGATCGAATCGTGGGACGTCGCCACCGGCCAGCGACGGCTCCAGTACATCACGCGGTCGAACGTCGGTCAGCGGATCTTCATTTCGGACGACGGGCAGCGCCTCGCGGCCTCCGCGAACGACGGGTCCGGCGCCGTCCAGGTCTGGGAGGCCGACACCGGCAAGCGCCTCGGCGTCGGCTTCGCCCCCACCAACACCGTCGATTCCGTCGCCCTGCCCAAGGACGGCCCCGCCGTCGCCTTCGGCGTCTACTACAACACGCTTCAAATCTGGACCATCCCCGGCAAGCTGCTCACGCCGCAGGACGGCCACTTCGGCCCCGTCGGCCACATCCACTACACCGCCGATGGCAAGGAAATCCTCACCTGCGGCCAAGACGGCCGCATCGTCCGCTGGGACGCCGCCACCGGCGAGGAACTCGAATCGTACGGCTATGCGAATCCGGGCATCGCCGGCCGCGTCGCGCCCCGCGTGATGCCCGCCGTGGCTCGCCGGCCCCTCGGCGGCCGCTCCGTCCGCTGGAACAACAGTTGGAGCGTCTACAACGGCGCCTTCTCGCCCGACGCGCAGACGATCTACGTCACCTCCGGCAACGGCGGCGTCGCCGTCGTCGACCTCGCCACCGGCCAGGAGCAGTACACGCTCTTCTTCCCGAACTCGCGGAACGGATCGTCCACGACGAAACCGTCGCTGACCGCCGACGGCAAGCGCGTCGGCGCCGCCGGGCAGTACTACGACCGGAACAAGTACATCTTCACCGCCGCCGCGTGGGACACCGAGACCGGCAAGGTCCTCGCCGAGCTGCGCAAGGAGTTGGACAACAACGTCAGCTACATCAACGGCATGTCCACCGCCGTGTCGCCGGACGGGAACTACTTCGGCGTCCTGTGCAACATCCAGGACCAGCGCAACGGGCAGTCGTTCCTCGAATTCACGACGTACGACCTGCGCGACGGCCGGCAACTCGCCAGCGGCGCCACGTCCAACCGCACCTATTCGCCGTACCTGCTCCCCTCCCCCGACAACCGCTCCGCGATCACGCAGGACCAGCAGCAGAACAAGCTGCTGGTCTGGGACCTGCCGACCGGCAAGCAGACGCGCGCATTCGAGGGGTTCGCGAACGGCATCGCCTTCCCGCCGACGTTCCATCCGACGGGGCGGACGTTCGCGGTGCCGGCGTTCTCGGTGCTCGACCCGCAGGCCGGTTCGACGCGGCTGGTCGTGCGCATCATCGAATGGGCGAGCGGGGACACGCGGATGGAACTGGCGGCGGGCGGCCTGTCGATCTCGGCGGTGAACTATTCGCCGGACGGCAAGTCGCTCGCGATGGGCCTGCAGGATTCGACGGTGCTGCTGTTCGACGCGACGGGGGACGCCGCGCCGAAGCCGTGGAAGGACAAGCCATCGGCGCACGACAAGCTGTGGGACGCGCTCGCGGGGAAATCGGCGCGGGACGCCTGGACGGCGATGCGCGAGCTGGCCGACCGGCCCGACGCGGCGCTCGCGCTCGTGCGGGAGCGCGTGAAGCCGGTGGCCGCGCCGGCGGTGCCCACCGCGGACCAGGTGGCGAAGATGATCGGCAACCTGGACGCGCCGGCGTTCGCGGCGCGCGAGGCCGCCATGAAGGACCTGAAGCGCTACGGCAAGATGCTGGAGACCGAACTGCGCAAGGCGATGGACACCACCCCCTCGCCCGAGACGAAGGAGCGCATCGAGAAGCTGCTGGCGGCGATCGCGAAGCCGACGGCGCCGAATCCGACGGAGGCGCGGGTCGTGGAGTTGCTGGAGCGCATCGGGAGCGCGGAGGCGAAGGCGGAATTGGCGAAGCTGGCGGCGGGCGACCCGGCGAGCCTGATGACGCAGGACGCCGCGCAAACCCTGAAGCGATTGGGCGGAAAGTGATCGACGGGCTAGAAAGCCCCGATGAAAATCACCCGCATCCTGGCCCATCGCGTCGAGTTGCCGCTGCGCGAGGGCAGTTACAAATGGTCCGGCGGCAAATCCGTCACCGTCTTCGATAGCACGATCGTCGGCGTCGAAACCGACACCGGCCTCGTCGGCTGGGGCGAGGTCTGCCCGCTCGGGCCGTTTTATCTGCCCGCCTACGCCGCCGGCGTCCGCTCCGGGATCGCCGAACTCGGCCCCCACCTGATCGGCGAAGATCCGACGCAGCTCCTGAAGCTCAATCGCCGGATGGACGCGGCCCTGCTCGGCCACGCCTACGTGAAGTCCGGCATCGACATGGCCTGCTGGGACCTGCTTGGCAAGGCGACCGGCCTGCCGGTCTGCCACCTGCTCGGCGGCCGCTACGGCGACGACCTGCCGCTCTATCGCGCGATCTCGCAGGAATCGCCGGACGCGATGGCCGGCAAGGTCGCCGGCTATCGCGCCGAAGGCTATCGGCGATTCCAACTCAAGGTCGGCGGCGACCCGGACGTGGACATCGCCCGCATCCGCGCCGTCGCGGCGGTCCTTCAGCCCGGCGACCGGCTCGTCGCGGACGCCAACACCGGCTGGCTCCAGCACGAGGCGATGCGCGTCGTCCGCGCCGTGCGCGACGTCGACGTCTGCATCGAACAGCCCTGCCGAAGCTACGAGGAGTGCCTCTCGGTGCGCCGGCACTGCGACCATCCGTTCGTGCTGGACGAGAACGTCGACAGCCTCGAGATGCTCCTCCGCGGCCACGCGGACGGCGCGATGGACGCGGTGAACCTCAAGATCAGCAAGCTCGGCGGCCTGACGAAGACGAAGCAGGTCCGCGACCTCTGCGTAACGCTCGGCCTCGCGATGACCCTGGAGGACAGTTGGGGCGGCGACGTGGTGACGGCCGCGATCGCGCACCTGGCGCAGAGTACGCCGGGCGAACTGATCTTCTCGACGACCGACTTCAACAGTTACGTCACGGTGAGCACGGCCGACGGGGCGCCGCGGCGCACGAACGGCCGCATGAGCGCCTCGACCGAGCCGGGTTTGGGTATTCGCCCGAAGATGGACGTGCTGGGGAAGGCGCTCGTCGTCGTGGAGTGATAGGTGAGCGTCGGAGCGTAAGCCCGACGTGGCTCGACGAACCGGCCACGTCGGGCTTACGCCCCGACGCTCGCTTGGAACTGTGCTGCTGCTGCCGAAAGCGTTGGCCAGCGACCAGACGGGGCGTTATGATCGAATCGGAGCCACGGGCCGGCCGATCGCTTCCTTTCACTACCACGTTGTGAAGGTGTGGGAACGGAGCGTCGACGATTGGTTGAACGCCGGCCTCGGCCTGGCCCCGTTGGCGATGCTGACCGACGAAGCGAGTTCGGACCTGGAACAGACGTTGGGGCGGTTCCGCGACCGGTTGAGATCGGATGGCGTGACCGGCCGTTTGTCCGATACGCTGTTCGTAGCGTCGAGCGTGCTGTGCGGTCTGCGGTACAATTACCGGCAAATCGTGGAAATGTATCGGAGGCTGAACATGCTGATGGAAGAATCGTCGGTGTACCAGTGGATTGTGCAGCAGGGTAAAAGCGCCGGCTTGAAGGAAGGCAAGAGCCTCGGCCTGCAGGAGGGCAAGAGCCTCGGCCTCCAGGAGGGCAAAAGCCTCGGCCTGCAGGAGGGCCGCGCCGATGAAGCGCGGCGGCTGGTGCTTCGTCAGGCCACGCGCAAGTTCGGCGAACCGTCCTCCGCCTTGTTGGCGAAACTCACCGCCATCGCTGATCTCGACCGCCTCGAAGCGCTCGCCGACAAAGTGCTCGTCGCCACGAACTGGGACGAATTCCTCGCGGATGCGTGACCCCCGCCCCATGAGCCTCTCCGAACTCGAAAAGTTCCTGAAGCAATCCCTCGCGGACCGCGCGCTCAGCGGCGGCGAGAAGTCCGCGCTCGCCGACTGGCTGGCGGCGCACGCCCGATCGAATCAGGATCGCGGCGTCGTCCGCCACGCCGTCTTCGACGCCGCCCGCGCCGCTTCCGCCTCGCTCGACACGGCCCAGATCCTCGAATGGCTCGAAGACGCCATGAAGGTCGTCGCGCCGGTCGAACCGAGCGCGAAGAAGAAGCCCGCGGTCGAGCCGGCCGAGGCGTTCTTCTCCCCCGGCTCCGCCTGCCTCGATCGGATCGTCCACCGCTTCAAGTCGGCCCGCCGCTCCGCGGACGTCTGCGTCTTCACCATCACCGACGACCGCATCGCCCGCGCCATGCTGGACGCCCACCGCCGCGGCGTGAAGCTCCGCCTCGTCACCGACAACGACAAGGCCTACGACCTCGGCTCCGACATCCGCGAATTCGAGGCCGCCGGCATCCCCACCAAGATCGACCGCACGCCGGCGCACATGCACCACAAGTTCGCCATCTTCGACGGCACGCGCCTCCTCAACGGCAGCTACAACTGGACCCGCAGCGCCGCCGAGGCGAACGAGGAGAACATCGTCGACACCGGCGACCCGGACCTCGTCGAAGCCTTCGCCGCCGAGTTCAAGAAACTCTGGAATTCACTGTAATCGGGAACATTCACCGCGGAGGACGCAGAGGTCGCAGAGAGAAAACCGGGAAGAGTTCAAAGCGAACATGAACTCTATTTCTTCTTCTCCGCGTTACTCCGCGTCCTCCGCGGTGAAACCGGATTTCGTCTTCGAGGATTCATGATGTTTGTCCGTTCGATCGTCGCGCTGTTCGTTCTCGCCCTCCCGGCCGCGGCGCAGCCGCCGACGCCCTTCGACAAGGGCGAGTACGTCAAAAAGGGCAACCGCGCCGACACGGTGCGCGCGACGCTCGCCTCCTTCGGCGTGCCGAACCTCGAAGGCAATTGGTACTACGCCGGGCCGTTCGACAACGCCGACGGCCAGGGGTTTGACGCCCGCTACGCGCCGGAGACCGAAAAGCCGATCAACCTGAAATCCACCTACGTCGGCAAGAACGGCCAGAAGTTCGGCTGGAAGGAACTGCCGAAATTCGAGCTTGGCAAGATCTACGACCTCGCCAAGCTCTTCCCGAACGACAAGAACGACGGCGTCGTCTACCTCCTCCACGAGTTCGACTCGAAGGTCTTCGCCCGCCTGCCGATCTCGCTCGGCAGCGACGACACGCTCAGCGTCTTCTTCGCCGGCGAGCGCATCCTGCACGCGAACCACGTCCGCCCCGCCGCGCCGGACCAGGATTCCACGCTCCTGAAGGTGCGCGAGGGGAAGAACCAGCTCATGCTCAAGATCGGCCAGATCGCCGGCGGCTGGGAAGTGTACGTGAACCCCGAAATGCCCGACTACGCCCCGCCGCAGATCGTGAAGCGGCTCGACAAGGACTACGCGAAACCCAACTCGAACAGCGCCGGCGGCAGCTACGCGAACGAGGCGAAGTTCTACCGCGTCGCCACCTTCGCCACGCCGCCGGAGTGCGTCCTCGAAGTCGGCGGCCTTGGCTTTCGGCCCGACGGCAAGCTGCTTGCCTGCACCCGTCGCGGCGAAGTCTGGCTCGTCGACAACCCCGCCGCCGAATCCATCGCCGACGCGAAGTTCACCCGCTACGCCAGCGGCCTGCACGAATCGCT
>CAYVRB010000160.1:8198-14050 GCA_964453375.1 uncultured Alcaligenaceae bacterium
GCCTCCACGTCGTCGACAACAAGACGGCCTACGTCGTCCAGCGCCCGGAAATGACCAAGCTCGTCGACGCCAACGGCGACGGCCGCGCCGACGAGTTCCTCACCTTCTCCGACAAGTGGGGTGTCAGCGGCGACTACCACGAGTTCGCCTTCGGCCCGGCGCGCGACAAGAACGGCGACTTCTTCATCACCCTCAACGTCGGCTTCGGCGGCGGCCACCAGGCCAAGTCCCCCTGGCGCGGCTGGTGCATCAAGATCGACGGCAAGACCGGCGAGATGGAACCGTGGGCCTACGGCCTTCGTTCGCCCAACGGCGTCAATTTCTCGCCCGACGGCGAACTCTTCTACACCGACAACCAGGGCGAATGGGTGGCCAGCAACAAGATGCACCACGTCAAGAAGGGGAAGTTCTACGGCCACCAGGCCGGGCTGCTCTGGGTCAAGCATTCCCCGTTCGCCGGCAAGGTGAACGACAAGGTCCCCTACGGCATGATGTACGACGGCCAGCCACCCTTCGGCAAAAGCTCTCCGAAGGGCCTGCCCGAAGTCGATCCGCCCTGCATCTGGTTCCCCTACGGCCGCATGGGCCAATCGGTCAGCGAGCCGGTGTGGGACACGACGGGCGGCAAGTTCGGCCCCTTCGCCGGCCAGTGCTTCGTCGGCGACCAGACCAAGTCGAACGTCATGCGCGTCGACCTGCAAAAGACCGACGGAATTTACCAGGGCGTCTGCTTCCCGTTCCGCTCCGGCCTCCAGTGCGGCGTGAACCGCCTCGCCTTCGGACCGGACGGCAGCCTCTACGTCGGCCAGACCAACCGCGGCTGGGGCTCCGTCGGCGGCAAGCCTTACGGCCTCGAACGGATCTCGTTCAACGGCGCCGTCCCGTTCGAAGTGAAGACGATGAAGGCGACGAAGGACGGTTTCGACCTGACCTTCACCAAGCCGGTCGATCCGAAGACGGTCGCGAAGGCCGCGACCTATTCGCTCAAGTCGTTCACGTACATCTACACCAGCCAATACGGCTACCCCGAGACCGACACGCAGGGCGAGAAGGTGGAAGTCCTCGGCGTTTCCGCCGACGGGAAGTCGGTGAGCCTCGCCGTGCCGGACCGTCGGATCGGCCGCGTCTACGATTGGAAGTTCAACGACGTGAAGGCGGCCGACGGCGAGGAACTGCTCCACGCGGAAGCGTACTTCACGCTGAACGCGGTGCCGAAGTAGTTGTCCACCGAATGTCGAGTTAGGATTCGATTGATGGAGTTGGTCGAAAGAGTGACTTCTGAGCGATCTCGATCGCTTTCATCTTTTGGGCCGGCTTATCCGCGGGCCAATTCAGAATATCGGCATGATTTGGGTTTTCGGGGATGATTGGCATTGCAACAACCAACAGGCTTTCGGAGACAAATGCACCCACCGCCACATCTGCCCGTCCGTAGAGCGTCGATTGCCGGATCGAAGCGACGCGAATGCCTTCCTGCCATAATTGCTCTTCGCTCGCCTCGCGGAGCCGAGTTACGGATAGCTCCACCAACGAATACGGTATGAACGCATCCGGCTTGACCGTGCTATTCGATCTGCGGAGGTGACTCGATGCAAGGATGTACCGAGTCACCGTTTCTCGAGAGTCAACGGGCGGAACATTGGAGGGGGTTCAGCACGGTTAAAGCTCTCGCACGAGTTGGATCAATTCGACCGGGGCCGTACCGAAGTATTCAAGCGTGCCGTATCGCTTGCTTCCCCCAAAGAGTCCTGCGTAGTGTAGATACCCTTCCGGATCGACGCTGATCGAAAGTGTTCTCGATGCGGACTTGTGCCATTCGAGCGTAATCTGCCCATCCGGTTCGGCCCCAAGTGACGGACGCGGGAAGCCCAATGGCAACGATTCGATCAGTTGATACGCTGCCGTGAGAGTATCCCGTTCGACGGCCTTGGCGTTGTATCCGTCCCACCCGGGCCGGCTGCATTCTTGCCACACATCCCAAAGTTCATCGTGCGTTTCTTGATGGCCCAACTTCGAGAGCCGAAACTCGGCTCGAGGGCGCTTGGCGGCGTCATCGATCGCCTCGGCGTAGGTTTGATAAGGCATCGTCATGGTCCTTCGTGCTTCAGGTCAAAGTCTCGATCGTCGATTCGGTCAGTAGGGAGAAGAATACTTTGTTCTTCAACCAGCGCAAGTGCTTCAGAGTCGTTTCAATGTTCGCAGGGTCGTTCTCGATCGACTTGGTCGCGAAAGCTTCCAAGTCGAGAAACAACCCCGAGCTTTGTGGTAAGCCCGGTGAACTCGGCTGCAACACCTTGATGACGCGGACGGCGTACTCGTGGCCGGGTATGTCGAAACTGCTTTGGTATACAAATTCCCTCAACGGGAGGTTCGCCGGACACGTTGGCGGATCTCGAAGGACTCGGTTCAACGATGTCGCAGTAACCGTCGGGAAGTGATTGATGAAGCGGACGCTCAAACGCTGAATCTCGTTCGGCGTCGCGAGATTCACGAATCCCGCCCAAGCGTCCTTGGCGGCGGAGCAGAATGGATCCCAATGCGAATAGTCCTTGACGACTCCGTAAGCCACTCCGTCGCGGAAGACTTGAACGACTTCGCGATCAGACTCGGCGACGAGTCGAAATCCAAGGAATCGCTGCTGCTGCGCCGTGGTCGTGTCGCCCCACGGGGAAATCTTCGCCGACAACTCCATCGCGTGCATCGGCGCGATCGTCGGAAATCGGGGAAACCGCCGAGGCAATTCCGCCTGCAAAGTTTCGGGATTCAACTTCGTCGTGGGGCGCGCTTGCCAATGGATGACTGCTTCCACGATCGGCGGTTTGGACAGCCGAGGGAAGCGCTCGTCGAGATTTAAGGTGAATACGCCGTTCGCCATGAGTTTCCGAACTCGGTCGTACCGGAATATCCTACGTCGCTTCCTGCGAATTCCCACTTACCGCAAGGAGAAACGAGCCTCCATTCTGTTGGTTTTCGGTAAAAGTTGCTTCACGCTGAACGCGATCCCGAAGTGAGTCACGCGTTCGCGCTCAGGTTCTCGGCCGCCGTCGTGCCGCGCTTCAGGCGGATCAGATTCAGGAACGACGCGGCCAATCCCTTGCATGAATCCCAACGCAGGTGCGGCCACGCGAGGGCGCGGGCGTACCAGCGCAGCGCAGTGGCCGGCTCGGCGGCGCGCAGCACCCAGCCCATCGTCCGCGCGGTCGACGCGTAGCCCTCGGCGACGGCGTCCGGCGCGATCGCGCCCCGGTGCCGGTGCATGATCGAGAACGCCGTGGCCACGCGGTCCGCGAGCTTCCGCGAGAGGTTCCCGTGGCCGGTGCGGTAACGGACGAGCGGATCCGGGACGAACTCGAATTCGTGGTGCCGGGCGACGCGCAGCCAGAGGTCGTAGTCGATGGCGAGGTCGAGGCCGGGGTCGAACGCGCCGACGTGGTCGAACACCGTGCGGCGGGCCATCGCGGAGGAGAAGCAGACGAAGTTCTGGACGAACATCGCGTCGAGGACGCGGCCGACGGGCGGGGCCGGCGTCGGCGGGCGCGGGATCGCGGTGCCCGATTCGTCCATCAATTCCCGGCCGCAGAAGACGACGCCGACGTTCGGCCGGAACGCGGCGAGTTGCTTCTCGAGTTTCGTCGGAGTCCAGGCGTCGTCGGCGTCGAGGAATGCGACGAATTCGCCGCGGCCCAGGCGAACGCCGAGGTTCTTCGCCCGCGATTGGCCGAGCCTGTCCGAGCGGACGTACCGCACGCGCGGGTCGGCGAGATAGGGCTTCACGGCGGCCGGCGTCGCGTCGGTCGATCCGTCGTCGACGATCACGAGTTCCCAGTCCGCGAACGACTGCGCGAACACCGAATCGACCGCTTCGGGCAGGAATCGGGCGTAGTTCTTCGCGGCCATCACCACCGTAACGACCGGCGTCATGCGAGCGCCCTCGCGGCGGCCGGGGCGACCTTCGAAACGCAGAAACGGTACTTGCCGCTCGGCTCCTGCGGGATGGCGTCGACCAGCTCGATGTCGTGGCGCATCGTCGGGCCGAACGTCTCGCCGACCAGCGTCGCGATCCGCCGTCGGCTCTCGGAGCCGAAGGCGTCGGTCGGCACGATGCGCAGTCGCAGGAGGGTCACTTCCTCTTGCACGATCTGCACCTGGGCGGTGCCGTCGATGAGGCAGGCGAAGTTCTCGGTGAGCGAGATGCCGGAGACGAGCGCGCCCGCCGGCGTTACGACGTAGTCGGCGTCGCGGCCCTCGACCCTTTCGAGCAGCGGCAGTCCGCGCCCGCAGGGGCAGGCGCGATCGGAGAGCGTGGCGTGGTCGCCGTTGCGATAGCGGATGAGAGGCATCGCGCGGTTGCAAAGGTCGGTCACGAGCAGCGGACCGGTGACCGCCCGCCCACGGTCGTGGGCGGGCTTCCCTTCGATTTCCAGATGGACGGAGTCGGCGTTGATGTGAAACCCGTTGTGGACCTCGCACTCGCCGGCGATGAGGCTCGTCTCCTCGCAGCCGTAGCGGTCGGTGGCTTTCGTTCCAAACACCTCCTCGATGGTCTTTCGTTGCCAGGCGTGCAGCGGCATGGCGGTGGAGACGATGCCGTTCGGCCGCACGTCGTCGATGCCGTCTTGCCGGAAGCGTTCCGCGATCAGGTAGAGCGAGTGGGCGTGGCCGAAGAGCAGGCCGGGGCGGCGCCGGCGGAGCGTGCGCGCGAAGTCGCGGATGCGCTCGTCCGTCAGGTGGATCGTGTCGAGGTGAACGGCGCGATCGAGGAGCGCGTTCCGCAGGCGGCCCTTGAAGCCGGCCTTCAAATAGTCCGGGTTGCCCCAGACCTTCGCGACGCGCTGGCCGAGCCGCCAGCCGGACCATTCGTCGCCGCGCAGGGTGCCGGCGTACTTCCACTGCTTGCCGGCTTCGTCCAGTCGGATCGTCAGCGGCACGCCGGTCGAGCCGGAGGTGCGCTTCGTTACGAAGGGGCCGCGGTACGCCTCGGAGTGGAACTCGGCGGCGCGCGTGCGGAGGTCGGTCTTGGTGACGATCGGGAACCGGCGGAGGTCGGCGAAGTCCGTCACGTCCTCCGGGTGGACGCCCGCGGCGGTCCAGGACGCGCGATAGAACGGCACCGTGTCGAAGGCGTGTCGCAGGATCGCCCGCAGCGCGGCGAGCTGCCGGGCGCGCACGGCGTCCGCCGAATCGAACTGCGTGCGACGCAGGGTTCGCAGGTATTCGAGATGACGGCTGCCCGCCTTCGCGGCATAGAGCGGTTGGACAATGTGTCGATTGAAGTCTTCGAGCATCCTTGCTCCCAAGCAGTGTCAGTGGTGAGTGTCAGGAAAATTCATCCTGGTTTTCCTCACACTAACCACTGACACTCTCCTTGACGCTTCTCTGCCATTCGATCTGTTGCGCCAATCCCTCGTCCATGCTCGTCGTCGGCTTCCAGCCGAGGTGGCGGAAGAGCTTGCCCGCGTCGGCGCCGGTCGCGAGCTGGTCCCCTTTGCGCGGCGGGTGGCGTTCGATGATCGCCGTCTTGCCGCTGATCCGCTCGATCTTGCGGATCGCCTCGATCACGGTGACAAGCTCGCCGCCGCCGAGGTTGAAAGTCTCGCCGGGGAGCGCGGCGGCGGACTTCACGACGGCGTCGACGCAATCGTGGACGAACGTGTTCCCGCGCACGTGCATCCCGTCGCCGGTGAGCCGAATCGGCCGGCCGGCGAGGATGGCGTCGACGAAATGGTGCAGGCCCATGTCGGGGCGCTGGCGCGGGCCGTAGACGCTGAAGAAGCGGAGGACGACGTTCGGCACGCCGAACTCGTCGCCGTAGACACGGCAGAGCTGCTCGCCGGCGAGTTTGGTGATGCCGT
>CAYVRB010000161.1:0-1200 GCA_964453375.1 uncultured Alcaligenaceae bacterium
TCAACCTCGTCATGACCGGCCGAGGGGCGTTCATCGAAGTGCAAGGGACCGGCGAAGAGGCGACCTACACGCGGAAGCAACTCGACAAGCTGCTCGACCTCGGCACCGCCGGCGTCGCCGAGATCACGGCCCTCCAGAAGGACGCGCTCGGCAAGCGCTGGCCGTTCTGACTCACCGCTCCGCCCACCACATCATGCGGCCGCCGACCTCGACCGCGTACTCCGGCTCGCGGATCTCGCCCGGCGCGCCCGGCTCCAACCGCAGCACGCCGCCGTTCGCCAGCGCGCGAATCCCCTCGTGGAATTCCAGCAGCGTCGCCCCCGGCGCCTGCGACCGCGCCGCCGCGAACAGCTCCGCCAGCGACGCGCGGCCCTCCCGGCCGTTCGATTCCAGCGAGTCCAAGTGCTGCAACACCGCCGGCGACCACGGCACGCGCCGCAGCATCGCCTCGCCGACCTTCGGCGCCGCCGCCTCGGCCCGGCGGATCGCCGCGTCGACGCGCTCGTCCATCGCATCCAGCCGGCGGAGGAGTTCCCGCCCGAAGTGCTCGAACCGAGTCGCCAGCTGCGCGGCCTCGTCCCGCGCTTGCGCCATCCAGACCGGCACGCCCGACCGCGTCTCGCCGATCACCTCGCGCAGTTCCCGCAGCACCGCCTTCGGCGAGTCGTGCGCGTCGAGATACTGCATCGCCAGCGGCGTGGCGCGCGCCCACTCGACGATGAGGCGACCCCGCGCCTCCGTCCGCACCGGTTCGAGCAGCCCCTCGGCGAGCGCGAACTTCGCCGCCGCCGCCGACACGCCGAGCCGGCTGGGGAACAGCCCGCCGAGCTTGCCCCAGCGGAACAGGCGATGCTCGCCCGGCTCCGCGACGGCCGCCTTCAGCGCGTCCAGCACCAGCTCCGATTGCTTCTCGGCGTCGACGACCGACACGACTTCCGGCGGCATCTCGGCGATTTCCATACCTCGGCCCCGATGGTTTGCGAACCAATCGGCCGTACTCTACCTCTTGGAAAATGGCGACGTAAAGTCCAAGACCGCGGGCGAATCCATGAAGCGAATCTTGAGCGGCGTGCAACCGTCGGGGAAGCTCCACCTCGGCAATTACTTCGGCGCGATCCAGCAGCACATCGCGCTCCAGGATCAAGGCGAAGCGTACTACTTCATCGCCGACTACCACGCGTTGACGACCGTTCGCGATCC
>CAYVRB010000161.1:1210-13985 GCA_964453375.1 uncultured Alcaligenaceae bacterium
CTGAAGGACGCCGAGGCGCAGGAAGCCGACGCGGCCCAGCAGGCCGGCAAGAAGACGTGGAAGAGCGCGAAGGAGATTCTGGCCGAGAACGTGCGCGACGTGGCGCTCGATTATCTGGCGCTCGGACTCGATCCGGCGAAAGCGTGCTTCTACCGCCAGAGCGACGTGCCCGAAGTCTGCGAACTCGCCTGGATGCTCGCGACCGTGACCGGGATGGGCCTGCTCGAACGCGCCCACTCGTACAAGGACAAGGTCGCCCAGGGGATCACGCCGTCGGTCGGCCTCTTCTCGTATCCGATCCTGATGGCGGCGGACATCCTCATCGTCCGCTCGAACGTCGTGCCGGTCGGCAAGGATCAGGTGCAGCACCTCGAAATGACGCGCGACATCGCCGGCTACTTCAACGGCGCCTACGGCGAAGTCTTCCCGCTGCCGCAGGAGCAGCTCGGCGAAGTGCCGGCCGTGCCAGGCACCGATGGCCGGAAGATGAGCAAGTCCTACGGCAACACGATCGAAATCTTCGCCGAGGGGAAGGCGCTGAAGAACGCGGTGATGGGCATCGTCACCGATTCGACGCCGCTGGAATCGCCGAAGAACCCGGAGACGTGCAACGCCTTCGCGATGTACAAGCTCTTCGCGAACGCGGAAGAGTTGGCGTCGCTCGCCGACCACTATCGCGAGCCGATGTTGAACGCCGACTCGCGCGGCGGCCGCCCGTTCGGCTATGGCGATGCGAAGACGCTGCTGCTGAAGAAGATCGACGCGTTCTTCGCCGACGCGAGACAACGACGCAAGAATCTCGCCGCCGATCCGGCGAGCGTGGAAGCGATCTTGAAGGCCGGAGCCGCAAAGGCCCGCGCGGAGGCGGTGAAGACGATGGGATTGGTTCGCAATGCCATGGGCATACTGAACGATCCAGTACAATCCCCGACAGGGCAACAGAAATCGGCTTCGATTGAAACAGCACGGCAGTATATTGATATTTGAGAATGCCCTTAGGAATACGACACTCGCGGTCTGCGAATGAATTCTGTCAGAATGAAGAATCCTATGGCAACGACATTGGCCAATCCCGTCGCCGGTGAAACGATTACGCCGATCATCGGCAACTTCATCGTTGCGACGCCCGGCACTTGCGATGGCGAACCGAGAATCGCCGGGACTCGCATTAAGGTCCGACACGTTTACACCTGGATCGAACAGCAAGGAATGACTCCGGCCCAAGTCGTCGAGAATTACCCGCATCTCACCCGGTCGGCCGTTCACGCGGCTTTGGCGTATTATTGGTCCCACCCCGACGAGATTCACCGGGCGATGGAAGAGGAGGATCGGTTGGTTTCGGAGATGAAAGCCGGGAACGGCCCGTCGCTCGTATCGCAGAAACTCGCCGCACGAGGCCAAACGAATGGCCCGGACGATTCGATTCCATCTCGATGAACACGTCGGCAACGCGATCGCGGCCGGCCTCCGCCGACTGGGGATCGACGTTTCGACGACACACGAGGCCGGGCTTCGCGGATCGAGCGACGACAAACACTTCGAATACGCCAACCGCACCGGCCGAGTCATCTTCACTCAGGATGACGACTTTCTCGTCTTGGCCAATCTCGGCCTCGAACATCCTGGCATTATCTATTGCAAGCAAAACACGCTATCGATTGGCGAGATCATCTCCGGGCTGGAACTCGTCTGGGAACTGTGCGAGCCGGAGGAACTTCGGAACCGCGTCGAGTTCCTCTGAATCACGCTTTCCACTGGAACCGCGACTTCACGTCCGGGTTCACCACCTTCTCCGCCGGCCATTCGCCCTTCCAGAGGCTCGCGATCGCCTCGGCGGCGCTCCTCGCCATGTCGCCGATCGACTTCACATCCACGCCGGCGGCGTGCGGCGTCACCAGCACGTTGTCCATCGCGACGAGCGGGTGGTTCGCCGGCGGCGGCTCCTGCTCCAGCACGTCCAGCACGGCGCCGGCCAGTCGCTTATCCTTTAGGGCCGCGACGAGGGCCGATTCGTCCACGAGGCCGCCGCGCGAAGTATTCACCAGCACGGCCGTCGGCTTCATCCGCGCGAAGGCATCGGCGTTCATCACCTGCTTCGTCGCGGGCATGAGCGGCAGGTGCAAGGAGAGGAAATCGGACTGCGCGAGGAGTTCGCCGAACGGGACGAGCCGGATGCCGTGCTCGGCGGCGAAGGCGGCGTCCGGCTGCGGATCGTAGGCGATCACGGGCATCCCGAATGCGACCGCGCGTGTGGCGACCGCCTTGCCGATGCGGCCCATCCCGGCGAGGCCGAGCGTCTGCCCGCGCAGCGGCAGGCTGAAGTGGCGCGGCCAGCCGCCGGCGCGGATCGCGTCCACGCGCGCGACCAGATGCCGGGTGAAGCCGAGCATCATCGCGAAGACGTGCTCGGCCACCGAGTCCTGGTTCGTGCCGGGCGCGGTGCAGACGACGACGCCGGCGTTCGTGGCCGCGACGGTATCGACGGAATCGAACCCGACGCCGACGCGGGCGACGACCTTCAGTTGCGGATGCTGCGCGAACAGCTCGGCCGTGTACGGCTCCGACCCCGCGATGGTCGCCGAGACTCCGACGAGCCGCGCCCGCAATTCCTCCGGCGTGAGGATATTCGCCTCCGCCTTCGGCGGGAACACGAGCGTAAGACCGGCGGCTTCGAGGACATCGCGATAGCGCGGGGCGAACGCCTCGACCTCGCGCGGCGTGACGAGCACGGTGGGCATATTAGTCGCTCGTTTAATTAACGCCATATTCTTCGCCAACTCTATTAGTAGAATACAAATCATCAAAAGCAGAAACGACTATCTTTTTTCATTGTTTATCACTTGCTCTATTCGCAACAATAACTTTTTTTGATTGATTAGCTCTAAGCGATATGGCAACAATGGCTTGATGTATGGATCCTGCTCAACTCGCGGGGCAAAGTCCGATGTCGTAGTAATGTATGCTTTGCTCGCCCGATGATCAGTGCTTAGCACCCCCATGATTGCCCTAACGTCATTCGCAGACACTAAATGATTTGGCTTGTATGCTTTTACTTGATCGATCACACGAATCGTAAGGTCTTTTCGCGAGGCAATTACGTCTCTGCCGTGGTCGCCGCTACGAGGAGTAAGAATCACTTCGTCGTACCCGGCCTTTTTGTACCAACCTGCAATCAACTCTTCCCACTTGCGATCTGAAATCTGGTATACTATACTCGGATCACGGTTAATCATGTGCATTATATAAAGCCATGGCAGAGTCACATCTTCTAAATCTGCCCCTCGTCGCATTTGTTTCCAGTCGTGATAACCGCCGATTGTAACAGTATTGTCGGACTAGAATCGGGCAGGATTAGTCGCGTATTGTCACTGAATTTTGGGAGCAGAAACGGCTCGAGTAATCGATACCTTATTGGATGCATCAACTTACGCTTCGCTCTTGAAAGCGTAGATGTTACCGTTTGTGCTGAAACCTTGAAAATACGAGCAATTTCGCTTTTCCTGTACCTGTATCCATCTCCTAGTCCCGCATGGAGTTTCAACATCTCACGTTCGCGGAATGTTAATGTCTTCAATGCTAATTCTATAGCCGCGAAGAAGCCTGATTTGTCGTTTGTACCAACTCCAAATCGAGCAACGTCCAGCACCGTATCTAATGGCACTGAATCTATGCGATTTTTGACTATGATTTCTTTATCTTTCGATCCGTCCCCAGACACTTTCTTTCCTCTTTTTCGTGTTATGTTTGTCGAATCACGCCTTGATGATATCCTTCACCGTCATCCCGCTCGGGATCATGGGCAGCACGTGCTCCTGGTGCGGCACGTGCACGTCCAGCACGAACGCGCCCGGCGATTCGATCATCTCCACCAGCGCGGCGTCCAGGTCCTTCTTGTCCCAGATCGTCTTCGCGGGCACGCCGAAGCCCTTCGCCACGGTCACGAAGTCGGGGAACGGAGCGGCGTCGTCGCCGGCACCGAGGTAGGTGTGGCCGCGGTTGCTGCCGAAGAAGCGGTCCTCCCACTGCACCACCATGCCGAGGTGCTGGTTGTTCAGCAGCAGCACCTTCGCGGGAATCTTCTCCGTGGTGCAGCAGGCGAGTTCCTGGATGTTCATCAGGAAGCTGCCGTCGCCGTCGATGTCGATGCAGAGGTGGTCCGGGTGGGCGACCTGCGCGCCCATGGCCGCCGGGAGGCCGAAGCCCATCGTGCCGAGGCCGCCGCTGGTCACCCACTTGCGGGGCTTCGTGAACGGGAAGTACTGGGCGGCGAACATCTGGTGCTGGCCGACGCCGGTGCTGAGAATCGTCTTGTCCAACCGGCCCTTCGCCTTGAGGATTTCGTGCAGGCGTTGGATCGCGTACTGCGGGTAGATCTTGCCGTCGCCGGCGTTGTCGAACTTCTTCATCGGCTCGGTTTCGCGCCATTCGTCGATCTGGCGGAGCCATTCGACGTAGCGCCCGCCGCCGCCGAGGTCGACGTGCGCCGGCTCCTTCATCATCGCGTTCAGGTCTTCGAGCGCGAGCCGCAGGTCGCCATGCACGGGGATGTGCGCGATCTTGTTCTTGTGGATCTCGCTCTTGTCGATGTCGATGTGCACGATCTTGCCGTGCTTGGCGAACTCGGAGAGCTTGCCGGTCACGCGGTCGTCGAAGCGGACGCCGAAGGAGAGGAGCAGGTCGGCGTCGTTGACGGCGTAGTTGCTGTAGACGGTGCCGTGCATCCCGAGCATTTGCAGGCAGAGGTAGTGGTCGGCGGGGAAGTTGCCGATGCCGTGCAGCGTGAGCGCGACGGGGATGCCGGTGGCGATGGCGAACTTCGTCATCGCGTCGGCGGCGCTACTGTGGGTCACGCCGCCGCCGGCGTAGATGATCGGCTTCTTGCTGGCGCGGATCGCCTGCAGGATCGGTTCGAGTTCCTTCCGTGGCGCCCGGCGCGTCGGCTTGTAGCCGGGCAGGTTCATCGCCGGGTTCCAGTCCGGCACGATCTGCTTCACCTGCACGTCTTTGGGCATGTCGATCAGCACCGGCCCCGGCCGGCCGCTCTCGGCGATCAGGAACGCCTCCGCCATCACGCGCGTGATGTCCTCGGTGCGCGTGACGAGATAGTGGTGCTTCGTGATGCCGCGGCAGATCTCCACCATCGGCGTTTCCTGGAACGCGTCGTTCCCCAGCACGGCCGTGCTCACCTGGCCGGTGATCGCGATCATCGGCACGCTGTCCATCTTCGCGTCGGCGATGCAGGTGACGAAGTTCGTGGCGCCGGGGCCGGAGGTGCTGAAGCAGACGCCGGCTTTGCCCGTGGTGCGGGCGTAGCCGTGCGCCATGAAGCCCCCGCCCTGCTCGTGCCGCGGAAGGATCGTGCGCAGTTTGTCCGCCACGCGCGTCAGCGACTGGTGGATCGGCATCGACGCGCCGCCCGGATAGGCGAAGACGACTTCGACCCCGTGCCGGATGAGGCTCTGAACGAGGATGTCGGCCCCGTTCATCTTCTCGTGGGCGGTCGGGTTCGTGCGTGCGTCGGCCATGATTCTCACCGCAAGGGTTCGAGGTTCGCGAAACAATAGCAGGCAGTATATCGCCCCATAGGGGACTTGGAAGGTGCGGATTACGCGAAGATTCCGACAAATTTTCCAGAGTTCCCACTTGACCCGGATTTTGCGGACGGGTACGCTTCGCGGAATTGCTCGGTCGGCCCCGGCCGCCCGGACCTCTCCCCCAACCCACGGAAGGGCGTCGCGGTTTCCCCCGCCGAGTCATGAACGCACTCGAACGCCCGCCGGTGTGGCCGGCGCCGGCGAAGCTCAACCTGACCCTCGAAATCGTGGCCAAGCGGCCCGACGGCTACCACGCGGTCGAATCGCTAATGGTGCCCGTGGACCTGGCGGATGAATTGGAATTCCGGGACGCCGAGGAATTGTCGCTGACCTGCGACGAGCCGACGATCCCGACGGACGGGCGGAATCTGGTCCTCAAGGCGGCGGAAGCCTTGCGAAGAACCACCGGATCGCGGCGCGGCGCGGCGATCCACCTGCGGAAACGGATCCCCCACGAGGCCGGTCTCGGCGGCGGCAGCAGCGACGCGGCGACGACGCTGCTCGCCCTGAACGAAATCTGGGGCCTGAACCTGCCGCCCGCGGACCTCGCGACGGTCGCGGCGGAGATCGGGTCGGACGTGGCCTTCTTCCTCGCCCGGTCGGCCGCGTGGTGTACCGGCCGCGGCGAGATCGTGGAAGCGGAATCGACCGGCGCGGCGATCGACGTCGTCATCGTCAAGCCGCCGGTCGGATTGTCGACAAAGGAGATCTATGGCCGGGTGAGCGTGCCGGCTCACCCGGTGGATGGCACCCCGGCCCGCGGCGCCCTGCGGACCGGCGACTTGGACGCCCTCGGCCGTGCCCTGTTCAACCGGCTCCAGGCACCGGCCTTCGCCGTCGCCCCGGCGGTCGAGTCGCTCCACCGCGAACTCGCCGCCTTCGGTCCGCCCGGCTGCCAGCTCTCCGGCAGCGGGTCGGCGCTGTTCGCCCTCTGCCGCGACGCCCTCGAGGCGAATCGGATCGCCGCCGCGATCCGAGCCAATCACGTGTCCGACCCCGTGCCGCCGCGCGTCTTCGTGTGCCAGACCCGGACCGGCCCTTCATCTCCCTAAGACGGATCGCACTCGCCTGCAACAAGGAGTCTCCCGGTGCAAATCACGGAAGTCCGCATCAAACTCTGCGAGGAAAACCGCGAACGCCTCCTCGCCTTCTGCTCCATCACCTTCGACAACGCGTTCGTGATCCGCGACCTGAAAGTCATCGACGGCAGCCGCGGGCTGTTCGTCGCCATGCCCAGCCGCAAGCTCACCGACCGCTGCGGGTGCGGCTGCAAGAACCACCTCCGCGCCAAGTTCTGCAACAACTGCGGCCGCAAGCTGGACGAAGCCCGCGCCCTGCGCGAGTCCGAGGGCCGCGCCAAGCTCCACGCCGACATCGCGCACCCGATCCACTGCCAGGCGCGCGAGCAGATCCAGGGCGCCATCGCCAAGGCGTACGACCTCGAACGCGAACGCGCCCAACTCCCCGGCTACGTCTGCAGCTACGACGACCACGACTACGACCTGGACGACGTGCCGATGAGCTACGGCGACATGGTGAAGCAGACGGCCCCCGGCTACCGGCCCCACGGCCCGCACGCCCCCGCCGCCAAGGGCACCCACCTCGACCGCCCCCCGACGCGGGCCCGAACGGAATCGGCCTTCGGCGTCGGAGTCGAGTAAAAACGACGAAGCCCGCGGACGATCGTCCGCGGGCTTTCGGAGTATTGAAATGTCAATCACGCCTTCGACCGGCCCAGGTACTTCCCGTCTTCGGTCTGGATCGTGATCAGTTCGCCTTCCGTGATGAACGACGGCACCTGCACCACCAAGCCCGTCTCCAGCGTCGCCGACTTGTACTGCGCCGCCGCCGTCGCCCCCTTGATGCCCGGTTCCGTCTCCGTCACCTTCAGCGTCACCGTCTGCGGCAGCGCGATGTCCAGCGGCTTGCCGTCGTACGACGTGATCTGCACCGTGTCGTTCTCGCGCAGGTACTTGATCTTGTCGCCGACCATCTGGCCGCTGAGCGTCACCTGCTCGAACGTCTCGGCGTCCATGAAGACGAAGTCGTCGCCGTCCTTGTACGAGTAGGTGAAGTCCTTCGTCTCGAGGTACACCACGTCGACCTTGTCGTCCGGGTGGACGCGTTCGTCGGTGATCGAGCCGGTCTTCAGGTTCTTGAGCTTGAGGTACAGGATCGCCCGCCAGTTCCCCGGCGTGTTCAGGTCGCGGTCGAGGCAGTACCAGAGCTGATTGTTCATGTTCAGCACCATGCCGCGCCGAATGTCGATCATCTTCGTGGAAGCCACGTCGTCTCCTCCGATGGCGCGGATGCCCCGCACCGACTGGAAATACCGTAACTCTCAGTTTATTGATCGATCGACGCCGCGGACAGCCGACGACCGCGCGCGAATCGGTACAACAAGCGGCATCCTCTCCGACAACCCGATCGCCGAGGCGCCCGTGCTCCCGATCCTGACGTTCGCGCTCTGTTGCGGCCCGGTCCAATGCTCGGTCGAATCGAGCCTCGCCACCGATGGCCCGAACATCCGCCAGTTCGCCTTCGACGGCGATCGAAAATCCTCGTTCGCGTCCAAGGAGAACGCGAAGGCCGGCGACCACTTGACGCTCCACTTCGATCGCGTCGTCGCGATTCGTTCGCTCACCGCGATCGGCGATTGCGACGGAGCCGTTCTCGAATTCTCGACCGACGGCCAAACGTTCGATCCGGTCGCGACGTTCGCGAAGGGCGAAGCCAAGTCGAAGGCGGAGAAGCGAGCGAAGGCCGTGCGCGTGCGCGTCGCGAAGGACCTGGACGCGCCGCTCGTGGTTTCCGAGTTCGCCATCGACGCCGCGCCGGGCGTCGCGCCGTTCCGCTTCCCGATCGAGATCGAACTGGACGTCGCCGACGCCCCGGAGATGAAGGAGTGGGCGGAGAAGGTCGTGCGTGTCTGCGAACGGCACTTTCCGATGATCTGCGAGGAGCTGGCGAGCGAAGGTTTCGTACCGACGACGCGCATCACGATGGCGTTCAAGTCCAACTACAAGGGCGTCGCCGAATGCGCCGGCTTCAACATCCGCGGTTCCGTCACATACTTCAAGCGCAACCCGAACGACGTCGGCGCGATGATCCACGAGACGGTCCACGCCGTCCAGCGCTACCGCCAGCGGAACATGCCGGGCTGGCTCGTCGAGGGAATCGCCGACTACGTCCGCTTCTGGAAATACGAACCCGGCAAGGCCGGCCGCCTGAACCCCGACACCGCCCAGTACAACGGCAGCTACCGCACCACCGCCGCCTTCCTCGCGTTCGTGTCGGAGAAGTACGATCCGAAGATCGTGAACAAGCTCAACGGCCTGCTCCGCGTCGGGAAGTACGAGCCGGACACGTGGCGGACCCTCACGGGCAAGTCGGTCGAGGAACTGAACCAGGAATGGCGCCGCTCGCTCGTGCGCTGAGCCTACCGACCTTCGCGTTCAAACTTCCTCACGGCGTCCCGCCAAAGGAACACGGCCGTGAATAGGTAGATCGCCCCCGTTGCAACCGCCGCGACGCAGTACAGTCGCCATTCGCCGACTGAGTTGCTCACCTGCCAATTCATCGGGATGTACCCGACCGCGAACGGCGGCGAAAAGGACGCGACGAACACCTCGACAATTTCCCTCGACCAACCGAACGATACGGCCGTGACCGCGGCGGGAACTGCGGCCAACACCGGCAAACCGAATACGGCCATTCCGATTCCAACGAACCATACGCTCGATCGCACGACGGTTCGGCAACGTACGGACAACCAGATGCCCAGAGAAAGGAAAAACGCGACGGTTGCGACGAGCAACAGCGCCGTGACGCCTACCGCGATGGGGTGCAAGGCTAGCGAAAGCAGTGCCGTGGCCACGCTCGCGATGGCCGTGTAGCGGACGGGCGTCAGGAACGCGACGGCGGACCGCCACTTCGCCAGCAGCAACTCCCGGCGCCCCGTGGGTAGCATGAACAGGGATTCGAGTGTTTGTTGCTGTCGTTCCCGGGCCAGACTGCAAGAGAGCACGAGTCCAACGAATGGGATCGCGAAGCCGATCAAGGGAACGCAGACGCCGCGAAAGATCAAGGACAATGGCTCACCGAGGTTTTCCGACCAGAGTGCCTGATTGAGCAGGCCGACGAGTACGAGTGGCACGCCGATCGTCACCAACGTCATGAGGCATCCGGCGGTGAACGCGGGGTTCCAGCGCGCTTGCAAACTAAAACTCTGTTCTTTCCACAGCAACGGGTCGTCGTCGGACACCGGAGGGATGGGGAAAAAAGTCCGAACGCGTTCTGAAGCTGGATTGCCGGCCAGATGGGGCAGAGCCATAGTCTGAAGCCGTCCGATTGCATGGACACCGAAATAGATGGAGAGAAGCGTGTGGATAAGAATGGACACGAGCGTCGATTCCACGACTGGGGGCGTGCCTCGTCCCAACAGGCCAAAGACCTTGGCCTCCCACACGAATGGCGACAGTCCCGACATGATTGGTAGGCTGCTCGAAAAGAACATGCCGGCTATTGCCAGTTGGAAGTGTAGGCCCAAGGCCTGCGCGAATGCGGCTCCGACCGTGTCGGTCGTCGTCGCACGCTGGAAACTCAGCGTTGCCAGGCTGATCGTGTAAAAGATCGACACGACAAACGCGCAGACGAGCCGCTCGCCGTCGATGCCTCCCAACAGCATCGCGATCGCGAGAATGGGCAGACCGGTCAACGTCAGCGACAGTACGAACAGCACGCGCGCCGCGAGTTTGCCCGTCACGATCTCGCGATCCGAGAGCATCGACGATCGTAACAATTCAAACGTTCGGCGATCACGTTCTTCAAAAAGGGACGCCCCTGCGAACACGGGAGTCACCAGCGTCAGCATCAGTAATTGGAACAGCAGGAAGATGAAGAAAAACGTCTCCCCGAGTTTGGACGTTCCTTCCGGTGGGACTTCTCCGCCGAGGATAAGCGTGAGCGGGCTAACATCGGGGATTTCCCGCAAATAAGCGACAAGAAGTCCGACGAGGAGTATGAGGGAATAAACCGTCCGCAATCGGAGTTGGGTGCCTCCTCGACCGAGCCGGAGAAGTTCGACCCAGAACAACGGACCGATCAACGGTGGCGAGTTCGGAAACCCCGCACGGCGGGCGCGGGCCTTCAACACCAATCCCGGGCCGGCGATGAGCGCCACGAGGGCGAAAAGGGCGACGCCGAGGACAAGAACAACGCCATCGGTCTGCATCCCGTTCAAGGTAGTCGATGAGAACCGATCGGGCACGAGTCCGTACCTTAAGGACAACCGCCGGGGCCGGCCCATGCTGCATTTCGTCCGCGTCGCCTTCACGTACTTCGCGCAGTTCGTCCTCGGCCTGCGCTATCGCGTGCGCGTCGAAGGGGCGGCCGAAATCCTCAAGCGCCCCGGGCCGTACCTCATCTTCCCCAGCCATCCGGCCTACAGCGATCCGCCGAACGTCATCGCGCACCTCTGGCGCACCTTCCGCATGCGGCCGATGCTGCTCGAAACGAACTTCCGCTCGCCGTTGCTCGCGCCGCTCGCATGGCTGCTGCGCGCGATCAAGGTGCCCGAAACCGAGAAGGCAAGCGCCGAGGCGCGCCAGCGCGCCGAGGGGGCCGTGCAGGAAGTCATCAACGCCTTGAAGGCCGGCGACAACGTCGTCCTCTGGCCCTCCGGCACACTCTCCCGCGACGGCAAGGACTACATGTATGCGGCACGCACCGCCTCCGACGTCCTCAAGGCGGTGCCGAACACAACGCTCGTGCTCGTTCGCACCCGCGGCCTCTGGGGCAGCTCGTTCAGTTGGGCTTTCGGCTTCAAACCGAAGCTGATTCCCTCGCTGTTCCGGGGCGTGCGGCAACTGCTCACGAACCTGATCTTCTTCATGCCGCGCCGACGCATCACCTTCTCGCTCGAAGCCTTCGACGCGTCGCAGCGCCCCGAACCGACGCGCGAGGCGATCAACCCCTGGCTCGAAGCCTGGTTCAACGCCGACGGCGGCGACACGCCGACCTACGTGCCGTACCACTTCCTCTTCGGCCCGAGCGAGTTCGAGTATCCGCCGCCGGTCCGCGCCGTCGAGCTCGACCTCTCGAAGGTGAAGCCGAAGACGATCGAAACGGTGGCGCACATCGTCGAGGAACACCTGAAGCGGCCGCTCGCCCCGGAGGAGAACAAGGCCGAGACGCGATTCGCCGACTTGGGGCTTGATAGCCTCGAAGGGATGGAGATCGCGCTCCAGGTCGAGCAGCTCTCCGGCTTCAGCAGCGACGTGGTGCCGACGAGCCTCGGACAGCTCTGGGCGCTCGCGGACGGATTGCTCGATTCCGGACCGCCGAAGCCGGCGCCGAAGGCGTGGTTCGCGCCCCCCTCCGATTCAAAACCACTGGAAATCCTGGGCGAAACGATCCCCGAAGCGTTCGTGAACCGCGTCCTCAAGAACCCGAAGGATGTCGCCGCCGCCGACGACCTCGCCGGCGCCGTGAACTACGAGAAGCTCTTCGTCGGCGCGACGGCGATGGCGGCCCGCTTCCGCGACCTGCCGGGCGAGAACCTCGGCCTGCTCCTGCCCGCGTCCGTCGCCGCCGATCTCGCCTTCCTCGGCATCCACCTCGCCGGCAAGCTCCCCGTCGCCCTCAACTGGACCACCGGCCCGGCCAACCTCGAACATGCCGCGAAGCTGATGAACCTGTCGAAGGTCGTCACGTCGAAGCGCTTCATCGACCGGACGCAGATCCAGGTGCCGGGAACGGAGTACGTCTTCCTCGAAGACATCCGCGCGTCGATGGGGAAGCTCGAACTGCTCCGCCGAATGCTGCGGCTGCGTTACCTTCCGACTCTCGCCCGGCGGCTGGCGCTCGGCGGGTTGCCGACCGATCCGAACCGGCCGGCCGTCGTCCTCTTCACGAGCGGCTCGGAGAAGGCGCCGAAGGCGGTGCCGCTGACGCACGGAAACATCATCGCCGACCTGCGCGGCGCCGTGCCGCCGCAGGAGTTGACGCGCGCCGACTCCGTCCTCGGTTTCCTGCCGATGTTCCACAGCTTCGGCCTCACGATCGCCGGCCTCTTCCCGATCCTCGCCGGCGCGAAGGTCGTCCACCATCCCGACCCGACGGACGCGTCGGCGCTGGCGCGGAAGGCGGCCGCGTATCGGCCGACGATCCTGATCGGCACG